>NZ_JBIRZZ010000002.1:357666-852359 GCF_044391385.1 Streptomyces sp. NPDC018693 | reverse complement strand
GCGGGGCCAGCAGCAGCGCAGCGCTTAGCACACCCCTGTTGACCTGCGGGTTTACCTATGCGCGGAGTGTTGGTGCGTACTGGGGGTTGAGTTCGACGACCTCGGGCCCGCGCACCTCGCCCACGACCAGCCTGTCCGGCCGCATCCGCAGCGCCTGGCGCACCAGGTCCTCGAGCGTGACGAGGCCCGCGCCCTCCTGGTTGGCGGGCCGGGTCTCCAGCCGCACCACATGCGCGTGGTCGGGGCGCAGTTCCGCCGAGTCCTCCGCGAGCACGATCCGCTCCCGCGGTCCGACCAGCCCGAGCAGCGCGCTGAGCATGGTCGTCTTGCCGCTTCCGGTGCCGCCGCTGACCAGGAAGGACAGCCGCGCCTCGATCAGGGCCCGCAGCACGCGGTCCCCGCCGGGCGGGACCGTTCCCGCGGCGACCAGTTCGTCGAGGGTGAACGCCCGCGGCCGTACGACCCGCAGCGACAGGCAGGTGCAGCCGACCGCGACCGGGGGCAGCACCGCGTGCAGCCGGGTGCCGTCGGGCAGGCGTGCGTCCACCCAGGGCCGGGCGTCGTCCAGGCGCCGTCCGGCCACCGCGGCGAGGCGCTGTGCGAGGCGTCGTACGGCCGCCGCGTCCGGGAAGGAGACATCGGCCGTCTCCAGGCCGCCCCCGCGATCCACCCAGACCCGGTCGGGTGCCGACACCAGCACGTCGGTCACCGACGGGTCGGCGAGCAGCGGCTCCAGGGGTCCGCTGCCGACCAGCTCGGACCGCAACCGCTCGGCCGCGCCGAGGATCTCCGCGTCCCCGAGCACCCGCCCCTGCTCCCGCAACGCCTGCGCCACCCGCGCGGGCGTCGGCTCGGCTCCGCTCTCGGCCAGCCACTGCCGCACCCCGTCGAGCAGCGCACGGCCACCACCCCCATCGAACACCGCACTCATACGCCACCCACCTCGACCGACACCCGCACCCGACACCCCACGCCACACGTCAGACCGCCGCCGCTCATACGCCACCCACCTCGACCAACATCCGCACCCGACACCCCACGCCGCGCTCCAGATCGCCCCTCATACGCCCCCACCTCGACCGACACCGGCACCCGACACCCCACGCCACACCTCAGACCGCCGCCCCTCATACGCCACCCACCTCGACCAACGCCCGCTCCCAGAAGCCCTTGCAGAAGCGGCCCAGCGGTCCTCGTGCCGTCGCGCCCGGCGGTGAATTGCCGTTGTCCGGCCGCAGCAGGGCGGACTCCACGGGCACCTCACCCGCCAGGGGCAGGCCGAGCAGCCGCGCCACCTCGCGGTCGTCGAGGCCGGGCGCGTACGGCCCGCGCACGGCCACCCGCAGGTCTCGGACGACCATCCCGACGGCGGACGCGATCCGGCCGGCCGCCGCGACGGCGCGCAGTTCGGCGGGGACCACCAGCAGCCCGACGTCGAGCTGTCCGAGCACCTCGGCGACCCCGGCGTCGACGCGGCGCGGCAGGTCGACGACGACGGTGCCGCCCCGTCGGCGCGCCGCGGCGAGGACCGCGCGGACGGCCGGCGGCGGGATGGTGACGCAGTCGCCGCGGTCCCAGCTGAGGACCCGCAGCGAGTGCAGTTCGGGCAGCGACTCCTCCAGCGCGCCGCCGCCGACCCGGCCGCGCGAGGCGGCGAACGCGGGCCACCGCAGGCCCTCGGCCGTCTCCCCGCCGAGGAGTACGTCGAGTCCGCCACCCAGCGGATCGGCGTCCACGAGCAGGGTGCGCAGTCCCTCACGCGCGGAGGTGACGGCGAGGGCGCACGCGAGCGTGGACGCCCCGGCCCCGCCGCGCCCGCCGATGACGCCGACGGTGAGCGCGGGCCGACCGACGCCCTCGGCGACGTCGGCGATGCGGTCGACGAGCCACTGCTCGCCGTCGGGCAGCACCAGGACGTGGTCGGCGCCGATCTCGACGGCCCGGCGCCACACCCCGGAATCGTCCTGGTCGCGTCCGACGAGGACCACTCCGCGTCGGCGCGCGGCCCCGCGCACGTGCCGCGCGACGTCGTCGCCGACCAGGACGAGCGGCGCGGCGTCCCAGCCCCCTCTGCCGTCCGGCAGGCAGGGGCGCACCTCCGGTGTGGCGCCGGCGGCGGCGCACAGGCGCAGCAGGTCGTCGAGGAGTTCGGCGTCCTCGGTGACGATCAGCGGCCTGCCCTGCCGTCCCGAGGCGGCGGGCGGCGGGTCGTGTGTGACGGCTCCAGCCACGGTTTTCATCCCCCTTCGCTGCGGGTCGCGCAGCCCCCGCGGCCCCGCGATTCCCAAACGTGTGAAGAACCGGCAAGCGGTCTCCATATGAACGGCGCGCGCCGCAAACGGAACTGGTCGTGAAGTCGGCCCGAGCGGACGCGCTGGAATCACGGTGCAGCGAAGCCGGGAAATGATGTGGATCTTGGTCGATATCTGTGGACGAGTCAGGGCTTGTGAATATCGCCGTCACCCATACCGGTGAGCCCCGCACCACTCGTGTGCGACTTCCGGAGAGCAGTCCGACGACTACGTACCGTGACGACATGCGGGCATGCGGAAGGGACGGCCGCGACCGCCTCGATACGGGCGGCCCAGCCGTGGACAGAAGGGGAAAACGCACCCGGACATGCGACGACCCCCGCCGGGGGGGAGAGCGGGGGTCGTCTCCACGGCCGACTCGGGGGGGGAGGAGTCGGACCGGGTTAGCACGGTCGCGAACGATCCGTGACTTCCATGGTGTACCCGAGAGCCCTCTCAGGCAAACCCACGCGCCCACCTTACGCCGAATGGGCTGCCCCTATGCTCAAGGACGTGGAAAACCACTCCTTGCCCCGCACAGCCGCCTTCTTTGACCTGGACAAGACGGTCATTGCGAAGTCGAGCACGCTCACCTTCAGCAAGTCCTTCTACCAAGGCGGGCTGATCAACCGCAGGGCCGCCTTGCGTACCGCGTATGCCCAGTTCGTCTTCCTCCTCGGCGGTATGGACCACGACCAGATGGAGCGCACCCGCGAGTACCTCTCGGGGATGGTGCGTGGCTGGAACGTCCAACAGGTGAAGGAGATCGTGGCCGAGACCCTTCACGACCTGATCGACCCGATCATCTACGACGAGGCCGCTTCCCTCATCGAGGAGCACCACATCGCCGGCCGCGACGTGGTGATCGTGTCCACCTCGGGCGCCGAGGTGGTCGAGCCGATCGGCGTGCTGCTCGGCGCGGACCGGGTCGTGGCCACCCGTATGGTCGTAGGGGACGACGGCTGTTACACCGGCGAGGTCGAGTACTACGCCTACGGCCCGACCAAGGCGGAGGCGATCCGGCAGCTGGCGGAGTCCGAGGGCTATGACCTCTCCCGGTGCTACGCCTACAGCGACTCGGCGACCGACCTGCCCATGCTGGAGTCGGTCGGGCATCCGCACGCCGTGAACCCGGACCGCGCGCTGCGCCGCGAGGCTGTCGCGCGCGGGTGGCCGATTCTGGACTTCCACCGGCCCGTACGGCTCAAGCAGCGCATCCCGAACTTCTCCGTGCCGCCCCGCCCGGCCCTGGTGGCGGCCGCGGCCATAGGAGCGGCGGCGGCCACCGCGGGCATCGTCTGGTACGCCAGCCGACGCCGCGCCCGATTGGCTCCTGCCTGAGAGCGAAAGCAAAGAACTGCAGGCAGGGGTTCCGGTTGTCTGGGTTCTGGAGTACAAAGGAGTTGTCGGCCCGCGAGACCGAAGGACATCCGAGAGGATCACCTTTAAACGCATTTTGGCCCCACGGACCGCGCATGAACACCGGGCACCCACGCGACGTCGACCCGTCGATTACGGGCCAGCCGCACCAGGTGACGGGCAAAGATCCCGACCTGATGGGCGACATATCGAGGACGCTTGGTAACCCGGTGGTCATGCCAGCGGCGGTACGAGTCCTCGTACCGCCGCACCTTGTTGCCCACGCCGCGTCCACGCAGCGCTCTACGGCGCTATACGGCCACCCCGCAGCTGTTCTACGCCGCCCCGCGCTGCAGCGCCTCGCACACCGCCGTCGACTCCCGGGCCCCCAGCTCGACCGCCCTGCCGCAGTGCGCGATCCAGGCCGCCATGCCCTCCGGGGTGCCGGAGACATAGCCGTCCAGGGCCGCCAGATAGGCCGCGCGCCCCAGTTCGGCGTGGCCCACCTCCGCCGGGCAGACCGACTTGGGGTCCAGACCGCTGCCGATCAGCACGATCCGCTCGGCCGCGCGCGCGACGAGCCCGTTGTGGGAGGTGAAGGGACGCAGCGCGAGCAGCTCGCCGTGCACCACGGCCGCGGTGACCAGGGCGGGCGCGGAACTGCCCGTGACGATCAGCTCGGCCAGGCCCTCCAGCCGCCCGGACACCTCCGACGCGCCCGGCAGCGGCAGCTCGATCAGTGGCTCGTCGACGTTCTCGCCCGCCTGCCGCGGCCGTCCGACCTCGTCACCGCGGTCCGCGGCCGCCACCAGGTGCAGCCGGGCCAGCACCCGCAGGGGCGACTGACGCCAGATGGACAGCAGCTGACCCGCTTCGGCGCCGAGCCGCAGGGCGGCACCCATCACACGCGCCTCGTCGTCACCGCTGAAGTCGGTGCGCCGGCGCACCTCCTCCAGGGCCCAGTCCGCACCGGAGAGCGCCGCCGAACCGCGAGCGCCGCGCAGCGCCGCCTCGGCGGTGATCTCCGTACTGCGGCGTCGCATGATGCGGTGCCCGTAGACCCGGTCCACGGCCTTGCGCACGGACTCCACGGACTCGGCCACGCCGGGCAACGAGCCCAGCGCCGCTAGCGGATCGGCGGTCGCGCCTGTCGTACTCATACGTACGACACTACGCACCCGCAAGCTTCGCCCCACGATTGAGTGGTCTTCTTCACGCAAGCCCGCCACGTACAGCTATCACGCCACTACCCTTCGTGAACATGAAAATTGCTTTCGCCGGGAAGGGCGGCAGCGGCAAGACCACGCTCTCCTCCCTGTTCATCCGCCACCTCGCCGCCACCGGCGCGCCCGTGATCGCGGTCGACGCGGACATCAACCAGCACCTGGGGGCCGCGCTCGGCCTGGACGAGACGGAGGCCGCGGACCTGCCCGCGATGGGCGACCGGCTGACGTTGATCAAGGACTATCTGCGCGGCTCCAACCCCCGGATCACCTCCGCAGCCACGATGATCAAGACGACCCCGCCCGGCGGGGGCTCCCGGCTGCTGCGGGTGTGTGAGAACAACCCGGTCTACGACGCATGCGCCCGCCCGGTGGAACTCGACGGCGGCGCCGTCCGTTTGATGGTCACCGGCCCCTTCACCGACGCCGACCTGGGGGTCGCCTGCTACCACTCCAAGACGGGAGCGGTGGAGCTGTACCTGAACCACCTGGTGGACGGGCGCGACGAGTACGTCGTGGTGGACATGACGGCGGGCTCGGACTCCTTCGCCTCCGGCATGTTCACCCGTTTCGACATCACGTTCCTCGTCGCCGAGCCGACCCGGAAGGGGGTCTCCGTCCATCGCCAGTACAAGGAGTACGCCCGCGACTTCGGCGTCGAGCTGAAGGTCGTCGGCAACAAGGTCCAGGGGCAGGACGACCTCGACTTCCTGCGCGCCGAGATCGGCGACGACCTGCTCGTGACGGTCGGGCACTCGGACTGGGTGCGCGCCATGGAGAAGGGCCGCCCACCCCGGTTCGACCTCCTGGAGGAGACCAACCACGAGGCCCTGCGCCGGCTGCGGTCGGCCGTCGAGGCGTCGTACGAACGGCGCGACTGGGAGCGTTACACCCGCCAGATGGTCCACTTCCACCTGAAGAACGCCCGGTCCTGGGGCAACGAGCGCACCGGGGCCGACCTGGCCGCGCAGGTCGACCCGTCGTTCGTGCTGCGCGAGGGGATCGCCGCGCCCGCGTAGCTACGGCCTGTCCGTCGGCGCCCCGGGTACCCCCCTCGGGGCCGGGGCGGGGCGGGCCGTCAGGAAGGTCTGCCAGCCCTCCTTGGGGGCCTCGCCGACCTTCAGGGTGCGCAGCTTGGCGAGGATCTTCGGGTCCTGCGCGTCCAGCCAGTCGGCCAGTTGCCGGAAGGACACACAGCGCACGTCCGGCTTGTTGCAGACCGTCTCGACGACCTCCTCGACGGCGCGCATGTAGGTACCGCCGTTCCAGGACTCGAAGTGGTTGCCGATGATCAGGGGCGCCCGGTTGCCGTCGTAGGCGCGGCGGAAGCCCTGGAGCAGGCCGTCACGCATCTGGTCGCCCCAGAACCGGTGCTGGGCCGGGTTGCCCTGGGTGGTCGTGCCGGACTGGTTGACCATGAAGTTGTAGTCCATGGTGAGCTGCTCGAAGGAGTGACCGGGGAAGGGCACGAGCTGCATGGACAGGTCCCACAGGCCCTCCTTCCGGCCGGGCCAGACCTGGTTGTTGACGCCGCTGGTGTCATAGCGGAAGCCCAGCTCGCGGGCGGCCTTCATGAAATTCTGCCGGCCCTCCAGGCACGGGGTGCGGGCGCCGATGAGCTCCTTGTCGTAGTCGAAGGGCAGCGGCTCGGTCTGCGTCAGCCCCGCGTTGGTCCTCCAGGTCTTGACGAACTTCTTGGCCTGGGCGATCTCGTCCTTCCACTCCTCGACCGTCCACTCGCCGACGCCGCCGCCCTTGCCGCAGAAGTGGCCGTTGAAGTGGGTGCCGATCTCGTTGCCCTCCAGCCACGCCAGGCGCAGCTGCTCGACGGTGTCGGCGATGCCCTTGGTGTCGTTGAAGCCGATGTCGGAGCGGCCGGGTGAGTGCTGCGGCGGCCGGTACAGGTCGCGCTTCTCCTCGGGCAGCAGGTACACACCGCTGAGGAAGTACGTCATGGTCGCGTTGTTGTTCTTGGCGACCTCGCGGAAGTGGGAGAACAGCCGCTGGCTGTCCTCGCCGGCGCCGTCCCAGGAGAAGACCACGAACTGCGGCGGTTTCTGACCCGGCTTCATCCGTTCCGCCCGGGGCAGGTGCGGCTGGGCCCCGGTGTACGCGGTGGAGCCGTCGCCGATCAGGCGGATGGCGCTCTGCGGCGCCGGGGCGGCCGGCTTCGCCTTCGGCGGACCGGGGACCCCTTTGGAGGTGCCCTGGTCTCCGGTCGCGCATCCGGCGAGCGCCGCGGCGCAGGCCGCGGCGATCACGGTGCCCGTGGCGATCTTGCGGGTGGCGGCCATATCCGCCCACCTTCTTCCTTCTCTCGGGTGCCGACAGCGCGGCCAAGGTCGCACGGGAGCGAGAAGGAATTAGTACGACAAGCCGATCACATGCCCGCATCACCCGCTTGAGTGATTAGTTGCCCCATATGCCTCGAAAATCCATGCCAGCCCTTTACTCTGCATTACGATCCGTTTACCGAGCGTTGATTCATCCCGCCGCTGCACGCCGTGACCCACGGCCGCGACCGCCCCCGCCATCGACGGGGGGTCCCCCCATCCGCGACCGCGCTGCCCCGGAGGAGACGGGAAACATGTCCGCCTGCGTCCCCACTCGCCCATCCGACTCGTTCGACTCGTCCGGATCCACCGGACCTGCCGCATCCGAGCGCATCCACCCGCCCCACAGCCCGCCCCCGGCCCCGCGCCGCCGCTTCCGGCTCGCGGGTGCCGATGTGTCCGCCTCGATCGCGGTCTTCCTGATCGCCCTCCCCCTGTCCCTCGGCATCGCCCTCGCCACCGGCGCGCCCCTTCAGGCCGGCCTGGTCGCCGCCGCCGTCGGCGGCCTGGTCGCCGGACGGCTCGGCGGCTCCCCGCTGCAGGTCAGCGGCCCGGCCGCCGGACTCACCGTGGTCACCGCCGACCTCATCCACCGCTATGGCTGGCGGACCACCTGCGCCATCACCGTCCTCGCCGGGCTCACCCAGCTCGGCCTCGGCTGTCTGCGCGTGGCGCGCAACGCGCTCGCCGTCAGCCCCGCCATCGTGCACGGCATGCTGGCGGGCATCGGCGTCACCATCGCCGTCGCACAGCTGCACATCGTCCTCGGCGGCAGCCCGCAGAGCTCCGTCCTCGACAATCTGCGCGCCCTGCCCGCCCAGCTCGCCGATCTGCACCCCGCCGCCCTGGTGGTGAGTGTGCTGACCCTGGCCCTGTTGCTGCTCTGGCCCCGCCTGCCCGGCCGGGCGGGCCGCCTGCTGCGCAAGGTCCCCGCCGCGCTCGTCGCCGTCACCGGCGCCACCGCCACCGCCGCGCTCGCCGGCCTCACCCTGCCCAAGGTGGAGCTGCCGTCCTGGCACAGCCACTCCCTGGTCGGGCTGCCCGAGGGACCGGTGCTGGGCCTGGCCGCCGCCGTGCTCACGATCACGCTGGTGTGCAGCGTGCAGTCCCTGCTCGGCGCGGTCGCCGTCGACAAGCTGGCCGCCGCCCGCGCCGCCCAGGCCACCCGCCCCGGCAGCCCCGGCCGTGTCGTCCGCTCCGACCTGGACCGGGAGCTGCTCGGCCAGGGCGCCTCCAACGTCGTCTCCGGGGCGCTCGGCGGGCTGCCCGTGGCCGGGGTGGCGGTGCGCAGTTCGGCGAATGTGCAAGCGGGTGCCGTGAGCCGGAACTCCACGATGCTGCACGGCGTTCTCGTAGTGATCGCCGCGCTGCTGATGGTCCCGATCCTGGAGCTCATTCCGCTCGCCTCGCTCGCCGCCCTGGTGATGGCCATCGGCATCCAGATGGTGTCCCTGCACCACATCCGCACGGTGACCCGCCACCGAGAGGTGCTGGTGTACGCCGTCACCACCCTCGGCGTGGTGTTCCTCAACGTCCTGCAGGGCGTGCTGCTCGGCATCGCCGTCGCCGTGGCCGTCGCCCTGCACCGCCTCACCCACACCCGTATCACGCACGACGAGAAGGAAGGAGTCCATCACGTCCATGTACGCGGCCAGTTGACGTTCCTCGCGGTCCCGCGGCTCAGCCGGGCCCTGCATCTCGTGCCCCAGGACTCCCACGCCGTCGTGGAGTTGAACGGTTCGTTCATGGACCACGCGGCGTACGAGACCCTGCAGGACTGGCAGAAGACCCACACCGCGCACGGCGGCACAGCCGAGATCACGGGCCGTCGCCGGGGCGGCGTACGGATCGCAGACATCGGCACCGACACCGACACCGACGCGCAGCCCGTCGCCGACGCGGACTGCGGGTGCGGTCCCTGGACGCCCTGGCGCAACCACCAGTGCGACCGGCCGCTCCCCGCGCCACCGCCCGCCGCGAGCCCGGCCGGCACGCCGGACGCCCCCGGAGCCGAACACCCCGGCCAGGCGCCGGACGGCGCCCCGGCCGACCCCGCCGACCCCACCGCCGCCGACACCCCCGACCCCGATCCCGCCTCCCGCCGCCTTCCCCACGCCCACCCCACCCCGACCCCTGGGCCGGGAAACCACCAACTGGTCCGAGGCATCAGCGCGTTCCAGCGCAACACCGCGCCCCTGGTGCGGGGTGAGCTGGCGCGGCTGGCCAGGGAGGGGCAGCGGCCGGTGCAGCTCTTCCTCACCTGCGCCGACTCCCGCCTCGTCACCTCGATGATCACCTCCAGTGGTCCGGGCGACCTGTTCGTGGTGCGCAACGTGGGCAACCTCGTGCCCCCGCCCGGCGAGGAGAGCGGGGACGACTCGGTGGCGGCGGCGATCGAGTACGCGGTGGACGTGCTGCAGGTGCGCTCCATCACGGTGTGCGGGCACTCCGGGTGCGGAGCCATGCAGGCGCTGCTCAACTCCGAGCCGGGGGGCGCGCAGACGCCGCTGAAGCGGTGGCTGCGGCACGGACTGCCCAGCCTGGAGCGGATGGCCGACGGCGGCCGCCCCTGGGCCCGGCTGGCCGGGCGGGCTCCGGCGGACGCGGTCGAGCAGCTGTGCCTGACCAATGTGGTGCAGCAGTTGGACCATCTGCGCGCCCATGAGTCGGTGGCCCGTGCGCTGCGGGCCGGGGCGCTGGAGCTGCACGGCATGTACTTCCACGTGGGCGAGGCGCAGGCGTATCTGCTCACCGAGGCGCGCGACGGCGGAGTGTTCGACCACGTACGGGCGGCGGACCTGTCCGCCTGAACGGGTCCCGGGGCGCGGCTCTCACCTGGGGGAGCCGCGCCCCGCCGCTGCGACATGGCCAACTCGGCTGAACCCGGGCAGGGCGGCGTCCGTGGCTACGGATGACCACCTCGGAAGGACCACCTCGAAAGACAACCGACAGGTCTAAACCAATCGGCCGTCGGCCCTTGTCAGCGGCCCCTCGGTTCTGATGAGCTGTGGCCTGGGACACAACGGACACCCTGGGAAAGGGAGATGTCGTGAGCAACGAAAGCCTGGCCAACCTCTTGAAAGAGGAGCGACGCTTCGCGCCGCCCGCTGACCTGGCCGCGCACGCCAACGTCACGGCCGAGGCGTACGAGGAGGCCAAGGCTGACAGGCTCGGCTTCTGGGCCGCACAGGCCCGCCGGCTGACCTGGGCCAAGGAGCCGACCGAGACCCTCGACTGGTCGAACCCGCCGTTCGCGAAGTGGTTCAAGGACGGCGAGCTCAATGTCGCGTACAACTGCGTCGACCGGCATGTCGAGGCCGGACACGGAGACCGGGTCGCCATCCACTTCGAGGGCGAGCCCGGCGACAGCCGAGCGATCACCTACGCCGAGCTCAAGGACGAGGTCTCCAAGGCCGCCAACGCCCTGCTGGAGCTGGGCGTTCAGAAGGGCGACCGGGTCGCCGTCTACATGCCGATGATCCCCGAGACGGCGATCGCGATGCTTGCGTGCGCGCGGATCGGCGCCGCCCACTCCGTCGTCTTCGGCGGCTTCTCGGCGGACGCGCTCGCGACCCGTATCCAGGACGCCGACGCGCGGGTCGTCATCACCGCCGACGGCGGCTACCGGCGCGGCAAGCCGTCCGCACTGAAGCCGGCCGTCGACGAGGCCATCGAGAAGGCCGGCAACGTCGAGCACGTGCTGGTGGTCCGCCGTACCGGACAGGACGTCGCCTGGGACGACCAGCGGGACGTGTGGTGGCACGAGGCCGTCGAGCGGCAGTCGGCCGAGCACACCCCGGAGGCGTTCGGGGCCGAGCACCCGCTGTTCATCCTCTACACCTCCGGTACGACGGGTAAGCCGAAGGGCATCCTGCACACCTCCGGCGGCTATCTCACCCAGGCGGCCTACACCCACCACGCCGTCTTCGACCTCAAGCCGGAGACCGACGTCTACTGGTGCACCGCCGACGTCGGCTGGGTCACCGGCCACTCGTACATCGTGTACGGGCCGCTCGCCAACGGCGCCACGCAGGTCATGTACGAGGGCACCCCGGACACCCCGCACCAGGGCCGCTTCTGGGAGATCGTGCAGAAGTACGGGGTGACCATCCTGTACACGGCGCCCACGGCCATCCGTACGTTCATGAAGTGGGGAGACGACATCCCCGCGAAGTTCGACCTGTCCTCGCTGCGGATCCTCGGCTCGGTCGGCGAGCCGATCAACCCCGAGGCATGGATCTGGTACCGCAAGCACATCGGCGCGGACGCCACGCCCATCGTCGACACGTGGTGGCAGACCGAGACCGGCGCGATGATGATCTCCCCGCTGCCGGGCGTCACGGAGACCAAGCCGGGCTCCGCGCAGCGGCCGCTGCCCGGTATCTCCGCGACGGTCGTCGACGACGAGGCGAACGAGGTGCCGAACGGCGGCGGTGGCTATCTGGTCCTCACCGAGCCGTGGCCGTCGATGCTGCGCACCATCTGGGGCGACGACCAGCGGTTCATCGACACCTACTGGTCGCGCTTCGAGGGCAAGTACTTCGCCGGTGACGGTGCGAAGAAGGACGACGACGGCGACATCTGGCTGCTCGGCCGGGTCGACGACGTGATGCTGGTCTCCGGCCACAACATCTCCACCACCGAGGTCGAGTCCGCGCTCGTCTCCCACCCTTCCGTCGCGGAGGCGGCCGTGGTCGGCGCGGCGGACGAGACGACAGGTCAGGCGATCGTCGCCTTCGTCATCCTGCGCGGCACGGCGTCCGAGGAGGACGGTCTCGTCGACGCGCTGCGCAACCACGTCGGCGCCACGCTCGGGCCGATCGCCAAGCCCAAGCGGGTCCTGCCGGTCGCGGAACTGCCGAAGACCCGATCCGGCAAGATCATGCGGCGCCTGCTGCGGGACGTGGCGGAGAACCGGCAGCTCGGTGACGTGACCACCCTCACGGACTCGACCGTCATGGACCTGATCCAGGCGAAGCTCCCGGCGGCGCCCAGCGAGGACTGACACCGACAGGACTGCAGCGACAGGACTGACACCGACAGGCAAGAGGCACCCGGCACCCAGCGTGCCGGGTGCCTTTTGTGTGCCTAGCGTGATAATCAGCCGGATGCCTCTCGGCCACTTTTTAGGTAAACTAAGCAAAAATCCGCTCCAAGCAAGGTGCGCCGGGAAGTCTGGTCGGCATGCGTTCAGTCCTGCCCACCGACCGGAGGTTCGCCCTTGCCCGCGCCCCGCCCCACCGACACGACCACCGCCACCCCCTCCTCCACCCCCCGCAAGCTCTTCGGACGCCTGTCCCTGCCCGAGCGGACCTTCGTCGCGGACGCCCTTCGGGCCGAGACCGTCGGCGGTGTGCTGCTGCTCGTCGCGGCCGTCGCCGCGCTCCTCTGGGCCAACATCCCGGCGCTGCACGACAGCTACGAGAAGGTCAGCCACTACCACCTCGGCCCCGCCGCCCTCGGCCTGGACCTGTCCCTGGCCCACTGGGCGGCCGACGGCCTGCTCGCGATCTTCTTCTTCGTGGCCGGCATCGAACTCAAGCGCGAACTGGTCGCCGGTGATCTGCGCGACCCCAAGGCGGCCGCCCTGCCGGTCGTCGCCGCGCTGTCCGGCATGGCCGTACCGGCCCTCGTCTACGTCCTCACCAATGTCACCGGCGGCGGCTCCCAGGCCGGCTGGGCGGTGCCCACCGCCACCGACATCGCCTTCGCGCTCGCCGTCCTCGCCGTCATCGGCACGTCCCTGCCGAGCGCCCTGCGCGCCTTCCTGCTCACCCTCGCCGTCGTCGACGACCTGTTCGCGATCCTCATCATCGCGGTCTTCTTCACCGACTCGATCAACTTCGCCGCGCTCGGCGGCGCGCTCGTCGGCCTCGCCGTCTTCTGGCTGCTGCTCCACAAGGGCGTCCGCGGCTGGTACGTGTACGTGCCGCTCGCCCTCGTCATCTGGGCGCTGATGTACAACAGCGGCGTCCACGCCACCATCGCCGGCGTCGCCATGGGCCTGATGCTGCGCTGCACCCCCCGCGAGGGCGAGAAGCACTCCCCCGGCGAGCACATCGAGCACCTCGTGCGCCCCGTGTCCGCCGGCCTCGCCGTCCCGCTGTTCGCCCTGTTCAGCGCCGGCGTGTCCATCTCCCACCACTCGATCGGGGACGTCTTCACCAAGCCGGAGACCCTCGGCGTGGTCCTCGGCCTGGTCGTCGGCAAGACGCTCGGCATCTTCGGCGGCACCTGGCTGACCGCCCGCTTCACCCACGCCACCCTCAGCGACGACCTCGCCTGGGCGGACGTCTTCGCCATCGCCTCCTTGGCCGGCATCGGCTTCACCGTCTCGCTGCTCATCGGCGAACTCGCCTTCGAGGGCGACGCGGTGCTGACCGACGAGGTCAAGGCAGCCGTCCTCATCGGCTCGCTGATGGCGGCCCTGTGTGCGACCGTGCTGCTGAAGATACGCAACTCCAAGTACCGCAAGCTGTGCGACGAGGAGGAGCGCGACGAGGACCACGACGGCATCCCGGACATCTACGAAGAGGACCGGCCGGAGTACCACCTGCGGATGGCGGCCATCTATGAGGAGAAGGCCGCGGAGCACCGTCGTATCGCCAAGGAACGGGAAGCCGCGCGGCGCGCACTCGCCGAAGTGCCGGGCGGGGCGGGCGGTGACCGCGACCGTCCGGCATGATCTGACGGGACGGTACAAAAAGACGGGAAAGACGGGACCGTGCGCGCTCCGGCACAAGGCGGCCGGACGCGCACACCCACCCGTACACGGACGAGGGAGACCGCGATGAGCGCACCCGACGGCAGCCCGGTCGGCGCCGAACGCAGCATCGGCCAGCTGTTCGCCTCGGCGACGACCGAGATGTCCGCGCTGGTGCACGACGAGATCGCGCTGGCCAAGGCGCAGCTGAAGCAGGACGTCAAGCGCGGGGCGGCGAGCGGCGGGGCGTTCTCCCTGGCCGGTGCCGTGCTGCTGTTCTCGCTGCCGATGCTCAACTTCGCGCTGGCGTACGGCATCCGGACCTGGAGCGACTGGAACCTGGCGATCTGCTTCCTGCTCTCCTTCGCTGCGAACGTGCTGGTCGCCGTCCTCCTCGTGCTGATCGGCGTGGCCTTCGCGAAGAAGGCGAAGAAGAGCCAGGGCCCGCAGAAGGTCGCCGCGTCGGTCAAGGAGACGGCGGGCGTCCTGCAGAAGGCCCGACCGCACCCGCGGCCCGAGCTGGCGCAGGACCAGGGCCCCAAGGCCATCGAGGCTGTGGCACGCTCGTCGTCATGACGGACCCGGATACGACGCCTTCCGCACACCCCGCTTCGGTCGTACGCCCCGAGGTCCCCGGCGGGAGAGCGGTGACGCACCGGGATGTCGCGGCCAACGGCGCCCGCTTCCACATCGCGGAGCTCGGCGACGGACCGCTGGTCCTGCTGGTGCACGGCTTCCCGCAGTTCTGGTGGACCTGGCGCCACCAGCTGACCGCGCTCGCCGACGCCGGCTTCCGCGCGGTCGCGATGGACCTGCGGGGCGTCGGCGGCAGCGACCGCACCCCCCGGGGCTACGACCCCGCCAACCTCGCCCTCGACATCACCGGCGTGATCCGCTCCCTGGGCGAACCGGACGCCGCGCTGGTCGGCCACGACCTCGGCGGCTATCTGGCCTGGACGGCGGCCGTGATGCGTCCCAAGCTGGTACGACGGCTCGCGGTCGCCTCGATGCCGCATCCCCGGCGCTGGCGCTCGGCGATGCTCACCGACGCCCGGCAGAGCGCCGCCGGCTCCCACATCTGGGGGTTCCAGCGGCCCTGGATCCCCGAGCGGCAGCTCACCGCCGACGACGGCGCGCTGGTCGGCGAGCTGATCCGGAACTGGTCCGGCCCGCGCCTGCCGGACGACGAGACGCTGGTGACGTACCAGCGGGCGATGTGCGTCCCCTCCACCGCGCACTGCTCGGTCGAGCCGTACCGCTGGCTGGTGCGCTCACTGGCCCGCCCCGACGGCATCCAGTTCTACCGCCGGATGAAGCGCCCCCTGCGGGTGCCGACGCTGCACCTGCACGGCTCCCTCGACCCGGTGAGCCGCATCCGCAGCGCGGCGGGCTCCGGGGAGTACGTGGAGGCGCCGTACCGCTGGCGCCTGTTCGACGGGCTCGGGCACTTCCCGCACGAGGAGGACCCCGTCGCCTTCTCCACCGAGCTGGTCAACTGGCTGAAGGATCCGGAACCGGACCGCTGAGACCCGGCCGACCGGCCGAAAGAATACGGCCCCGGTCGGTGACCGCGCCATCGCGCCCGGTATCCGGACCGGAACGCCTGTCCTACGAACAGCCAAATGCCCGGCGCATAGGCCAATTGGCGGGCCCGAGGGCGGTTATCGACCTTGGGGCAGGGGCAGACGTCGGGGTATGGGCTGGACGCACGACTACAGTGACGCAGCACGCAACCGCCGCTCGACCACCGGTCTGAGCCCCCACCAGCGAGGAACCGCCCCGCAGTCGGGCAGCGATCCTCGGGTGGGCATCCCGCGCATCCTGCGCCGCCGGGCCCGCTGGGTCTCGGTACGCCTGCGTCACCCCCGAGGCTGACGCCCCCGCGCGCTGGGGTCTGTCGTCACCTTCCCGACGTCCGCCCGAGGGGTGGGCTCCGCGGCATCGATGGGGGCACTCCCGCGCGTGCGAAGCCGAGGGCGCGATCGCCGCAGCGCCCGCGCCGGGCATACCCCGCGCCGCCGTCGAGGCAGGTGGGACCGTGGGCGCCAGGCGTCGCGGAGCAGGCCGGAAGGTGACGGCAGGCCCTACAGCGCGCAGTTGTCGCTGTCCACCTGCTGGTTCGCCGTGCGGCCCGCGGTGATGTCCTGCTGGATCTCGTCCGTGGTGAGCGCGTAACCGGTGTCGGGGTCGTCGAGGGACTTCGCGAAGACGACGCCGTAGACCTTGCCGTCGGGGGTGAGCAGGGGGCCACCGGAGTTGCCCTGGCGGACGACCGCGTACAGCGAGTACACGTCGCGGCGCACGGTGCCGCGGTGGTAGATGTCCGGGCCGTTGGCCGTGATGCGCCCGCGCACCCGCGCGGCCCGCACGTCGTACGCGCCGTTCTCCGGGAAGCCGGCGACGATGGCGCCGTCGCCGCTGCCCGCGTCCTCGGTGGTGAACTCCAGGGCGGGCGCGTCGAGGTGGGGCACGTCCAGGACCGCGATGTCGCGCTTCCAGTCGTAGAGGACGACCGTCGCGTCGTACTTGCGGCCCTCACCGCCTATCTGGACGGTGGGCTCGTCGACGCCGCCCACGACATGCGCGTTGGTCATGACGCGCCGCTCGCCGAAGACGAAGCCGGTGCCCTCCAGGACCTTGCCGCAGCTCTCGGCGGTGCCCATCACCTTGACGATGGAGCGCTGCGCGCGCACGGCGACCGCGCTGCCCGCGAGGGCCGGGTCGGGCGGCTGCACGTCGGTGATCGGCTCGTTGGCGAAGGGGCTGAAGACCTGCGGGAAGCCGTTCTGCGCGAGGACGGAGGAGAAGTCGGCGAACCAGGTGTCGGCCTGGTCGGGGAGCGCCCGCGACACGCCGAGCAGGACCTTGGAGTTACGGACCTCCTTGCCGACGGTCGGCAGGGTCGTACCGGCCAGGGCGGAGCCGATCAGCCATGCCACCAGCAGCATCGCGACCACGTTGACCAGCGCGCCGCCCGTCGCGTCCAGCGCGCGGGCCGGGGTCCAGGTGATGTACCGGCGCAGGTTGTTGCCGAGGTGAGTGGTCAGGGCCTGGCCGACCGAGGCGCAGACGATCACGATGACCACCGCGACGACGGCGGCGGTCGTGCTCACCTCGGAGTTGTCGGTCAGGGCGTCCCACAGGACCGGCAGCAGGTACACGGCGACGAGGCCGCCGCCCAGAAACCCGATCACCGACAGGATGCCGACGACGAAGCCCTGTCGGTAGCCGACCACGGCGAACCACACGGCCGCGACCAGCAGCAGGATGTCCAGCACATTCACGGAGGACACCCTGTCATGCGCGCCAGTCCAGCGGGACCTGCCGGTCGCGATCCCATGGTCGCTCCCAGCCCGCGTAGTGCAGCAGGCGGTCGATCAGGCCGGCCGTGAAGCCCCACACCAGGGCCGATTCGACCAGGAACGCCGGGCCGCGGTGGCCGCTGGGGTGGTGAGTGGTGACGCGGTTGGCGGGGTCCGTGAGATCCGCCACGGGGACGGTGAAGACCCGGGCCGTCTCCGCCGGGTCCACCACGCCGACCGGGCTCGGCCGCCGCCACCAGCCCAGCACCGGGGTCACCACGAACCCGCTGACCGGGATGTACAGCTTGGGCAGCACACCGAAGAGCTGCACCCCGGACGGGTCGAGCCCGGTCTCCTCCTCGGCCTCCCGCAGGGCGGCCCGCAGCGGGCCGTCGGCCTGCGGATCGCCGTCCTCCGGGTCGAGGGCGCCGCCCGGGAAGGACGGCTGCCCGGCGTGCGAGCGCAGCGACCCGGCCCGCTCCATCAGCAGCAGCTCGGGCCCGCGCTCGCCCTCGCCGAACAGCACCAGCACCGCCGACTGCCGCCCTCTGCCGTCGGCGGGCGGCAGGAAGCGGCTCAGCTGGAGCGGCTCGACCGTCTCCACCGCGTCCACCACCGGGTCCAGCCAGTCGGGCAGACCCTCCTTGCTGAGCGCCACGTCCTCGATGTCACTCGCCCGCGCCATCAGCGCACCCCCCGTCCGACCTGCACAACGCCCGAGCCACCCGCGATCGTTCCGTCATCCGGCCCCCAGTGGCGGCGCCGCCCGGCCGCCCGCGTCCAGGTACGCCTGCGGCGGGTTCAGCCGCTGCCCCGGGTAGCCGCCCTTCTCGTACTTCAGCAGCTTCTTCGCCTTCTCCGGGTTCGTCTCGCCCTCGCCGTACGCCGGGCAGAGCGGGGCGACGGGGCAGGCGCCGCAGGCCGGTTTCCGGGCGTGGCAGATGCGGCGGCCGTGCCAGATCACATGGTGGGAGAGGTCGGTCCAGTCGCTCTTCGGGAAGAGCGCGCCGATCGCTGCCTCGATCTTGTCGGGGTCGGTCTCGTCGGTCCACTGCCAGCGCCGCACCAGCCGCTGGAAGTGCGTGTCCACGGTGATGCCCGGCCGGCCGAACGCGTTGCCCAGCACCACGAAGGCGGTCTTGCGGCCGACGCCGGGCAGCTTGACCAGGTCCTCCAGCCGGCCGGGCACCTCGCCGCCGAAGTCCTCCACCAGGGCCTTGGAGAGCCCTATGACCGACCTGGTCTTGGCGCGGAAGAACCCGCAGGGCCGCAGGATCTCCTCGACCTCCTCCGGGTTGGCGGCGGCCAGGTCCTCGGGGGTGGGGTACTTGGCGAAGAGCGCGGGGGTGGTCTGGTTGACGCGCAGGTCGGTGGTCTGCGCGGACAGCACGGTGGCGACCACCAGCTGGAAGGGGTTGGTGAAGTCCAGCTCGGGATGGGCGTACGGGTATACGTCGGCGAGCTCGCGGTTGATCCGGCGGGCGCGGCGGACCAGGGCGGTACGGGACTCCCCGCTCGGCGGCCGCACGGTCACCGTCTTCGCCGGCGGGGCCTTCCGCACCCCGGCGACGGCCTTCTTGGGGGCGGCCTTCTTCGCGGCGGCGGCCACCTTCTTGGCGGCCGCTTTCCTCACCGGGGCGGCCTTTGCCGCCTTCGCCGCCTTCGCCGCCTTTGCCGGTCCCTCGGCCGGTTTCCCGCGGCCGTCGGCACCCTGTTCGCCCACAGCGGAATCACGACGTACAGCCACCCGCCCAGCCCCCTTGGCCTGTGCTCTCACCGGCGATTTGGACACCCGGCCAGCCTAAAGCCCGACACCGACATCCGCCCCGGACCCTGAAGATCAGCCCCCGATTGGCCCCCTGCCGCTTACCGCGGGACACGTGTGCGGCATCCTTGTGACAGATCACACTGTTTGGACCGTCCGGCAAAATGGGGAGCACGGTCCCCTGGTACCAAGGGGGAGCAAGATCCCCTGAGCAGGTCGACAAGGAGAGAACTCGTGGACGACGTTCTGCGGCGCAACCCGCTCTTCGCGGCTCTCGACGACGAGCAGGCCGCGGAGCTGCGCGCCTCCATGAGTGAGGTGACCCTGGCACGCGGCGACTCCCTCTTCCACGAGGGCGACCCGGGCGACCGGCTCTACGTCGTCACCGAAGGCAAGGTCAAGCTCCACCGCACGTCCCCCGACGGGCGCGAGAACATGCTGGCCGTGGTCGGCCCCGGCGAGCTGATCGGCGAGCTGTCGCTGTTCGACCCGGGCCCGCGTACGGCGACGGCGACCGCCCTGACCGAGGTCAAGCTGCTGGGCCTCGGCCACGGCGACCTCCAGCCCTGGCTGAACGCCCGGCCCGAGGTGGCCGCCGCGCTGCTGCGCGCCGTCGCCCGGCGCCTGCGCAAGACCAACGACGCCATGTCCGACCTGGTCTTCTCGGACGTCCCCGGCCGTGTCGCGCGCGCCCTGCTGGACCTCTCCCGCCGCTTCGGCGTGCAGTCCGAGGAGGGCATCCACGTCGTCCACGACCTGACGCAGGAGGAACTGGCCCAACTGGTCGGCGCGTCCCGCGAGACGGTCAACAAGGCCCTGGCCGACTTCGCCCAGCGCGGGTGGCTCCGCCTGGAGGCGCGTGCGGTCATTCTCCTGGACGTCGAGCGGCTGGCGAAGCGGTCCCGCTGACGCCGGGTCTTCCGGGGGGTGCGCCCCCAGACCCCCGTGGCGGCTCCTCGAGCACCGGCCGGGCTGAGACACGTAGCCCCAGGTAGACCCCTACGAGCACCAGCGGCGCGCCCAGCAGCAGTCCCGCCGACAGCGGCTCGTCGTCGAGCCACGCCGACAGCAGGATCGTCACCGGCGGGATGACGACGAAGACGTACGCCGCCCTGGACGCGCCCCAGTGCTCGATGACCAGCAGATAGAACACGAAGGTCAGCACCGAGCCCGCCACCGCGAGATAGGCCAGCGCCCACCAGGTCGCGGCGCGGTCGGGAAGGGCCCAGTGGTCGCCCGCCAGCCGTGAACCGGCGAACAGCAGCACGGACGCGCCCGTCATGCCCACCGCGTTCATGGTCACCGGATGCACCTTGGGCAGCCGGCGCACGAGCACAGCGGCCTGCGCGAAGGACAGCACGCTGCCGAGCATCGCCAGCAGCGCAGGCCACGGCACATCGCCCTGCAGCCCCCGGGTCATCACCGCCACACCGGCCGCCGCGAGCAGCGCACCCGCGAGCGCCAGCGCGCGGAAGCGTTCCTGCCCCTGTCCCACCGCGAGCAGCAGCGCGGCAAGCGGCACCAGGGAGAGCACGGTCTGGCCGAAGCCGGCGTGGACGTACTGCAACGCGTAGTACGCGAGGGCGAAGGTGACGGCGAAGTTGAGCGCCCCGAACAGCAGCGCACCGGCCAGCGCGCGCCCCCGGGGCGGCGCCAGGCGTCGTACGGCCATCAGGGCGAGCAGCAGCAGGGCAGCCGTACCGAAGCGCATCGCGGCACCCCACAGGGGGTCGAGCTCGCGGTTGCTGAACCGGATCCCGACCGCGTTGCCCCCACCGAGGACGGCGGTCGCGCCGAAACAGACGAGAGCCGTCCGGTCTGTCGGCCCCACGGCACCCACGGTAGGCCCGGCGGGACACCCCGGCGACCGGGGGCGGCGCTACGGGATCAGCCCGTGTTCCCGCAGGTATTCCAACTGGGCCCGTACCGACAGCTCCGCCGCCGGCCACAGGGAGCGGTCGACGTCGGCGTAGACGTGGGCGACGACCTCGGCGGGGGTGCGGTGGCCGTCCTCGACGGCCGTCTCGACCTGGGCGAGGCGGTGGGCGCGGTGGGCGAGGTAGTACTCGACGGCGCCCTGGGCGTCGTCCAGGACGGGGCCGTGGCCCGGCAGGACCGTGTGGACGCCGTCGTCGACCGTGAGGGACCTCAGGCGGCGCAGGGAGTCCAGATAGTCGCCGAGGCGGCCGTCGGGGTGCGCCACGACCGTCGTACCGCGCCCGAGCACGGTGTCGCCGGTCAGGACGGCCCGGTCGGCCGGGAGATGGAAGCTCAGGGAGTCGGCGGTGTGTCCCGGGGTCGGTACGACCCTCAGCTCCAGGCCGCCCACCTCGATCACGTTCCCGGCGGCCAGGCCCTCGTCACCCAGCCGCAGTGCCGGGTCGAGGGCACGCACGCGCGTGCCGGTCAGCTCGGCGAAGCGGCCGGCGCCCTCGGCGTGGTCCGGGTGGCCGTGGGTGAGCAGGGTGAGGGCGATCCGTTTGCCGGCCCGCTCGGCGGTGTCGATCACCGCGCGCAGATGGTCCTCGTCGAGCGGCCCGGGGTCGACCACGACGGCCCTGTCGGCGTCCGGCTCGGCGAGGATCCAGGTGTTGGTACCGTCCAGGGTCATCGCGGACGCGTTGGGCGCGAGGACGTTGACCGCGCGCGCGGTGGCCGCTCCGGAGACGACCTCGCCGCGCGGCCGGCCGGGCAGGGTGCTGGCGTCCGTCATGCGGGGGCTCCACCGGTCGGGGACGTCGGGGTGTGCGGGGTGCTGGCTGTGGGGGTGTGCGGGGCACTGTCCGTAGCGGTGCGCGTCGGGATGTGCTTGGTGAACTCTTCGTGCCCGGTCCAGGACAGCACGACCTCGCCGTCCACCAGGCGGGCCCGCGCCAGCACGGGGGTGAGGTCCCGGCCGGGGGCCGCGGCCAGGGCCTCGGCGGCGGTGGCGTACGGCGTCAGCTGGCGCAGGGTCGCGATCGTGGGCGGCATCATCAGCAGCTCGCCCTTGTCGTACGAGGCGGCCGCGTCCTCCGGGCGGATCCACACCGTGCGGTCGGCCTCCGTGGAGACGTTGCGGGTGAGCTGTCCCTCGGGGAGGGCGGCGACGAAGAACCAGGTGTCGTAGCGGCGCGCCTCGAACTCCGGGGTGATCCAGCGCGTCCAGGCGCCCAGTAGGTCCGACCTGAGGATGAGGCCGCGGCGCTCCAGGAACTCCGCGAAGGACAGCTCACGGGCCACCAGAGCCGCGCGGTCGGCCTCCCAGTCGGCGCCCGTGGTGTCGCCGACCACGGAGTCGGGGGTCGGGCCGGCGAGCAGGACGCCGGCCTCCTCGTAGGTCTCCCGCACGGCCGCGCAGACGATCGCCTGGGCCGCCGTCGCGTCGACGCCGAGCCGCTCGGCCCACCACGCGCGCGTGGGGCCCGCCCAGCCGACATGACGCTCGTCGTCGCGCGGGTCGACGCCGCCGCCCGGGTACGCGTACGCGCCTCCGGCGAAGGCCATGGAGGCGCGTCTGCGCAGCATGTGCACGGACGGGCCCGCCGACCCGTCCCCGTCCTTCAGGAGCATGACGGTGGCCGCGCGCTTGGGGACGACCGGTTCCAGCGTGCCGTCCGCGAGCGCCCGGATGCGGTCCGGCCAGTCCGGGGGAAACCACTGCCCATTCGCCATGGGCGGAGGCTATCCCGTGGTGCGTGAATGTTCGAGAGGTGTCTGTGGCCGGTGGCCACCGCTGCCCGAGGTCAGCGGCCCAGAGGCCAGGGGCCTACGGGACCAGCTCGACCTGGATCTCGACCTCCACCGGCGCGTCCAGCGGCAGCACCGCCACGCCGACCGCGCTGCGCGCGTGCACGCCCTTGTCGCCGAGGACCGCGCCCAGCAGCTCGCTCGCGCCGTTGATCACGCCGGGCTGGCCGGTGAAGTCCGCGGCCGAGGCGACGAAGCCCACGACCTTCACCACGCGCGCGACGCGGTCCAGGTCGCCCGCGACCGACTTCACGGCGGCCAGGGCGTTCAGGGCACAGCGGGCGGCCAGCTCCTTGGCCTCCTCCGGGGTGACCTCGGCGCCGACCTTGCCGGTGACCGGCAGCTTGCCGTCCACCATGGGCAGCTGGCCGGAGGTGTACACGTACGGGCCGGACTGCACGGCCGGCTGGTACGCGGCGAGCGGCGGCACGACCGCCGGCAGCTCCAGGCCCAGTTCGGCGAGCTTCGCCTCGACCGCGCTCACGCCTGCTTCTCCCGCTTCAGGTAGGCCACCAGCTGCTCGGGGTTGTTCGGCCCGGGCACGACCTGGACGAGCTCCCAGCCGTCCTCGCCCCAGGTGTCCAGAATCTGCTTCGTGGCATGGACGAGCAGCGGCACGGTTGCGTATTCCCACTTGGTCATGGGCCCGACTGTAGCCGCTGCCGGTGGGCGGCTCGGCGCCCCGGTCGGCGTCACCCCGCGGCGGTCATTCGTAGTACTGGACCCCTGGTTGTCCACAGCCTGCTGATTGGTGTGCGCGTGGAGTGGTTACGCTCGAAGACGTGAGCAGGCTCCAGGTCGTCAGTGGCAAGGGCGGGACCGGAAAGACGACGGTCGCCGCGGCCCTCGCGCTGGCCCTCGCCACGGAGGGGAAGCGGACGCTTCTCGTCGAGGTGGAGGGCCGGCAAGGCATCGCGCAGCTCTTCGAGACGGAGGCGCTGCCCTATGAGGAACGGAAGATCGCCGTCGCTCCGGGAGGAGGCGAGGTGTACGCCCTCGCCATCGACCCGGAACTGGCCCTTCTGGACTACCTCCAGATGTTCTACAAGCTGGGCGGCGCGGGCCGCGCGCTGAAGAAGCTCGGCGCGATCGACTTCGCGACGACCATCGCGCCCGGCCTGCGGGACGTCCTGCTGACCGGCAAGGCGTGCGAGGCGGTCCGCCGCAAGGACAAACAGGGCCGGTTCGTCTACGACCACGTCGTCATGGACGCCCCGCCGACGGGCCGCGTCACCCGCTTCCTGAATGTGAACGACGAGGTCGCGGGCCTCGCCAAGATCGGCCCGATACACAATCAGGCGCAGGCGGTGATGCGGGTGCTGAAGTCCGCGGAGACGGCCGTGCACCTGGTGACGCTGCTGGAGGAGATGCCGGTCCAGGAGACCGCCGACGGCATCGCCGAACTCCGCGCGGCCCGGCTGCCGGTGGGCCGGGTCGTCGTCAACATGGTCCGGCCGGAGGTTTTGGACACGGCCGAGCTGGAACTCGTGCGCGGGCTGCCCCGTACGGCCCTCGCCCGCTCCCTGTCCGCCGCCGGGCTCGGCGGGGCCCGCCGCGGCGGCCACGCGCAGAAGCTGGTCGATCCGCTGCTGGCGCAGGCCGAGGAGTACGCCGAGCGGTACACGCTGGAGCACGAGCAGCGGGCCGTGCTCGCCGGCCTGGACCTTCCGCTGCACGAACTGCCGCTGCTCGCCGAGGGCATGGACCTGGCGGGTCTGTACGAACTGGCCACCGAGCTGCGGAAGCAGGGGATCGCATGAGTCCGGAACCGGCGCCCGTCCATCCGGCCCCCCTCCAGGAGGGCCATCACCTGTCCCCCGCGCGCGTGCTCGACATCGATCCGCTGCTCGACGACCCGACGACCCGCATCGTGGTGTGCTGCGGCTCGGGCGGCGTCGGCAAGACGACCACCGCGGCGGCGCTGGGGCTGCGTGCCGCCGAGCGCGGCCGCAAGGTGGTCGTGCTCACCATCGACCCGGCCCGCCGGCTCGCCCAGTCGATGGGCATCGACTCCCTCGACAACACCCCGCGCAGGGTCAAGGGCATCGACGACTCCGCCGGCGGCGAGCTGCACGCCATGATGCTCGACATGAAGCGCACCTTCGACGAGATCGTCGAGGCGCACGCGGACCCCGAGCGGGCGGCCGCGATCCTGGGCAACCCCTTCTACCAGTCGCTCTCGGCGGGCTTCGCGGGCACGCAGGAGTACATGGCGATGGAGAAGCTGGGGCAGCTGCGCGCGAAGGACGAGTGGGACCTCATCGTCGTCGACACGCCGCCGTCCCGTTCGGCGCTGGACTTCCTGGACGCGCCGAAGCGGCTCGGCTCCTTCCTCGACGGCAAGCTGATCCGGGTGCTGCTGGCCCCGGCGAAGGTCGGCGGCCGCGCGGGGATGAAATTCCTGAACGTCGGCATGTCGATGATGACCGGCGCCCTCGGCAAGCTGCTCGGCGGCCAGCTGCTGAAGGACGTCCAGACGTTCGTGGCGGCGATGGACTCCATGTTCGGCGGCTTCCGCACGCGCGCGGACGCCACGTACCGGCTGCTCCAGGCGCCCGGGACGGCGTTCCTGGTGGTGGCGGCGCCCGAGCGGGACGCGCTGCGGGAGGCGGCGTACTTCGTGGAGCGGCTGGCCGCCGAGGACATGCCGCTGGCCGGTCTGGTGCTCAACCGGGTCCATGGCAGCGGCGCCGCCCAACTCTCCGCGGAGCGTGCGCTGGCGGCGGCGGAGTTCCTTGACGCGACGGACGTCCTCGACGGAGCGGAGACGCTGGACGGCGCGGAGTCCCTCGACGCCGCGGAAGCCCTCAGTCCGGGCGCCCAGGCGCCCCGTGCCGCCGCCGACCGCACCTCCGGCGGCGTCGCCCCGTCCGACCCCGCACCCGATGCTGACGCCCCGTCCGGCGCCGGCCCTGCCGCCGCTCCGGCCATGGCTTCGTCCGGCGCGGAAAATCTTGAGGAGTCCCGCATTGTCGATCAGGACGGCGGGAAAGCTGGACTTCGTAACTCTCCCGACACGTACGGCAGTTCAGAATCTCCCGCTTCCGAAACACTGGCACCGGGCGGCGGCTCCCCCACCGACCCCGCACCCGGCGCACCGGCCGCGGAGCAGGGCGTCGATCAGCTCACCGCAGCCCTGTTGAGGCTGCACGCCGACCGTATGCACCTGCTCCTGCGCGAGCAGCGCACGCGTGACCGCTTCACCGCGCTCCACCCCGAGGTGGCGGTGGCCGAAGTCGCCGCGCTCCCCGGCGACGTCCACGACCTCGCGGGTCTGCGGGACATCGGTACCCGGCTCGCGGCCGACCGGCCGGAACTGCCCTAGGCGCGGCCGGAGCTGCCCGAGGCGGGTGCCCGAGGCGGGTCCTGAGAGGGCGCTCGCCCTCAGCTCACCGCCGCGTAGTTCTCGTACACCTGGTCGTCGTCGAGCGACACGATGCCCGCGCCGCGCTCGTACTCCGTGCGCGCAGTCTCCAGCAGTCGGCGCCAGGACGTCACCGTGGGACGCCGGCGCAGCAGTGCGCGGCGCTCGCGCTCCGTCATGCCTCCCCACACGCCGAACTCGACGCGGTTGTCGAGCGCGTCAGCCAGACATTCGGTGCGCACCGGGCAGCCCGTGCACACCGCCTTGGCCCTGTTCTGCGCTGCTCCCTGAACGAACAGTTCATCCGGATCGGTAGTGCGACAGGCAGCCTGCGCACTCCAGTCGGTTACCCAGCCCATACCGGCGCCGTCCTCTCCCGAATCGAGGCTCCCCCACGGCGGCAGCGGCATATTCACCGCCGCCAGTTGAGGACGTTACGGAAGGTGGGCACAGCGCAACACCCCCTTCGGGCCCAATCTTGAATGGCCCGAACGGACTATGGGTAAGCGGCAGATCACCCGGGGGAGTGAGCCCGCGACATGCGCGACCATCCCGGCAAACCAGGACAGTTCTGTTGTGTCTCCGCTCCGTCACAACGGACGCCGGATGACACACGAGGCGGATTCGGGCACGCCCCCACCAAAAAAGTGGGGAACCTCCGGAACGATTCGGGGTCGCCGGACGTATTGATACGTAGCCCTGCTGCTGTGACAGTCGAGAGCAGCTTAGGCCAAGGCATATACGCGTGTCCGGCGAATGAGAACGTAGGCTGCCCTCATGCCAAAGAAGCGCTCGGGCGGTGGTCTGTCGGCGACGCAGCAGGCCGCCAAGTTCCTCGGTGTCAGTGTGCTCGCGGGAGCGTTGCTGGCCGGTCTCGCGCTGCCCGCCGTGGGCGCGCTGGGCCTGGCCGCGAAGGGGTCGGTGGAGTCGTTCGACGAACTCCCGGCCAACCTCAAGACGCCACCCCTCAGCCAGCGCACCACCATCCTGGACGCCAAGGGCAACCAGATCGCCACGGTCTACTCCCGAAACCGCACGGTCGTCGCCCTCAAGGACATCTCGCCGTACATGCAGAAGGCGATCGTCGCCATCGAGGACTCCCGCTTCTACGAGCACGGCGCGGTGGACCTCAAGGGCATCCTGCGCGCCCTGAACAGGAACGCGCAGAGCGGCGGCGTCAGCGAGGGCGCCTCCACGCTCACCCAGCAGTACGTGAAGAACGTCTTCGTCGAGGAGGCCGGCGACGACCCGACGAAGGTCGCCCAGGCCACCCAGCAGACCCTCGGCCGCAAGATCGCCGAACTGAAGTACGCGATCCAGGTCGAGGAGGAGCTGGGCAAGAAGAAGATCCTCGAGAACTACCTGAACATCACCTTCTTCGGCGAGCAGTCCTACGGCGTCGAGGCGGCCTCCCAGCGCTACTTCTCCAAGCACGCCAAGGACCTGAAGTTGCAGGAGGCGGCGCTGCTGGCGGGCATCGTGCAGTCCCCCAGCGTCTACGACCCGATCAACGACCCCAAGCAGGCCACCCTGCGGCGCAATGTCGTGATCCAGCGCATGGCCGAGGTCGGCGACATCTCCCAGGCGGAGGCCGACGCCGCGAAGAAGACCCCGCTGGGCCTGAAGGTCACCCAGCCGAAGAACGGCTGCATCACCGCCGTCGACGGCGCCAGTTTCTTCTGCAAGTACGTCGAGAAGGTCTTCCTCAGCGACCCGGTCTTCGGCAAGACCCGCGAGGAGCGGGCCAAGATCTGGAACCAGGGCGGCCTGACGATCAAGACCACCCTCGACCCGCAGGCCCAGGAGTCCGTCGAGGAGTCCATCAAGGACCACGTCTACAAGAGCGACAAGGTCGCCGCGGCCGTGACCCTGGTCGAGCCCGGCACCGGCAAGATCCTCGGCATGGGCCAGTCCAAGCCGTACGGCTACGGCAAGAACGAGACCGAGATCAACTACTCGGTCGACTACGCGATGGGCGGCTCCAACTTCGGCTTCCCGACCGGTTCGACGTTCAAGCCGTTCCTGGCCGCGGCCGCGCTGGAGGAGGGTCGCCCGCCGACCCAGACGTACGCCTCGCCGTACTCGATGCCCTACCCCGACACCGTACGGATGTGCGACGGCAAGGTCTGGCGCAACCAGGGCGACAAGCTGGAGAACGAGAGCAAGTCCGAGGTCGGCCCGTATCCGCTGAAGGACGCCATGGCCATGTCGGTCAACACGTACTTCGTGCAGATGCTGGAAGACATCGGCATGTGCCCCGTGGTGAACATGACCGACAAGCTGGGCGTGGTCCAGGGCAACGGCAAGAAGCTCCCGGTGTCCCCGTCCGCGCTGACCCTCGGCTCGAACGGCATCTCGCCCCTGAGGATGGCCAGCGCCTACGCCGCCTTCGCCAACCGCGGCATGTACTGCACCCCGATCGCCATCGAGTCGATCATCCAGACCGTGGACGGTCAGAAGAAGTCGCTGGAGGTGCCGAAGTCGACCTGCTCGCGCGCGATGAGCGAGCAGACCGCGGACACCGTCAACTCCCTGCTCAGCGGCGTGATCGACTCCGGTACGGGCCGGGCGGCCGGCCTGAGCGACCGCGACAACGCGGGCAAGACCGGTACCACCGACTCCCGCAAGAACGCCTGGTTCGTCGGCTACACCCCGAACCTCTCCGGCGCGGTCTGGGTGGGCAGCGCCAGCCAGGAGGTCGAGATGACCAACATCTACATCGGCGGCCAGTACCACGGGCAGGTCTACGGCGGTGACACTCCCGGCCCGATCTGGAAGGACGCCATGACCGGCGCCCTCGTCGGCAAGGACGCCGCGCGCTTCAACCGGATCTACATCCCCGACCCCGTCCAGGAGGACAAGGAGAAGGACGAGGACCGGGACCGCGGCCGGGGCCGCGGGAACGACGACGGGGGCAACGGCGACGGATTCATCGGCGGCCTCTTCACCGGCGGTGCCTCGACCGGCGCCACCACCGGCACGACCACCGGCGGCGACACCGGCTCCCCGAGCCCGGACATCACCATCCCCGAGGGCTGGATCCGCGGGCAGGGCGACGGAGGGAACGGCTCGGGTGGGCGCGACTGAGCGTGCCACCGGGGTGAGCCGGTCCGGCTGAGCACGCCGGACCGGGCGAGCATGAGGAACGGCCCCTGCCTGGGAGGCGGGGGCCGTTCTTTGTTCTGTCGCCCTTTGTCGTCCTTGTTGATGGTCGCGCGGTGACGGACCCGCAGCTGCTGAACCGTAGATCAGCCCGCGAGGAGCTTCTTGACGGTGGCGGCGACGCGGCCGCCCTCGGCCTGGCCGGCCACCTTCGGGTTCACGATCTTCATGACGGCACCCATGGCCCGCGGCCCCTCGGCCCCGGCGGCCTTCGCCTCCTCCACGGCCTGGGTGACGATCTGCTCCAGCTCCTCGTCGGACAGCTGCTTGGGCAGGTACGCGGCGAGCACCTCACCCTCCGCCTTCTCCCGCTCGGCCTGCTCGGCGCGCCCGCCCTGGGCGAACGCCTCGGCGGCCTCACGGCGCTTCTTCGCCTCGCGGGTGATCACCTTCTGCACCTCGTCGTCGGAGAGCTCGCGCTTCTCCTTGCCCGCGACCTCCTCCTTGGTGATCGCGGCGAGCGTCAGCCGGAGCGTCGAGGAGCGGAGCTCGTCGCGCTCCTTGATCGCGGCGTTGAGGTCTTCCTGCAGCTTCGACTTGAGCGTGGTCATGGCGTTGATTGTCGCAGGTGCGTACGGACCGACGCCCGTTCATTTACGGGGCCGCGGGTCTGACACGATGTGTGTATGCACGCGCGATACGGAGTGCCCCTTGGAATCGCGGCGGTCGGCGCCGCCGGACTGCTCTACTCGGCGGGCTTCGAGGCCCGCTCGTTCCGGCTCCGAAGAGTGACGGTCCCCGTCCTCCCCTCCGGCATGCGGCCCCTGCGTGTCCTGCAGGTCTCCGACATCCACATGGTGAGCGGGCAGCGCAAGAAGCAGCGCTGGCTGCGCTCACTGGCCGGTCTGCGCCCCGACTTCGTGATCAACACCGGCGACAACCTGTCGGACCCGGAGGGCATCCCGGAGACGCTGGACGCGCTGGGCCCGCTGATGGAGTTCCCCGGGGCGTACGTCTTCGGCTCGAACGACTACTACGGCCCCATGATGCGCAACCCGGCCCGCTATCTGCTGGAGAAGCTCAGCGGCCGCCACGGCCTGAACGGCAACCCGCCGGCCGTAGGGGTGGTCCACAACCCCTGGGAGGACCTGCGCGACGCCTTCGACGCGGCCGGCTGGCTGAACCTCACGAACACCAGGGGTGTGCTGAAGGTCGAGGGCGTGTCGGTCGAGATGACGGGCCTGGACGACCCGCACATCAAGCGGGACCGCTACGAGCGGGTCTCCGGCGGCCCGTCGGCCTCGGCGGACTTCTCGATGGGCGTGGTGCACGCGCCGTACCTGCGCACGCTCGACGCCTTCACGGCGGACGGCTACCCCCTGGTCCTGGCCGGCCACACCCACGGCGGTCAGCTGTGCATCCCCTTCTACGGCGCGCTCGTCACCAACTGCGACCTGGACACGGACCGGGTGAAGGGCCTGTCGACCCACACGGCCGAGGGCAGGACGTCGTACCTCCACGTCTCGGCGGGCTGCGGCACCAACCGCTACACGCCGGTACGTTTCGCGTGCCCCCCGGAGGCGACACTGCTGACGCTGGTGGCAGGGGAGCAGGGGGCCGGCGCGGGACGGTGAGGCGGGCGGCGGCGGACCGGGGCGGCTGTGGACCGGGTCCGCCGGTGGCCGAATCTGCCGTAGTGCTGCCTAGTGCTGCCGAAGGGCAGCCAAGTCGGCAGGTGCCCACGCTCTCACGGCGACCAAGCCGACGGGCTAACCCATACAGCCCCACCCACATGGCCCGATACACCCAATTTGCCTAGCTTGGGGGCATGACCGCCCCGATACCCAGGGACATCCCGGAGCTACCGGCGATCCCGCGCACGCACGCGCTCCTGCCCTCGGCCGTCCCCGCGGCCGCGGTGGTGACCCCCGTACGCCGCACACTGGCCGCAATCCTGCGCCTGCTGATCGCGGCAGTCGCCGCGGCCGGCGTGACCCTGGCCCTTCTCCTGGGCAGCCCCCTCCAGGTCCTCAGCCACTTCTCCGTCCAGAGCGCCATCCTGCTGGCCCTGGCGACGGCCGCGTCGGCACGCCGAGCGTGGACAGCCCGCAAACCCCTCTCCGCCGCCGTCACCGGCGCGGCACTCCTCTACTCCATGGCCTCGGCCCTGGCGTACCACCTGCTCCTGGCGGACACGAGCCCCCCGTTCTCGATCACGAACCCGGGCGGCGCTCCCCCCACCGGCTGGCACGCCCTCCCGAACGTCCTCCTCCACACAGCGGTCCCGGCAGCGGCAACGCTCGACTGGCTCCTCCTGACCCCCTCCGGCCGCCTACGCCTGCGCCAAGCAGCCCCCTGGCTCCTCTACCCCCTGGCCTACCTGGCCTTCACCCTCACCCGAGCCGAACTGATCACCCCGGGCTCCCCCACCCGCTACCTCTACCCCTTCCTCGACGTCGACACCGACGGCTACAAGAACACCCTCGCCAACGCCCTCCTCCTCGGCCTCGCCCTCTACACCCTCGCCATCCTCCTCGCCGCCCTCGACCGCGTCCGCCCGAACCCACTCCGCCACCGCTGGAAAACCGGATTTCGCCTCCAGCCTCCAGTGGGCTAAAGTTAACGACGTCGCCGCGACAAGCAGCGACATCGGGGTGTAGCGCAGCTTGGCAGCGCGCTTCGTTCGGGACGAAGAGGTCGTGGGTTCAAATCCCGCCACCCCGACAGAGAAACACCAGGTCAGGCCGGGTGCTGAGAGATCAGCACCGGGCCTGATTTGCTGTGCGGCCCCGTTTTGGGAGCCATTTGGGAGCCAACTGGGTGTGATCTTCGGGATGCGGCTCCCGGCGGCTCCCAGCGAGGGGCGTTCGGCCTTCGAGCGCGTTGTGCGCCGGGTGCACCCCGGGAGAGCCCTTCCCCACGGCTTGTGCCGGGGAGCCCACGGACGGTACGACGATCGCCATGCACCCATGGTCTCCGTTAAATGACCGGCAGCTCGCACTCCTCACCCGCATCGGCGACGGAACCGACCCTGTCACGTCGGACAGCCCCGAGCTTGCTCTTACCGCCCGCGCGCTCAAGGAGCGGCGCCTGATCACCATGCCCAAACAGGGTGGGAAATGGCGGGCGGAGATCACCGACGCGGGGCGCTTCTATCTGGAGCACGGCCATCACCCTGACCGCCCGGAGCCAGCCCAGCGCAAGCAGCGGTTGGCGGGTTCCGAGCAACGGGCACGAGCGACCCCTTCACCACAGAAGCAAGCCGCAGCCCCGTCCACGACGAAGCCAGCGCCGCAGCGCGCGGCCAAGCCCCCACAGCCGTCGCCGGCGGAAGTCGGCGCCGCTTTGATCGCGGAAGTACAGCAGGCTGGGCGGTTCCTCAGGATCCCGAACCCCAGCGACGAGGAGCGGGCCCGTTACCGCAGGGCGTTCGACGCGGCGCGGCAGTGTGCGCCCGACGGGTACCACCTGAAGTACAGCGGTCGGGCGAAGGGAGACTTCTTCCTCGGCCTGCTCCGGGTGACCGGTGAGGACGACACCGAGTGGAACCGGATCCGCCTGGCGCGCAGCCGTGTGATCACCGACGTCGAGGACGTGCTCGCCGCTGTTACCAAGGACCACAGCGCCTTCGAGATCTCCGAGGAGGTTCTGCCGAGGGTGCTCGCTCTGATCCGGCTCCTCGCCGATCAGGCACTCGCGCGGTACGGCGAGATCGCAGTGTCCAAGAAGCGCAGGCAGCCGAGGCCGCTGCTCACTGTCCACGGCAGGACGTACGAGGTCGGCTTCCGTGAGCGGCAGAAGCAGGTCCGGTACGTCCCCAAGCAGCCGGGCCGACGCACGTACGACTGGCAGCGGGTCACGCCGGCCCACAAGTCCGAGCCGTCCGGCGAACTGGAGCTGCTGGTCAGCGAGAAATCGGGCTACAGCTACGGCTGGAAGAAGGAATGGGCCGACACGGCGAAGAAGCCGTTGGAGGAGCAGATCGCTTCAATCTTCCGGGCGTTGAAGGCACGCGCGGAGGAGCAGGAGCGGGCCCGGCTAGAACGAGAGGCGGAGCAGCGGCGTCTGCGAGAGGAGCGTGAGCGCCAGGAGGCCGAGCGCCGGCGGCTGGCGGCGGAGCGGGAGGAGCGCGAGCGGCGGCAGTGGGAGGCCGCGGTAAGTGCGGCTTCGGTCCAGGCGGTTCACGCGGTACGGGCCGAGCACTTCGGCACAGCCCTGGAACAGTGGCGGGCCGCAGGTGAGATCCGGGCGTTCTGCGCCGCGCTGGATGAAGTCGCCGCCGCGTCGGAAGATGCCCGCGAAGCTGAGAGGCTGCGTGAGTGGTCGGCTTGGGGAAACGCGGAGGCCGATCAACTCGACCCCACCACGAACGGCCAGGGCCTGGCCACCCGCGACTTCCACGCGGAGCCGACGAAAAAGCAGCTCCGGCCGTTCCTCGACGGGTGGCACCCGGACCGGCCGGAGAAGGAGAAGCCTCCTGCACAGCCAGCGCCTCCCAAGCCGGAGCAGGACCCATGGCGCGGCGTCATCGACGCACATCAGGATCAAGGGTGGCGATATGGACGCCAAGGTCGCGCTCAATGGTGGAGGCGATGACACCGTGACCTCGGTCGCGTAGGGCCTTGACCGCCTTCTCGACGAGCTCCCCGAGCCTGATGACCTCGGCACGCAGAGCGACCAACTCGTCGTAGCGGTCGGCCTTGTCTTCGCCGCACCAGGCCCGGACGGTTCGCAAGACAGCTGCGTCTGCGTCCAGCTTCCGGTCGTCCCGCCGACTGTAGGAGTACCAGGAGGACTGGGCACGCTCCTGCTCGATGCCCTGCTGCTTGCGGTCCACCTCCGGAAGGATCTCGTCGGCGAGGCGGCCGGCGACCTGGCGGGCAACGCGCTCGGTGACCGGCCACCCGGCCAGGCACATGCCGTGGCGGTTCTCGTAGACCATGGCGTCACTGCGGAGTTCAGCCGTGTCCATGCCGATGAGCGGTGCCGTCTCATCGAGGCGGATCAGCTCCAGGACCCCGGCGTCAGCCACCGTTCGGCGCAGGCGCAGCCTGTTCTTCGGACGGACGAAGCCGAGGATCATGCGGGCGGCCTCGAACTCCGTACTGCCCCGGACCTCCCTCGACGTCTCGGCCAGCGCCAGCTCCGCCGTGTCATCCGCTCTGAAGGAGTCAACGTCATTCCACGAGGCCATCAGGCAGCTGGGGCTCACCCACTCCTGCAGGCCAGCTTCATCACCATCCAGGAACCGCACATGGATGTTCCCTGATCTTCCAGAACCGCGGACCCGGACAATCTCGACCTGGCGCACCGCGCCACCCAGTTCCTTCGGCGTGGCCCGATACGCCCAGCGTTCCCCGGTCTCCATGCATCCATTGAGCCAGGTCGACGGCACCGCCACGCACCAATCAACAGATCCGAGGTATGTCTGATTTCTGTCGTCCCCTCGGGGGCTAACCTGAGAGAGGATCACGGTCAGCTTCTCCCAAGGGGATCCCACATGACAGATCAGCACAACCGCACCTGTGGGCGCCCGACCCGCTCCGGGAACCCATGCAAGGTCCGGATATCGGGCTCGGACGTGGCCTGCGGCACGCATGCAACGGAGCAGGACAAAGCCGTGGCCGAGGCCCACCGACGCGGGTGGAGCGAAGGCTACAAGTCCGGCAGCGAGAGCAGCGCAAGCTACTCCAGATCCCGGATCGAGCGTTTGGAGCAGCGCGTCAAAGAGCTCGAGGAGCAGCTGGACGACGCGAGGCGCGTTTACGAGATCGGCGGCCACCAGGTCGTGGACATAGGCGGATACGCCTACCGCTGGCGAGGGAGCACACCACTTGAGGTCGGCGACCGAGTACTGCTGCCCGAAAACTACGTGAGCCGCATGAAGAATGGGCCCGGTCCCACCCTGGGCGTGGTGAGCAAGCTCGGCACCACCTACCGCGGACCTCTGTCCGACATCGTCAGCCGGGCGCCAGCGGCGGATGGGTAAGAGGACCTTGAGCACCGTGGCCGTGGAGAGCTCGTCAGCTGAGTCCGTTGTCAGACCCTGCCGCTAACGTCGAGTAGCACAGGTCTCTCGTACATCAGCAGGGAGCAAGGCATGCCAACCACAACAGAGGACGGGCATGGGGTAGATCGCCGAAGAGTGAACCGCTCCGGGTCTGATGGAGGCTCGATTCCCTGAGAAGATCGAGTCATGGCACGTCCGTCCCCCTACCCTGCTGAGCTTCGTGAGCGTGCGGTGCGCATGGTCGCGGAGGTTCATCCGAACTATCCGACCGAGTGGGCCGCGATGAAGGCAGTCGCGGCGAAGCTGGGTATCGGAGCAGCGGAAACGGTGCGGACGTGGGTCCGCAAGGCGGAGGTGGACGCCGGTCAGCGGCCCGGCACGACGTCTGAGGAGGCCGCGGAGATCAAGCGGCTGCGGGCCGAGAACGCCGAACTGCGGCGGGCCAACGAGATATTGAAGGCGGCGTCGGCTTTCTTCGCGGCCGAGCTCGACCGGCCGTCCAGGCGCTCGTAGCGTTCATCGACGAGTTCAAGCAGGTGTTCGGGGTCGAGCCGATCTGCCGTGTGTTGTCCGACCACGGACTGAAGATCGCAACGAGCACCTACTACGCCGCCAAGAACCGTGCTCCCAGCGCCCGCGCGGTGCGGGATGCGGAGCTAAGGGCGCACATCAGCCGGGTCCACGCCGACAACTACGGCGTCTACGGAGTGCGGAAGGTCTGGCGGCAGCTGCACCGTGAGGGCATACCCGTGGCCCGCTGCACGGTCGCCCGGCTGATGCACGAGCTGAGGCTGGAAGGCGCCCGTCGCGGCAGGAAGATCCGCACCACCGTGCGCGACGACGGGCACGAACGGGCAGCTGATCTGCTCAGGCGCGACTTCACCGCGTCCCGGCCGAACGAGAGGTGGGTCGCCGACTTCACCTACGTGGCCACCTGGTCGGGGATCGTCTACGTCGCGTTCGTCGTGGACGTCTTCTCCCGGGCGATCGGGGGCTGGTCAGCGGCCACCAGCAAGCGGGCCAAGCTCGTCCTCGACGCCCTCGACATGGCCTTGTGGCGCCGCGACCGCGCGGGAACCCCCGCTGGACCGGGGCTGGTTCATCATTCGGATGCAGGCAGTCAGTACACGTCTTTCGCGTTCACCGCGCATCTCCTGGAGGCCGGCATCGACGCCTCGGTCGGCACCGTCGGTGATGCCCTGGACAACGCGCTCATGGAGTCCCAGATCGGCCTCTACAAAGCAGAGCTGATCAAGCCCCGCAAGCCCTGGCACGGCCTCGCCGACGTCGAACTCGGCACTGCAGAATGGGTCGACTGGTTCAACAACCAACGGCTCCACAGCGCGATCGGAAACCTCCCACCCCACGAGTACGAGACCAACCACTACGCTCAACACCAGCCCCAACCGGCGGCTGGAGTCAACGCATAGAGCCTCCACCGATCCCGGAGCGGTTCAATCAGCCCCGGAGCGGTTCACTGCCACGTGCCGGATGTGACCTGCACACCCTGCCTGAGTGCGGGCTTGCCAGGCTGCCCTCAAAGGAGCATAGATTGGCTCCAGTTGATCGTCAGGGGGAGCGGTGGCAGGGCGGGACCTTCGAACGCTGTTCAGCTCGAACGACCGGAGCATCGCCGCCAGTGAGGCGTTCACGAACCGGCAGGCACAGTGGCAAGCGGTGACCGCCGGCCTCGCTGAGCACATACGGCACATGACCCGTGCGGACTTCGACGTGGAGGACCTGGAGGCTCCCCGCCGCAACATCCTGGTGTTCCACGGTGTGGGCGGTATCGGCAAGTCCACGCTCTCCCGCAAGATCGAGGCGTCGCTCGCCAGCAGCGAGCACCGTCCTGTGCAATGGGAATCGCCGTCCCACCCCGAGGAGCGGACGCTGCCGGTCCGCATCGACCTCGCGCGCGCTGCGGGCATGGACTTCGAACGCGTCATCCTCACCATCCGACTTGCCGTCGCCGCGCTCGGCCGGCCGATGCCCGCCTTCGACCTCGCCCTGCGCCGCTACTGGGAGCACAACCACCCGGGCGAACCGATCGAGGACTACCTGCGCCGGGGCGGGCTGCTGAGCCGCTTCAGCGCCGCTGCCGCCCTGCCGCAGCAGATGCAGTCGGCCCTCAGCGACGTGGCCCAGGCGCTGCTCCTGCCCGGCACCGTCGGGGGCGCACTCGGCCATGGGGCCGGCGCGCTCATCAAGGCGTTACGCGAGCGGCGCCAGTCCGTACGCGCCCTCACCGGCTGCTCGCGCCTGGCCGACCTCCTGGAAGCCGAGCCCGACCTGGACGCCCTCAGCTTCTACCCGCACTTGCTCGCCTGGGACCTGGCCCAACTTCCGGCCGACAAGAGCGCACTACCCGTGATCCTGCTGGACACCTTCGAGGACACCGGCGACCGCACCCACCGCGACTTCGAGCGACTGCTCCAGCGCATCGTGTGGCTGATGCCCAACGCGTTCTTCGTCGTCACCGGACGCAACCGCCTCCAGTGGGCGGAAACGAGCCTGGAAGGACAACTCGACTGGACCGGGCCGAACGCTTGGCCCGGCCTCGTCTCCGACGCAGCAAATAGCGGGTCAGGCGTATCCGGCCGCCAGATCCTGATCGGCGACTTCTCCTCCGAAGACTGCGAGGACTATCTGGCCCGCAGGCTCAGCCGCGACGGGCAGCCGCTGATCGACGAACCGGTCCGCCGGATCATCGCCGAGCGCTCCCACGGGCTACCCCTGTACCTGGACCTGTCGGTCATGCGCTACCTGGAACTTCGGCGCAGTGGCAGGCAGCCACAGGTCACCGACTTCGACCACGACTTCCCCGCCCTGATCGCCCGTACCCTCAGCGACCTGACCGCCGAGGAACGCCACGTGCTCCGCTCGGTCAGCCTGCTCGACGCGTTCTCTGTTCCTCTGGCCACCCAGGTCGCCGGTATGGACCACGACGCGCCCGCCCTACGGCTGACCGAGCGCCCCTTCATCCGGGAGTCCTCCTCCGGTGTATGGCCCTTCCATGTCCACGACTTGATCCGCGCCGCTATTCGCAACGCGGACGACGGCAGTGACGACCGCTGGTCGGACCAGGACTGGCAGCGCGCGGCCCAGCGCGCCTTCCATGCCCTGGAATCCCAGTGGCGCCAGGACCTGCGACGCGACCGCGCCGTGCTGGTCGGCTGTCTCCAGCAAGGGCTGCTCCTCGCACGGGACTTCCGTCTCGATCTCGGCTGGCTCGCCGATGCCGCATTCCAGTACGTAGGGGACTCCATCTGGGAACCGCTGGCACTTCCCGCAGCCGATGCCAGGTCGTCGGACGGCCTGCAGACTGCGGCGGACGCCCTGGTGGAAACACTCAGCGCCATCGCCAGGCGCCAGCACGAACACCGTGAACGCACAGCCGGTCGGCTCTCTGCCGTCCTTGCATCGCAGCTGCTCCCGGATGACCTGGTCGAACTGGCCACGTACTACCTGGCGAAGGCCCAGCGGGACCTCGGCCTGACCGATGATTCGCGGCGCGGCATGCAGCGCGTCGCTTCCGCCGACGGTCGGCTCGCTTCCGCCGCTCGACGCGGCCTGGCACACCTGAGCCGACTGTCCGGAGATTTCCCGACGGCGGTGGAGGCCGCGGGGAGGCTGGGCTGGGAGGGGCGGCATCATCGGGTGCTGGGAGACGTGTGGTGGGTGCAGGGGGACATGGAGCGGGCGACCGCCGCCTACCTGGCGGCCAGGAGCGAGGCCGAAGAGCACGGTGCGGTCGGTGAGACCGCCATGGTCCAGGCGCATCTCGCCTTCGCCGTCTCCTTCGCCGACCCGCTCCGCGCCGACGATGAACTCGACCTGGCGGACCGGCTGCTGTCGCCCCTCAGCCTGCGCTCAAGCGAAATGACCGCTTGCATCGCCGCACTCGTACGCGACGCCGGGTTCGACGCGGACGTGCCCGACCGGGCGGCCGTGCTGCTCGCCGAGATCGGTGTCTCCGGTATTTCCTACGCCGCGGCGAAACTGCAACTGGCCCTGTGCTTCCACCACGCCGTTCTCGACGCCCAGGACGTCCTCGTCGACGCGATCACCCGCCTACGCGAACTCACGCAGAGCGGCGACTACGCCTACTACGTCGAGATCGCGCACTTCATGGCCGGCCTTCCGTTCCCCGAGCACACCGCGCGAGCTCGGTGGATCGACGGAGAACGACAGACGCGCGAACGATGGCGGCACCTGGTTGAGACCCGTCGCAGTCGCCTCGGCACGACTCGTTAGGCCGCAACAGGCAACGTCGACACGAAGCCAGTGACCCCACGGTGTCCGGGCGCCATCTGGGAGTCGACCCGCTCCCCATGCCCCCTCGAAACCACCGCACCCCAACGCCACTACGATCGCCGGTCATGGACTGGCTGGAGCGTGCCGCGAAGCTGAGGCAGTGGAGCAGAAGCGGGACCCGCGCTCCGCACAAGCCGCTGCTGTTCCTGTACGCGCTCGGGCGTTTCCAGCGGGACGCCGACGGTGAACTGCGGTACAGCGCGGTGGAGGACGACCTCAGACGGCTGCTGGCCGAGTACGGTCCGCCCAACAGAACGACGCCCGCCTACCCGTTCCACCATCTGGTGAGCGACGGCGTGTGGGAGGTGCGCACCGATCGCGGACCGGGCAGCCCCGGCAGTGGCGTGCGGGAGCTGCGGGAGATCGGAGCCGCAGGGCGGCTGACGCCGGAACTACGGGCGGCGCTGCGGCGCGAGCCGTCGTTGCTCGGCCGGATGGCACGGGTCCTGCTCGACCTGAACTTCCCGCCCTCGCTCCACGGCGACCTGTGCGAAGCCGTCGGCCTGGAGCTGGAGCCGACGGAGAGCGAACAGTTCTCGGCCGTGCGCGGGCGGCGGGATCCCCGGATGCGGGAGCAGGTCCTGACGGCATACGAGTACCAGTGCGCCTTCTGCGGCTACGACGGCAGGATCGGCGCGGTGCCGGTCGGGCTGGAGGCCGCGCATGTGCGCTGGTGGGCGTTCGACGGCCCTGACGACGTCGACAACGGCCTGTGCCTGTGCTCGCTGCACCACAAGCTCTTCGACAAGGGCGTCCTCGGCATCGGTGACAGTCACCGCATCCTGGTCTCGCAGCGCTTCGTCGGCCACAGTCCCGCCGCCCGCGAGCACGTCATAGCGCTCGCCGGCCGCCCGCTCATCGGACCTCAACCGGGTGCCAGTCCCGTCGCGGCGGTCCACCGCTCCTGGCACACCAGCCAGGTCTTCCACGGCAGCCCACGCCCCGCCCCGGCCGCCTGATCGCCGAGCGCCTATCACGTGACCCGCTGGTAAGGAGTGCGATACCGGGAGTATGGTCTCTTGTATGGCGACGAAGAAGGTAACCGTGACGATTCCCGAGGATCTCCTGGACGAGATCCGCGCGGACGCGGCAGAGCGGGGCCTGTCGGCGTATGTCGCCGAGGCGCTGCGCTTCAAGCGTGACCGGGACCGGCTCCTGGAACTGGTCGACTGGTTGCAGGAAGAGCACGGCCCCATCACCGAGGACGAGCATGCGGCAGCGCTCGTCGAGCTGGACGAACTCGACGCCGAACACGAGCGGCGTCGAACCGCCGGAAAGCACAACGCCGGAGAGGCTGCGTGAAGAAGCGAGCCGGTGAGCACGGACAGCGCCCCCTCCGCGTCTTCGTACTGGACTGTGAAGCCCTGTCCCTTGCGGTACGCGGCGACCGGAAGATGATCGCCTGGCTCGACCTCGCGGCACGCGGGGAGGCCGAAGTGGTGACGTCCCCGATGACACTGGTCGAGGCGTACGACGGCAGAACGACCGAGCAGCGCTGGGACTGGGTACTGTCCCGGCTCCAGGTCGTCGACATCGGGAAGGACGAGGCCCGCCAGGCGCGTCGACTTCTGGCCGACGCCAAGTTGCACGGCCACAAGTACGCGATCGATGCCGTGCTCGCCGTCATCGCGCGACAGCAGAGGGGACAGGTCACCGTCTTCACCTCGGACGTCGACGACCTGGAGAAGCTGGTCCCGGACACGATCGTCGTCAAGAAGGTGTGACCCGACCCGCGCCTCTCCAGCGCCCGCGAAGCCATCGCGTACTTTGTCCGGACCACATCGGCAGTCTCCGACGCCAGGCAGCGGACGGCGAATAGAGTGGCCGACTCGGCTTCCTGGCACTGGTGGCCGGTGGATTGCCTTCGGGTCGCAGGGCTGACTCTCCAGCACCATCCAGGCAGCAGCACCCTTGGGAGCCATCTGGGAGCCGCCCTGCTCCCGATGCCCCATCCACACCACCCGAGACCAAGCGGGACCACCCACCTGACCTGCGCAGACACGATCCAGGCAGGAAAGATCATTAACCGATCCTCATTCGGGACGAAGAGGTCGTGGGTTCAAATCCTGCCGCTCCGACAGCCGAAACACCAGGTCAGGGGCCTGATCCGCAGTGCAGGTCGGGCCCCTGAGTGGTTCCATCGTCACCTTGCGCAACCAAGCCAACGTCCAGGTGATGACGCGCAGCGAGTACAGCTCGCAGTCCATGAGCCGGAAGAGCCTGCCGGATACGTGCTCCGGGGCCAGACGTGGAACTCGATTCCCTTGGCTCGGCGGTATGCCCGGCTTCGGGGGTACGTCAGGTGGACGCCGCGACGGCCTGGCGTACCGCAAGGTGCCGTCGGACACGACGGCGAGCGCGGCCTCCGGGATTTGCTTGGAGTTGCGGTAGTTGGTCCTCAGTACTTGTCCATGGTCGCTGCGGACCGCACCCCCACGAGTGAGACGATCACGGCGGCGGAGGGCGCGGCGGCGTCCGCGCCGATAGGAGGCGCCGTCTCATCGAGGCGGCCGAGTTCCAGGGCTCCCGCGTCCGCCACCCCTCGGCGCCGGACGAACCCGGGCGTCGAAGACGCGCTGCAGGGCGTCGTCCTCGGTGCCGGCCTGGACTCCGCCTCGTCATCTGCCAGAACCTGGCCGGGGCCATGGCATGAAGGCGTCAGCGGTGGGCGGTGACGTAGTAGAGCTCCAGTTCCTCCCACATCATGGGTACGGGTTCGCTGACCACCGAGAAACCCTTGTCGCGCAGCAGGGACTCGACCTGGGCGAGTGCGCCGGCCGAGTTGTCCACCTCCAGCAGGACGTTCCGCACCTTCACCCAGTCCACGTCATCGATTCCGCGCAGTACATCCAGCTCCGCTCCCTCGACGTCGATCTTGAGCAGGTCGACGACCGTGGCCTCCGGGTGGTGCTCCGCAAGGAAGTGGGACAGTCGATCCACCTTCACCGTGATCGTCGTGGCCTGGAACAAGTCGGTGGCCACCTCCTCACCGAGACGTTCACCCATCAGGTGCTTCTGCAATGCCTTCTCCTCCGGGTGAAGGGTTGAGTTGCCAGGCATTGCCGGGTAATAGGTGAAGGTGGCCTCACATGCCTCGGAGCCGACGGCGTACGGGTGCACCGTCACGTCGTCGATCTGGTGCAGTTCCAGGTTCTGCCGCAACGCCTGGCGGTTCTCCGGTGCGGGCTCGAAGGCGATGACCCGGGCCGCCGGATACTTTTGCTTCATGTAAAGGGAGAACAGCCCTATGTTCGCCCCCACGTCGATGACGAACGGTGCCTCGGGGAGACCCGAATGCTCGTAGTTATTGTCCTTGAATATCTCCTGGTAGATGAAACGGGCTTCGAACTCCCCGCTGGCATAGCAGGAGAATCCCTCTTCCAGTTCGATGAGATGCAGGCCCATGGCTGTGGTCTCCTTCCGTTGGGTCCGGAGCGTTGGCCAGCCAACAACGGCCCGCCCCGCTCAGAGATATTCCCACGCGAATAGTGGAGTGCCGCTCGCGGCCCGCTTGAGTCCTGGCTGCGCATTCCCGAAATGAGCGGTTGCCGGTGAAATTCCGCGAGACCGCTCATGCTTTTCTGTGGCAGCATCCGGGCCATGAGAATCCTCTTTCCTGCCGCACCCGGATACGGGCTGCTGCTCCCGGTCGTCCCGTTGGCATGGGCTGCCCGGGCAGCCGGCCATGAGGTACTGCTCGCGACCACCGCCTATGTGACCAAGGCCGCCGCCGAGTCGGGGCTCCCGACGGTGGACGTCTTCCCGGCCCGCGATGTCGGCGCCGACCTGCTGCTGGGCTCCAAGGGGAAGGCCCCGACGGCCGAGGAGGCCGGAGACGGCCTTCCGCCCGGGTACTGGGAGCTGGCCGGTGCGATGCGCCCGTTCGATCTGTTCACACTGGCCATGACGGAGGGCACCATCCAGGCCGGCCGCAGCTTCGGGGCGGACCTCGTGGTGTACCCGTCCGACCATGCCGCGGGGATGCTGGCGGCCGCGGCCCTGGGCGTGCCGGCCCTTGAGGTCGGCAACCGCGTCTCGTGGTCGATGCGGGACGAGGACGTCACGGCCAGCGGCGCGCAGAACCACCGTACCGGGGTCATCCCGCAGGACTCGCCGCTCATCGCCGGGCTGCGCGAGCGGCTGGGCATCGGACACCGACAGCCCGATCTGATCGCCAGGATCGACCCGCGGGCGCCGAGCCTGGGCGGCCTGACGGCGGACGCCCCGGACCGCGACGGCGGCGCTCCCTGGTGGCCGATGCGCTACATCCCGTACAACGGCGGCGCGCTGGTGCCCGACTGGGCGCTGCGCCGACCGGAGCGGCCGAGGATCTGCCTGACCCTCGGCACCGTCATCCCGCTCATGTCCGACGGCAGCAAACTCAAGATCCTGATGCAGGCGCTGGGGGAACTGGACGCCGAGGTGATCCTCGCGGACCACTCGACCGACGTGTCGGCTCTGGGGACGCTGCCCGACAATGTCGTGTTGCCCGGATATCTCCCCCTGTCCGCCTTCCTGGGCACCTGCTCGCTGATCGTGCACCACGGCGGCTCGGGCACCACGGCCGCCGCGCTGCACTACGGCGTGCCGCAGCTGATCCTGCCCGAGGGCGCCGACAACCCCCTGGTGGCGCAGCGGGTGATCGACTGCAAGGCCGGTCTGTCGCTGCCTTTCGCCGACATCGAGCTGACGCAGGTACGGCAGCTGGTGCGCCGCCTGCTCGAGGAGACCGCGTTCGCTGACACGGCACGGGCGATCGGCGCGGAGATGGCGACCCAGCCCAGCCCCGCATCGGTGATCGACCGACTCGTGCGGCAACTGGCTCTCCGCTAGCCACTGTCCGGCTCGGATCAGCACTTAGGAGCTCGACTTGTTCTCCACAACGGCAGACTTCAACAACTGGTTCGCCGTCCGCTGCCGGGCGCACGAGTACCAGGTGTCCCGGGTGCCGCTCGACCGGCTCGACGGCTGGCGGTTCGAGCGGGGCACCGGAAACCTGGTCCATCGCAGCGGCCGCTTCTTCTCCGTCGAGGGCCTGGACGTGCGGGACGCGGGCCGTGAGGTCGACGCCTGGCAGCAGCCGATCATCGTTCAGCCCGAGTACGGGATCCTCGGGATCCTGGTCAAGAGGTTCCACGGCGTCCCGCACTTCCTGCTCCAGGCCAAGATGGAGCCGGGCAACGTCAACCTGGTCCAGCTCTCTCCCACCGTGCAGGCGACGAAGAGCAACTACACCCGGGTGCACGGGGGCAAGCCGGTCCCCTACCTGGAGCACTTCATCGCCCCGCATGGCGGGCGCGTGCTGCACGACGCACTCCAGTCCGAGCAGGCATCCTGGTTCCTGGGCAAACGCAACCGCAACATGGTCATCGAGGTCGACGAGGAGATCGAACTCCTCGACGACTTCTGCTGGCTGACCGCCGCCCAGATCAGCGAACTGCTCACCGTCGACAACCTGGTCAACATGGACACCCGGACCGTGCTCTCCGGCGCGACCCCGTTCCGGCTGACCGGCCCCGCACACGACGGCGGCGGCTTCCGGGACGCGCTGAACCGCTCGTGGCGGCCGGATGCGGAGCCGTACCGCGACACGGCGGAGCTGCTGAGCTGGTTCACCGACACCAAGTGCCGGTCCTCCCTGACCCGGCGGCGCATCCCCCTGGCGGACGTGGACGGCTGGTCGAGAGCCGAAGGTGTCATCGCCCACGACGGCGGCAAGCACTTCACCGTGGTGGGGGTGGACGTCAGTGCCAGCAGCCGGGAAGTGGCCAGTTGGTCCCAGGTGATGCTCCAGCCGCGCAGCGAGGGGGTCATCGCCTTCCTGGCCAAGCGCCTCAACGGTGTGATGCACCTGCTGGTGCAGGCGCGGACCGAGACCGGGGCCGGCGACGTGATCGAGCTGGCGCCGACGGTCCACTGCCAGCCGGCCAACTACCCGCTCAATGGCGCGCGGCCCGTCTACCTGGACGACGTGGTCAACGCTCCCCCCGAGCGGATCCGCTTCGAGTCCGTCCATTCGGAGGAGGGCGGCCGCTTCTACCATGCGCAGAACCGGTACATGCTCGTCGAGGCCGACGACGACTTCCCCACCGAGGCCCGGCCGAACTACGCGTGGATGACGCTCCGCCAGCTGACCGAATTCGTCCGCTACGGCAACTACATCAATGTGGAGGCCAGAAGCCTCCTGACCCTCCTCAATTTCGCCGACCTGCGCGCTCCGGTGCTGCGGAACGCGGCGTAGGGGCAGGCAAAAGCGCCCGGCCGGGGCTCCCCCGGCCGGGCGCTGTCGTACCGGTCCCGTCAGACCGTGGCGGCCTTCAGCGGTTCCCACCAGGCACGGTGATCGCGGTACCAGCGCACCGTGGCGGCCAGGCCCTCGTCGAACGGTACGAGCGGGGCGTATCCGAGCTCTGTACGGATCTTGGTCCAGTCGACCGAGTAACGGCGGTCGTGGCCTTTGCGGTCGGCGACATACTCCACGCTGGAGTCCCAGTCGGCGTCGAGCGCCTTCAACAGCATGCCGGTGATCTCGTTGTTGGTGAGTTCCTCGCCGCCGCCGATGTTGTACACCTCGCCGGCCCGGCCGCCGGTGCGCACGAGTTCGATGCCCCGGATGTGGTCGTCGATGTGCAGCCAGTCGCGGACGTTGCCGCCGTCACCGTAGAGCGGCACCTTCCTGCCCTGCAGCAGATGCGTGACGAAGAGCGGGATGAGCTTCTCGGGGAACTGGTGGTGGCCGTAGTTGTTGGAGCAGCGGGTCACCCGGACGTCCAGGCCGTGGGTGCGGTGGTAGGCGAGTGCCACCAGGTCGCTGGACGCCTTCGACGCGGAGTAGACGGAGTTGGGCCGCAGCGGATCGGTCTCGGGCCAGGAGCCGGACTCGATCGAGCCGTACACCTCGTCGGTGGAGATGTGCACGAACCGCTCGATGCCCGTCCGGTGCGCGGCGTCGACCAGGATGTGCGTGCCCAACACGTTGGTGTGCACGAACTGCCCGCCGCCGTCGATGGAATGGTCCACATGGGACTCGGCCGCGAAGTGGACCACCTGGTTGTGCGCGGCCGTCAGCTGCTCGACCGTCGCGGCGTCGCAGATGTCGCCCTGGACGAAGGAGAAGCGGGGATGCGCGCGCACCTCGTCCAGGTTGGCGAGGTTGCCCGCGTAGGTGAGCTTGTCCAGCACCGTCACGGAGACGTCGCCCGGCCCGTCGGGGCCGAGCAGCGTGCGGACGTAGTGGGAGCCGATGAATCCGGCCCCGCCGGTCACGAGGAGACGGGTCGTCATGAGGAGATCTGCACCTTACTGTGATCACCGAGTACGAGGCGGTGGGCGGACGGGGTGCGCGGGGCCGGTGTCACCTCGACATCCCGGCCTATCAGCGATGCCTCGACACGGCGGACACCGGTGAGCCTCGAGTCCCGCAGGACGATGGAGTACTCCACCTCGCTGTCCTCGATGCGGCACCCCTCGGAGATGGAGGTGAAGGGACCGACGTACGAGCCGCTGATCACGGCACCGGCTCCGATGACCGCCGGGCCGACCACGCGGCTGCCGCTGACCGTCGCGCCTTCCTCGATCCGGACCCGGCCGATGATCTCGCTTCCGGCGTCGACGGTCCCGGACATGCTCGGCTCCACCGTCTCCAGGACCGAGCGGTTGACCTCCAGCATGTCGGCGACGTTGCCGGTGTCCTTCCAGTACCCCGAGACCATGGTCGACCGCACGTCCTGGCCCTGGTCGAGGAGCCACTGGATGGCGTGGGTGATCTCCAGCTCGCCGCGCCCCGAGGGCCGGATGGATCGTACGGCCTCGTGGACGGCGGGAGAGAAGAGATAGACGCCGACCAGGGCGAGGTCGCTCTTGGGGAACTCCGGCTTCTCGACCAGCGAGACCACCCGGCCGTCCGCGTCCAACTCCGCCACACCGAACGCGCGTGGGTCCTGCACCCGGGTCAGCAGGATGCTCGCGTCAGGCCGCTCCGTGCGGAACTCGTCCACCAGACCGGTGATGCCTCCGACGATGAAGTTGTCGCCGAGGTACATCACGAAGTCGTCGTCGCCGAGGAAGTCCCGCGCGACGACGACCGCGTGCGCCAGGCCCAGCGGCGCGTCCTGGCGGATGTAGGTGATGTCGAGGCCGAAGCGGGAGCCGTCCCCGACGGCCTCGGTGATCTCCTCGGCGGTGTCGCCCACGACGACACCGACGTCGGTGATGCCGGCGTCGGCGATCGCCTCCAGGCCGTAGAAGAGAACGGGTTTGTTGGCCACCGGCACCAGCTGTTTGGCCGATGTGTGGGTGATGGGGCGCAGCCGGGTCCCGGACCCGCCGGACAGTACGAGCGCCTTCATGTGCGAGCCTCCAGAGCAGATGGCACCGGTCTTCTTCCGTCCGCAGCGTGAGCGCCGCCGCTGCAGGTCAGGTCGAGCCGTGGCAGAGGTACACCGGAATGCCGGCCCCTGGTACGCGTGCGGCGGCGATGGCACGTTTCAAGCCGGGTTCAAGGCGATCGACGCAGACTCGCTGCCCTGGGACCGGGCCGCCCCTGGCCCCTCCACCCCGAGTTCAGCGGAGGTCTCACCCGTATGCCGACCACGGCGACTTTCACGGACATCTACATCGCCGTCTGCCAGTTCTACGGCAGGCAGGTCCAACTGCTCGACAGCAACCGATTCGAGGAGTATGCCCGGACCTTCACCCCCGACGGGGAGTTCCAGCACACTCCCGGTGTCCCTCCGGCGCGCACGCGTGCCGGAATCATCGAGGAGCTGCGCCGGTTCAACACCCGGTTCGAGAGCGACCCGGTGCAGCGCCGGCACATGTTCAGCATGCTCGACCTGACCCCGCGCGAGGACGGCGCCTACGACGCCCGCTTCTACGCCCTGGTCCTCACCACCCGTCCCGGCGTCAAGGAGCCGGTCGTCGGCCCGAGCTGCCTGGTCCACGACGTGCTGGTGATCGAGGACGGCGAGGTACGCAACCGCTCCCGCCGAGTGGAGCACGACCACATGTTCACGCTCGCCTGACCTCCGCGCAGAACGCTGTCCTCCCTGGAAAGGAATCGTATGACTGACAAGCCCGTCGCCCTCGTCACCGGGTCGTCGTCCGGAATCGGCGCCGCCATCGCCCGCCGGATGTCCGCCGAGGGCATGGCTGTCGTCGTCAACTCGGTCCGCAGTGTCGCGGCGGGGGAGAAGCTGGCCGCGTCGCTGCCCGACGCCGCCTTCGTCCGCGCCGACGTCTCCGACGAGGCCGAGGCCCAGCACCTCGTCGAACGTGTCGTCGCCGAGTACGGACGGCTTGACCTGCTGGTCAACAACGCCGGCGTCACGAAGCCGATCCCGCACGCGGATCTGACCGCGGCGACGGGTGAGGTCTGGCGGACCATCCTCGGCCTCAACGTCATCGGCACGTGGCAGACGACGGTCGCGGCCACGCCATGGCTGCGCCGTTCGCCCGGCGGCGGCCATGTCGTCAACATCTCGTCGGTCGCCGGCACCCGTCCGGCAGGCAGCTCCATTCCGTACGCGGTCAGCAAGGCCGCGGTGGACCACATGACCCGGCTGCTCGCCGGGGCGCTCGGCCCCGACGTCCGGGTGAACGCGGTCGCGCCCGGGCTGATCGACACGCCCTGGACCCAGGGCTTCACCGAGATCCGGAACCGGGTCGAGGCCACGACGCCGCTGCGCCGGGTCGGCACGCCGGAGGACGTGGCCGAGGTCGTGGCCGGGCTGCAGCGCGCGGCCTACACCACCGGCGAGGTCGTCCTCGTCGACGGCGGCGCGCATCTGCTGATCTGAGCCGGAAGGGGCTACGACTGTGAAACTGGGCGTGAACCTGACGTACCAAGGGGCGTCGGACCTGGCCGTCACCGCCGAACGTCTCGGCTACGATGTCGCCTTCGCCCCCGAGGGCTACCGATCGGACGCGGCCAGCGTCCTCGGCCTGGTGGCCGGGAAGACCGACCGGATCGGGCTCGCCTCGGGCGTGATGCAGATCCCGGCGCGCACACCGGGGATGGCGGCGCTGACCGCGGCGACGCTGAACTCGCTCTCCGGCGGCCGGTTCCGGCTGGGCCTCGGGGTGTCCAACCCCGATGTCTCCGACGGCTGGTACGGGGTGCCGTTCGACCGGCCGCTGGAGCGGACCCGCGAGTACGTGGAGATCGTACGGGCGGCACTGTCCGGCAGGCCGGTCGTCTACGCGGGCGAGCACTACCGGCTGCCGTACTCCGGCTCCGTGGGGGCCCCGCTGCACGTCATCACCGAGCCGGCGGGCACCTCCGTCCCCGTCTATCTGGGTGCGGTGGGGCCGCGCAACCTCCAGCTGGCCGGGGAGATAGCCGACGGCTGGATCGGCGTCTTCGCTGCGCCGGAGCAGGTCGCCGCGTCCGTCGAGCGCATCGCCGCCGGGCGTGCCCTGCGCGGGGCTGCTCTGGACGGCTTCGAGGTGATCCCGTGCCTGGCCACCTCGGTGGGCGAGGACGTCGCGGGCTGTACCGACCTGCTGCGCGCCCACTATGCCCATCTGATGGGCATCGGAGCCCCGGCGCGGAACTTCTACTGCAAGCTGGCCGCACAACTCGGATGGCCGCAGGAGGCGCGGGAGGTGAGCCTGCGGATCCAGGCGGGCGACCGTGCGGGGGCGGCCGCGGCGGTTCCGGCGGGCTTCATCGACCGGACGTCGCTGGTCGGGCCGGTCGACCGGATCGCGGAACGCATGGCGGCCTACGCAAAGGCCGGCGTGACCACGCTGAGCATCATGATCTCCGCCGTCGACACCGACCTGAGCGGCCGTCTCGCCATACTCGAGCAGGCCATGGCGGCGCTCGAGACGTCGGGAGCCGACAGCTGACCGCGACGCGACGAGCCGATGGCGTGCCCGGGACGAGTCCTCGGCACGCCCTCGGAGATTCGCGTCGGCCGCGAATCACCAGGCCACCGGGGCTCGGCACGGCCCCGGACCAGCGCGGTCTCGCCCCGCCGGACGACTGCCGGCTCGGGCACGGCCAGGTGCAGCCAGGGACTCCTGGGCAGGGACTCGCTCCCGCCCGGCGGGACGTGCCGCAGCAGCTCCTCCACCGCGGTGTCGAGCCGCTCCGGCCGCTCCACCAGGCCGGACCAGCCCTTGGGCGAGCGGGGTGTGGACGAAGTTCGCGATGGCTATGGCGGTGGTCTCGTGCCGGCGGCCAGGATGGTGACGCCGAGGGTGACCAGCCCTCCTCGGTCAGCCGCCCCTCGGCCTCGTCACGGGCCGCGATCAGCTGGGAGAGCGGATCGTCTTGCGGCTCGGCGCGCTACCGGGCGACGTGCTCGCTGAGACAGGCCGTCAGCGAGACCGCGGCCTGTTCGACCGGTTCCTCGATGCGGCGCATCAGCGGCCGTTCGACCCGGCTCTGCGCCGGGACCGAAGTACGGTGCTCCGCCACGGCTCACCCCAGGTGAGGACAGTGCGGGAGTGGACCTCCCGGTACGGGATGGGCCAGCACGTAAATGCCCGCGCCAGGGCCTGACTTGAGTTCCGCCCCGTCGCTTCCGCGCTGCCCCGGCCGGCCTTGCCCGCTGCGGATGATCAGCGTTAGAGTTCCTCTGAGCCCCGTATGGGCCTACGTATGGAGGTAGCGGCTACTCAGCCAACACAGGGATCGGCACTCGCCCGTCTCTCGCAGTCTTGTCAACCCCTGAAGCGGGGGTTTGCTGCGCCCATTCCACTGCGTAGGCATACGGGTATTTTTTTGTGTCGGCTTCCTGTGCAGCCGCCCTCCTTTTCGGATACGACCCGAAAGGACGTGCATGAGCAAGGAGCAAGCCGAGAACTGGTCCGGCTTCGACGCCAACGCCTTCCAGCGGCAGATCATCGCCGAGTTCCGCGCGAACAACGGCAAGATGACCGGGATGTTCGAGGGCTGGTCGCTGACGGTGCTGACGACCATCGGCGCCAAGTCGGGACAACCCCGCGAGACCCCGCTCGGCTACCTCATCATCGACGGCAAGGGCGTCGTCGTCGCCTCCGCGAACGGCTCGGACCGCCATCCCGCCTGGTACCACAACATCCGCAAGAACCCCATCGTGACCGTCGAGACCGGCGAGGAGACCTACAAGGCCATCGCCGCCGTCCCGCAGGGCGCGGAACGGGACCGGCTCTTCGAGCGGGTGGTGGCCGAGGCCCCCGGATACGCCGACTACCAGGCCAAGACCACCCGTGAGATCCCGGTCGTCGTGCTGCACCGGATCGAGGCGAAGCCCGGTGAGGAGCGGGTGAAGGGCATGGGGGACTGGATCGTCGAGGTGCACGACTGGCTCCGTAAGGAGCTCCAGACGCTGCGCACCCAGGCGGACCAGGTGATCGACGGCACCGCGCAGACAATCGACCGCACCCCGCCGGACCTGGCCCAGCAGATGCGCACGCACTGCCTCAGCTTCTGCGGCGCCCTGCGCCGGCACCACACCGGCGAGGACATGGCCGTCTTCCCGTCGCTCGCCGCCCAGTTCCCGGCGCTCGCCCCGGCGCTCGCCCAGCTCAGCGAGCAGCACAAGGTGGTGGCCCAGCTCCAGGACTCGATCCAGGCGCTGGTCGAGGGTTTCGTCCCCGGCGAGTCCGACCCGGTGCAACTGCGCGCCGAGCTGGAGGAGCTGGCCGGACGGCTGGAGTCCCACTTCGAGTTCGAGGAGCAGACCGTGGTGACGGCTCTCAACGCCACAGCCGAGGCGCCGCCGTTCGCCTGATCCGGCACGGGCTCTTGAGCTGTCCTCTAGTGCCCGCTGTCAGCCTCGCCTCCGGGTAGCCGCAGCAGATCGGCGCGGCCATCGACCTGCGGCCGTACGTTCGATCGCCGCGCCCGGAGGAGAGGAACCACGATGAGCAGTATCCCCGCTGGCGGCCGGCACCGCAGACCCGGGGCGAGGGACGGGCACCCGAGACTGCGGCGCACCGAGCACCTGAGGTACTCGATGGCGCCGGCCCACACCCTCTACGAACTGGCCGCCGACGTGACCCGCTGGCCCGCCATCTTCGGGCCGAGCGTGTACGCCCAGCACCTGAGCCGCGGCCCGCACACCGAGCGGTTCCGGCTGTGGGCTCAGGTCAACGGCCAGCTGAAGTCCTGGGTGTCCCGGCGCGAACTGGACCCCGACGCCCTGTGGATCCGCTTCGACCAGGAGGAGAGCGCCGCCCCCATCGCCGGCATGGGCGGTGAGTGGCACTTCCGGCCGTTGCCCGACGGCGGTACCGAGATCGTGCTGCTCCACGAGTTCACCGCCGTCGACGACTCCCAGGAGACGGTCGGCTGGATCTCCTCCGCGCTGGACCGCAACAGCGCGGTGGAGCTGGAGGCGCTCACCCGTATCGCCGAACTCGGCCACTCGGTCGACGACGTGGTGTTCACGTTCACCGACACGGTGGCGCTGAAGCGGCCGGCCGCCGAGGTCTACGACTTCCTGTACCGCGCGGATCTGTGGCCGCAGCGGCTCCCCCATGTGCGGCGGGTGACGCTGAAGGAGGACGAGCCCAACCTCCAGGACATGGTGATGGAGACGGTCACCTCGGACGGCTCCGCGCACAGCACGCACTCGGTGCGGGTCTGCCTGCCCGGCCAGCTGATCGTCTACAAGCAGCTGGTGCCGCCGCGGCTGCTGTTCGGGCACAGCGGACGGTGGGAGCTGGCCGGGGAGGGCGACGAGGTCCTGGTGACGGCCGAGCACACCGTCGCGATCAACCCGGGAGCCATCGCCGAGGAGCTGGGCGCCGGGAAGACGCTCGCCGACGCACGGGAGTTCGTCCGGACCGCGCTGGGCCGCAACAGCCGCAGCACCCTGGCCCACGCCGCGTCCCATGAGTGAGGGCAGCACCTTCCCGCGGGGCGGCTTCTGCGACAGCTCCTTCGCCGAGGTGGCACGGGTCTTCCAGGGGCACTTCGCCGCCGGGGAGGAGATCGGCGCCGCCGTGTGCGTATACCACCGCGGCAAACCCGTGGCGGACCTGTGGGGCGGCTTCGCCGACCCGGGCCGAACCGATCCGTGGCGTCCGTCGACCCTGAGCGTGCTCGCCTCCCCGACCAAGGCCCTGGTTTCCAGCGCCGCGCTGCTGCTGGTGGACCGCGGGGTACTGGAGCTGGACCGGCCGATCGCCGACTATTGGCCGGAGTTCGCCGCCAACGGCAAGGAGAAGATCACGCTGCGGATGGTGCTGAGCCACCGTTCCGGTGTGGTCTGCCTGGACCACGACCCCATCACCGCCGACCACATGCGGCGCCACACCCCCATCGCCGAGGCGCTCGCGGTGGCCCGGCCCGAGTGGGAGCCGGACACCGCACACGGCTACCACGCGGTGACCTTCGGGTACCTGGTCAGCGAACTGGTCCGCAGGTGCACCGGCCGCACGGTCGGCGCGTTCTTCGCCGAGGAGATCGCCGCACCGCTGGGCCTCGACTGCCACATCGGCCTGCCCGACCCGCACGCGTTGCATCGGGCCACCATGGTCCGGTCCAAGGCGGAGGACGTGATGTCGGGGGGCGACCCCGGCGATGCCATCGCCATGCTCGTCGAGCTCGGCAAGCCCGACTCCCTCACCCACCGCTCGACCGTGGCCAGCATGGCCCTGGACCCCGAACCGGACCCGGCGGCGGAAGACCCGTCCTACGGCGGCTGGGCCAGCGCCCAGTCACTGGCCCGGCTGTACGCCGCGCTCCTCGGCGAGATCGACGGCTTCCGGCTGCTCAGCGAGCGGACGTCCGCCCAGATCGGCCGGGTGCACGCCCGGGGCGACTGCCGCATCACCATGATGTCCACCGCGTGGGGACTGGGCTTCATGCTGCCCGACAGCCCCACCTTCCCGGCCGCCGCCGGACTGACCACCGCGTTCGGCTTCGACGGCGCCAACGGCACCTTCACCTTCGCCGATCCGCGGTGTGACCTCGCCTTCGCCTACGTCCAGAACTCCGGCTCCCGGGAGCTGGGCAGCATCGACGACCGTGCCCAGCGGCTCGTCCGAGCCGTCTACTCGAGCGTCGAAGGGCGCTCGCACAAGGAGGAATCATGACCCCCACCCCCAAGGTCGCGCTGGTGACCGGTGCCACCAGCGGGATCGGCCTGGAGATCACACGGCGCCTGGCCCGTGACGGCGCCCGGGTCTACCTGTGCGCCCGGCGGGCGGAGGTCCTGGCGCAGACCGTCAAGTCCCTGCGGGAGGAGGGCCTCGATGTGGACGGTCGGGCCTGTGACGTCACCTCGCGCGAGGACATCCGCTCCTACGTCCGGGCCGCCACCGAGCGGTTCGGATCGGTGGACATCCTGGTGAACAACGCCGGCCGGTCCGGCGGCGGGATCACCAAGGACGTCCCCGAGGAGCTGTGGCTGGACGTGATCAACACCAACCTCAACAGCGTCTTCCTGATGACCAAGGAGGTCCTCGAGAACGGCGGCATCCTGGACCGCGGCTGGGGGCGCGTCATCAACATCGCCTCCACCGGCGGCAAACAGGGCGTGGTCAACGGCGCCCCGTACTCGGCCGCCAAGCACGGCGTGGTCGGGTTCACGAAGGCGCTCGGCCTGGAGTTGGCCAAGACCGGTGTGACCGTGAACGCGGTCTGCCCGGGCTTCGTCGAGACGCCCATGGCCGAGCGGGTCCGCGAGGTCTACTCCGGGCTGTGGGGGGTCCCGGCCGACGAGGTGCACGAGCGGGTCAGTGCCCGGGTGCCGATCGGCCGCTACGTCGAGCCCGACGAGGTGGCCGCCATGGTCGCCTACCTGGTCGGCCCCGGCAGCGACGCGGTCACCGCGCAGGCCCTGAATGTCTGCGGCGGCCTCGGCAACTACTGACCGGCCCGCGCCAGAAGGGGCGTCCCGCCGGCTGTCGTGCGGGACGCCCCTTCGACGCCATCGGTCCGGAGCCGTGGTTCAGGCGGCCAGGCCGGCCAGGGTGAGCGCCATCTGCTCCTCGCTGTCCGTCCGGTGAGTGGTCACCCCGGAAGTGATCCGACGGCACAGACCGCCCAGGACCTTGCCGGGACCCACCTCCACCAGCCGACCCGCGCCCTCGGCCGCGAGCCGCAGCGCCGTACCGGTCCAGTCGACCCGGCCGGTGAGCTGACGCCGCAGGCAGACGCGGGCGTCCGCACCGCCGGTGACCGGCGCGGCGCTGAAGCTGGACACGACGGGGATCACCGGATCGCGGAACTCCACCTCCTCCAGGGCCGCGGCGAACTCGTCCTCGACACCGCCGAGGAGGGTGCAGTGCGCGGCGCCGCCGATCTCCAGCACCACGACGCGGTCGGCGCCGGCCTGCCAGACCAGTTCGGCGAGCGCGTCCACCGCGGCCGTCTGCCCGGAGACCACCACCTGGGTGAAGTCGTTGTGGTTGGCGACCTCCACGACCTCCCCGGAAGCGGCGGCGGCCTTGGCGCACATCTCCTCCACCGTCGCGAGATCGAGGCCGACGACCGCCGCCATCTTGCCGGGGACCCGCTGGTTGGCCGCCATCATCAGCTCCCCGCGGAGCCTGACCAGCCGGAGCGCGTCGACCCAGTCCAGGACGCCCGCGCAGACCAGCGCGCTGAACTCGCCCAGACTGTGCCCGGCCACGATGTCCGGGACGACGCCATGGGCGTGCAGCACCTCGTGCGCCACCACGCTGGTCAGCACCACGGCGGGCTGGGTGACCGGCATCTGCCGCAGCTCCTGGGCCGGACCCTCCCAGCAGAGCCGGGAGAGCTCGAAGCCGAGCACCTCGTCGGCGCGGCGGTAGTACTTCTCGGTCAGCTCGGGCCAGCGCCGCAGCAGTTCGAGGCCCATGCCCACTCGTTGCGAGCCTTGGCCGGGGAAGAGAAAGGCGATCCTGTCCATTGCAGACAACTCACTCTCGGCTGGTGGCAAGGCCCGCAGTCTTCCGAGTGGGCCTACACCACGGCTTGAACACGGCTTCAGCTCCCGAGAGGTCCGCTCAAGCGGTATTCCGGCCCGGCCTGTCATCGTTCGACCACCGCCAGCGGCGGTCGATTTCTAGGAGAGGAACGGCATGCGGAAGAAGACGCTGACTCGTCGGGGATTCCTCGGTCTGAGTGCGGCTGCCGGAGGCGCGGCGGTTGTCGGTGCCGCGGCGCCCGTCCGGGCGGGAGAACGCCCCGGACAGCCGACGTGGCCGACCACCCTGCGCCTGCCCGACGGACTCCATCCGGCCGGCCTGGCGATCGGCGGGCGGCCCTTCGCCTACTTCGGTTCGCTGCTCACAGCCGCGATCTACCGGGCCGATCTCGTCACGGGCGAGGGGGAGTTCCTCTTCGACGGGCTCGGCTCGGGCCACAACGCGATCGGCCTCGCCCTGGACCCCCTGGGCCGGCTGTTCATCGGCGGCGGCTGGGGCCGGACCATCACCGTCATGGACGGCATGACCGGGGCGGTACTCAAGGTCTACGAGGGGCTGGGCACCGCCACCACCTGTGTGAACCTCGCCACCGTCACCCGCGACGCCGCGTGGTTCACCGACGGGATGACCGGCGTCCTGTTCGGCGTGCCGTTCGGTCCGGGCGGCACGCTGCCGGAGCGGAACGAGGTCGTCACACTGCCGCTGACGGGTGAGTGGCAGCAGAGCCAGACCCAGTGGCAGCTCACCGGGACCGGCATCGCGCCGTCCCCGTGCGGCCGGACCCTGCTGGTCGTCAACCAGTACGTGGACGGCGGCACCCTGTTCCGGGTCGACCCGCGGACCGGTGACGCCCGCCGGTCGCGGGTCGACGGTGCGCACTTCGGGACCACGAACGGGATCGCCGTGAGCGGCCGTACGCTGTACGCACCGTCCCAGAGCGACCTCGCGGTGGTCTCGCTCGCCGCGGACGGCACCAGAGGCGCCCTTGTCCGCCGCATCACCGACGGGCGCTTCGACACGCCGAGCGCCGTCGCGCCGTACCGCGACCGGCTGTACCTGACCAACTCGCGGTTCCCCCTGCCGCCGACGCCGACCACGGAATACAACGCAGTGGCCATACCGCGGCCCGCGTAGCCGTCAGGAGCCCGGCCACGGCCGGGCTCCTCCCCGTCTGTGCCGAACACCGTCCCAAGAGGGGAATCGCATGGCCGACGACGACATCCGCCTGATCGAACTCGCACCGGGGTTCTCCTGCTACGCCGCCGAGGAGGCCACCGCGCGCTTCGGCTACCGGGAGATCTTCGAGGACGACGACAGCTACTGCCTCGACCACCTCCCGGACCCGCCCGTCGTGGTCGACGTCGGCGCGGGTATCGGGCTGTTCACCCTTTTCGTCAAGCGCCGGTGGCCGCGTGCCCGGGTGATCGCCTTCGAGCCGGTGCCGGGCAACGTCCGGCTGCTGCGCCGCAACCTGGCGCTGCACGGCGTGGCGGAGGACGTCGTGGTCCACCGGGCCTGCCTGGGCGCGCGGCCGGCCGCCGCCGCGGACTTCACACACGTGCCGCGACTCGCGGGGAACTCCACCCTCCACCCCGCCCAACTGGCCGCCGCCCGGCGCCTGATGGCACGGCACGCGGGCGACGGCAAGGCGGCGGAACTGTTCGCGACCGAGCCCATGGCCGTCGAGGTGGAGACGTTCTCGCAGGCCCTCGGCCGGAGCGCGGCCGACGGACGCATCGACCTGGTGAAGATCGACGCCGAGGGCGCGGAACTGGATGTCCTCCACGGCATCGCCGAGGAGGACTGGCCCAGGATCGGCGCCCTGCTGATCGAGACGGACGGCAAGCGGGAGGCCGTGGAACGGATCCTGGGGGAGCGCGGGCTGAGCGTCCGCAGCGTACGCGCTCCTCACATGTGGCCGGAACTCGGCATCTACAACGTCACCGCACGGCGCTGACCCCGGTGCTGGGCCGTCAGCGCCTCCAGCCTGCGCACCACCTCGTCCGGGGCCGGCATGGACCTCATCTGCGCGTGCAGCTGGTCCACGCCGGCCTGGAACGAGGGCTCCGAGATCAGCCGTTGCACCTGCTCGCGCAGCAGCTCGACGGTGAGCTCCTTCGGCTCCAGCATGAGTCCCGCGCCGCTCTCGGCGACGTACCGCGCGGTCCGCGCCTCGCCCCACATCGGCAGGGGGGTGACCAGCTGCGGCACCCGGTGCGTCACGGCCGCGGCGAAGGTGCCGCCCCCGCCGTGGTGGATCAGCACCGAGCAGCTGGGCAACAGGTAGTTCAGCGGCACGTACTCCACCAGCCGGACGTTCTCCGGAACCTCCCGCACGGTGGCCAGCTGCTCGGCGTGCAGGGTGGTGACCAGCTCGATGTCCAGCTCGGACAGGGCGGCGACCACGTCGGCGAAGGAGATCCCCGCCTCGCGGAACAACTGCCGGCCCCGGCCTCCCATGCCGAGCGACAGGCACACCCGGGGCCGCTCGGGCCGCTCGTGCACCCAGGCGGGGGGCGTCCGGTTGCCGTTGTAGGGGACCCGCCGGATCGGCTCGTACGACAGGTCGACCGGCAGCCGGAGCGGCGCGGGTACCGGGTCGACGGACCATTGGCCGAGCAGCAGCTCCTCGCGATGCTCGAGTCCGTACGGCTCCAGCATCGGCCGCATCAGCGCGGTCACCGGATCCTCCTGCGGACCGGCGCCCAGCCGCGCCAGCCGCTCCCTCGAGCGCGCGTGCAGCCAGCCGATGTTGTCCTGCCCCCACAGGAAGCGCCCCTGTGCGGCCCCGGTCACCGTCGCGGCGACGGCCGCCGGCACGCAGAACGGGTCCCAGAGCACCAGATCCGGCTGCCAGGACCGGCAGAAGTCCACCAGATCGTCGAGCATGGGCGCGAACCCGGCCAGCATCCTGGTCATGCCGGCCCACTTGCGGGCCCAGCCGTCCTCGTGCGCCGCGTCCACCGACAGGAAGTCGGTGAGCGTGTCGAGTTTCTCGAAGTTGTCGTTCCACTCCATGACCTCGGTCAGCGCCGCGCCGACCGGTACCGGGGCGAGACCGGCCTCGGTCACCAGATGCGCCGCGCCGGGATGGATCGCGACGCGCACCTCGTGCCCGGCGTTCTGCAACGCCCAGGCCAACGGAACGAGCGGATGCACATGCGCCGTCGCGGGGAAGGCACAGAACAGAACACGCATCGAATTTTTTTCCTCTCGCCCGGCATACTTCGGCGGAAATAACATGCCCAGGCGTTCTGGAATGCCGCTGGAAAAGAACTTGAGAGCAGACGATGTCGGATCATTTCGCTACCCGGCATTGCCGGTTCTCTGGCAGCATCGGTATGCCGTCTCCCACCATCAATTAGGCCAACAGCCAAGGAATGCGTCATGCATGTTCGCGAACTCGCCGTGCCAGGAGCCTACGAACTCACGCCCCAGCTCTTCCCGGACCGGCGTGGGGTGTTCGTCTCGCCGATGCAGGGGCCGCTGTTCCGGTCCCGTATCGGCCATGAATTCCACGTGGCACAGACCAACCTCAGCCGTTCGTCCCGCGGTGTGCTGCGCGGCATCCACTTCACCACCGCACCGCCCGGGCAGGCCAAGTACGTCTACTGCGCCCATGGGCGGGTGCTCGACTTCGTCGTGGACATTCGCGTCGGCTCGCCCACGTTCGGGAAATGGGACTGCGTCGAACTGGACGCCGAGTCGTTCCGCGCCGTCTACGTGCCGGTCGGGGTCGGCCACACGTTTCTGGCGCTCGAGGACGACACGATGATGCACTACCTGATGTCGACCAGCTATGTGCCGGAGCTGGAGCAGGCGATCGACCCGTTCGACCCCACGCTCGCCCTGCCCTGGCCTGCGGAGACGGAGTTCATCGTCTCCGACCGGGACCACGCCGCGATGAGCCTGGACGAGGCGCTGGAGCGGGGACTGCTCCCGAAGTACGAGGAGTGCGTGGCTGGGCAGGTGGGTGCGTGAGCGCCGCGCTCCCGCCCAGGCGTGTGGCCGTGCTGGGCGGAACCGGCTCGGTGGGCAGGCAGGTCTGCGCCGCCTTCGCCGGGCAGGGCCACGAGGTGACCGCGGTCGCCCGCCGGCCGGCCTCGTACCCGGTGCCGTACCGGTTCGTGCCGCTCGACCTGGTGACGGCCGGAGGTGCCGGACTGGCCGCGGTTCTCTCCCGCGAGCGCATCGACACCGTGGTCAACGCCTTCACCGGCTGGGGGCCGGACGAGGCGGAGATGCGGCTGCTCAACGTCCGGCCCGTCGAGCACGTCGTCGACGCACTGCGCCGCCTGCCGGGCCGGCCGCGCCTGGTGCATGTCGGCACGCTGCACGAGTACGGCCCGGTACCCGAGGGGAGTTCGCTGCACGAGGGACTGACGCCCGCGCCGGAAAGCCTCTACGCGCGCGTGAAGCTCGCCGCCTCCGCGACAGTGCTCGACGCGGCGGGCCCGAACGGCGTCGACGGGGTGGTCGTCCGGCTCGCCAACACCCTCGGGCCGTACCCGGCGTCCGAGACCTTCCTGGGCTCGCTGGCCCGCCGGCTGCGCGATCCCGGCCGGTCCGGCGTGATCGAGCTCTCCATCTCCGACGCGCGACGGGACTACGTCGACGTCCGGGACGCCGCGGAGGCGATCGTCCGGGCGGCGGTGCTGCCCGCGGTGCCCCGGGTACTGAACATCGGCAGCGGAACCGCCGTCTCCGTCCGGAGCCTGGTGGGTGAGCTGCTGCGGGCCGGCGGCCTGCCCGCCGATACCGTCAAGGAGACCGGCGACGCGGTGAACAGCCACGGGGGCGACTGGACCAGGGCCGACATCTCCCTGGCCGGGTCGGCGCTGGGCTGGCGGCCGCGGTTCACCGTGGCCGAGTCCATGGTGGCGATGTGGGACAGCCTGGTCGGGTGACGAGCCAGACCGCAGGGGGCCCTCACCGAGCGAGGACCCCCTGCGGTCGACAGGTCAGGCGCAGCAGGTCAGCGGGCCTCCGTGGTACTCCATCATCTCGCCGAAGATGATGCCCATCTCCTTGAGCAGCACGTCGAAGTCCAGCTCCGCCGCCGGCGTCCGCTGCTCCGCGTAGGCGCGGTGCAGGTTGGCCACCAGCCGCTCCGACTCACCCAGTTCGGCGAACCGGCCGAGGTCGGCCTCGCGCGCCACATCCAGCGGCGGAAGCCCCGCGGCGATCCCGTCCGCGGCCAATTGCCGCACCCAGCGCAGATACTCCTCGGCGACATCGAGGACCTCGGGTCCGGCTACCGGTCCGTGCCCCGTCACCACGGTCGTGGCGCCGAGGTCGCGGAGCTGCTGGATCACCTTCAGCGAACCGGAGACCGAGCCGAGCGGCACGAACGGAGTGAACCCGGACATGACGATGTCGCCGGTGAACAGCACCTTCCGCTCGGGGATCCAGACAACGGTGTCATGGGCGGTGTGCGCCGGCCCGAGGTGCAGCAGCTCGGCGGTCACCTCGCCGACGTGCAGGGTCAACCGGTCCCGGTAGGTGACCACGGGCAGCCTCACCTCGACCCCGCCCCAGGCCACGTCCGGCCAGAGCTCGGTCAGGTGCAGCCCGGCCCGTGCCATCTCCTCACGGGCGTTGGCATGGGCGATCACGGTGGCCTCGGGGAACAGGAAGTTGCCGAAGGTGTGGTCACCGTGCGAGTGGGTGTTGACCAGGGCGGACGGCGCCGGCCGGCCGTCGGTCAGCACCTGTCGGCGCAGGCGCCGGGCACGCGCCTCGGTCGCCGCGGTGTCGATCAGTGCGGTGGATCCGCCGGATGCGATGAGCCCGGCGTTGCTGACACACCAACCGCCCTCCGGCTGGAGATACGCGAAGACATCGGCGGCCACCTCCTGAAGAAACGGCTCACTGGCTGCTGGGGACACGAAAGAGCCTCCTTGACGTGACGGATGGGACGAGGGACGTCCCGGACGCGCGGCCGGGCGGTTCAGGCCAGGTCGTACGCGGCGAGCGGCAGGTCCGGGACGTTCGACAGCACCGCCTGGTGCAGCCGTTGCAGCCGGTTGGAGGGCTCGACGCCGAGTTCGCCGATCAGGGTCTGGCGAAGGCTGCGGAAGACCTGCAGCGCCCGCCACGGCGCCCCGGAACGCTGCAGGGCGATCATCAGCATGGCGCAGAAGTTCTCGTGCATCGGGGACTGGGCGACGAGCATGCGCAACTCGGGGATGAGCATGGCGTGCCTGCCCAGCTGCAGGTCGGCGAGGATGCGCAGTTCCTGGGCCCGCATCCGGGACTCCTCCATGCCCATGGCCTCCATCTCCAGGACCTGGCCGGCCGGCACGTCCATCAGGGCCGGCCCGCTCCACAGCTGAAGGGCCCGTCCCAGTCGGCGCGAGGCGGTCTCCGCGTCCCCGGCCGCCAGCAGGGAGTCACCCTCGACGGTGAGCCGCTCGAACTCGCGCAGGTCGAACGCGCGCGGCCGGATGGCCAGCTGGTAGCCGTTGAAGTGCGTGACCAGCAGGTCCTTCGCATTCAGCGGGGAGTCGTCCGGGAGGGTCCTGGCGATGAGCTTGCGGAGTTGAAGGATGTACGTCTGGAGCGTTGTGGTCCCGCTCCGGGGCACCTTGTCGCCCCAGATCTCCTCCATGAGCGTCGACACGGGCACCACCCGCCCGCAGCGCAGGGCCAGGAGGGTCAGCACCTGCTTGGGCTTGCCCGCGGTCGGGACCACGGAGTGGCCGCCCATCCGGACTCTGACCGGGCCCAGTACGTTGATCTCCATCGTCTGCTCATCCGGCGCCTCCACCTGCTGCGCCGACACCACGTCCTGAATAATTTCCATTCCCCCTAGGACGGCCGCTGTGAATTAGCACACAGCGGACAGATTTCCATGGTTATTCCGACGGACCCGCACTCACCCCGCTCTTACTTCGGACTTGTCTACGGACAGGCTCGGCGACGCATCGAACATCACCCGTCGTTCAGCCTGCGAGGGGCATCTTGAGGCTCGCTTGAATCGCCTCGTAGCGCCCTCGAACGCGGCCAGCTCAAGCGGTGTTCTAGCTCGCTGCGAAGAGCCGCGTGCACCATCGGCGCTCAAGCCGAGTCCAGGAGGCCGAAATGCCCGAACTCACTCTGTCCGAATCAGGGATCGCACTGGCCGCGCACCACATCGCGGCGCTCGCTGCGCGGCATGCCGAACAGGCCGAGGAGGAGCGTCAGTTGAGCCCTGATGTGATGCATGCCATCAGGATGGCCGGATTCGGACGCCACTTCGTGGCGGAGGAGTACGGCGGGGCGGCCGGGACTTTCACAGAAGTCAGCACCGCGGTTTCCGTTGTCGCGGCGAAATGTCCGGCGACGGCGTGGTGCGCGTCACTGGCAGCGAGCATGGCGCGCATGGCCGGCTACCTGCCGCAGGAGGGTCGCAAGCGGGTGTGGCAGGACGGGCCGGACGTCCTGATCGTCGGCGGCGTCTCCCCCGTCGGCCGGGCCCATGCGGAGCAGGACGGCTGGCTGTTGTCCGGGACGTGGCCGTACATCAGTGCCGTCGAGCACTCCGACTGGGCGCTGGTGTGCGGGGTGGCGAAGTCGGGCTCGCGGTACGAGCCGCGTCTGTTCGCCCTCCCGCGCGCCGACTACCGGACGAAGCGGACCTGGTCGGATGTCGGGATGCGGGCCACCGGCAGTGACACGCTCATCGCCGAGGACGTCTTCGTGCCCGCCGAGCTGAGCTTCCCGCTCAGCAGCCTCCTGGAGGGCGCCGCCGACACCTCCGCGCCCCGCTGCCACCAGGTTCCCCTGACAGCGGTGAACGGGCTCTTCTTCGCCCTGCCCGTCCTCGGCGCCGCCGAGGGCGCGCTCGACCTGTGGTCGTCGTACGCGGCGCAGAAGATCCGCTCCTGGTCCCCCAAGCAGCCCGGACCTGCCCGCGGCTTCTACGAGGAGACCCTGGCCCGCAGCTCCGGCACCATCGACGCGGCCCGGTCCCTGCTCGAACGGGCCGCCCGGGTCGCCGACCGGGGAGCGGAGGCCACACCCCTGGAACGGGCCCGCAACCAGCGCGACTGCGCCCTCGCGGCAGATCTTCTGGTGACCACGGTCAACCAGCTCTTCCGTGCTTCCGGCACCTCGGGCCACAGCGTGCAGCACCCCCTGCAACGGCTGTGGCGCGACGCCAACTCCGCGGCCGGCCACGTGGTGCTGCAACCGGGACCGGCCGCCGCCGCCTACACGGCGAGCGCCTTGGGGCTCGAGGACTGACGGCCCCTCGTACCACGCGAGCGGCGCCGCCCGGGACGGCGCCGCCGACGGGAGCGGTTACCGCATCGTCTCCGCACACCGGTAGACCGCCTCGATGAGCCGGCGGGGCCGGTCGTCCAGCGTGCCCATCACCGGGGAGCCCGCGTTCTGCATGTAGCCGAAGGCCAGGTCGTGCTCGGGGTCGGCGAAGAGGTACGAGCCGTTGGCGGCGCTGAGGCCGAAGGCGGTGGCCAGACCGGCATCGGCCGGGAAGACCGGATGGTCGGGAAGCTGCACGCCCAGCCCCCAGTTGCACGGCGTCTGTGTCACCAGGCAGTGGCCTTTGGAGTGCATCCGCGTCATCTCCCCGACGAGGGCCGGGCTCAGCAGGCGGATCCCGTCCACCTCGCTGATCAGCGCGGCCATGAAGCGGGCGAGGGACCGCGCGCTGGCCCGCCCGCCGTAGGAGGGGTCCTCCCACGCCGTGTCGATCGCCGCCACGTCCAGGGCCAGGCTGCCCATCATCGCCCGGTGGGTCAGCGTGCTCGGGTCGAGGAAGGCGGCCAGGTCCTGGTCGTCACCCGCGAAGAGTGCCTCGGCCTTGGACTGGAACATCGTCGCCAGGTGCACGGCTGCGGGGTCGGGCACACCGATGTGGCATTCCAGCCCGAGCGGGCCGGCGATCTCCTGGGCGAAGTACCGGCCCACGGTGAGCCCCGTACAGCGCCGCATCAGCTCGCTGACCAGGTAGCCGAAGGTGATTCCGTGGTAGCCGTGTGCGGTGTCCGGCTCCCACTCCGGCCGGGCCTCGGCGAGTGCCTCGGCGACCGGCAGGTGGGTGCGCATGGCCTCGTTGGTGATCGGGGCATGGTCCAGGCACACCACTCCCGAGCGGTGGCTGAGCACCATGCGCAGGGTGATGCCCTCCTTGCCGTGCGCGGCGAACTCCGGCCAGTGGTCGGCGAGCGGCGCGTCGAGGTCGAGCAGTCCCTGATCCACCAGCCGCAGCGCCGACACCGCGACCAGCGCCTTGGTCGGCGAGGCGAGCAGCCCCAGGGTGTCGGGGCGCCACGGATCCACCCGGTCCTCGTCCGCGAAGCCGCCCCAGATGTCGACCACCGGCTCACCGCGGTGATACACGCACACCCCGGCGCCGACCTCAGCGCCCGCGGCGAAGTTCTCCTCGAATGCCTCGGCAACCCCGGCGAAGGCGTCCGCCGCCCAGCCACCTCGCGGAGACTCACTCATCGTGTCCTACCTCCGTATCCACGCCTGATGGCCTACGACAGTCGCTCTCCGCGCTCGTGGTTCGCTCGACTCTCGGCAACGCGGCGCTCGCGCGGGGCCGCTTCCGCCGTCCTTCGAGCGGGCGTCGAGGTCCCGCCGCGATGGTTGCCTGGTCCCGCGAGTCCCCCACCACCGGAGTGCCCCAGGTGCTGAAAGTCGGAGTCTTGGGCTGTGCCGCGTTCGCGCGGCGCCGCATGCTGCCCGCCATGAAGGCCCACCCCCTCGTCCGTGTCGCCGCGGTCGCCAGCCGGGACGCCGCCAAGGCGGCCGAGACGGCCCGTCAGTTCGACTGCCGCCCCATCGTGGGGTACGAGGCACTGCTGGCGGACGACACCGTGCAGGCCGTGTACGTCCCGCTGCCCGCGGCGCTCCACGCCCCGTGGGTCGAGGCGGCGCTGGCCGCGGGCAAACACGTGCTCGCCGAGAAGCCGCTCACCACGGACCAGGCCCGCACCCGCGAGCTCTTCGCCCAGGCCCGCGCCCGTGACCTGGTGCTGATGGAGAACGTCATCTTCGTCCACCACGGCCGGCACGCGGTGGTCCGCCGGCTGATGGCGGAGGGCGCGATCGGGGAACTGCGCGCACTGCACGCGACCTTCACCATTCCGCGGCTGCCCGACGACGACATCCGGTACCGTCCGGAACTCGGCGGCGGCAGCCTCTTCGACGTCGGCGTCTACCCGGTACGCGCGGCCGTGCACCTGCTGCGGGAGGAGCTGGAGGTCCGGGGCGCCGTTCTCGAGCAGCGCCCCGGCCGCCGGGTCGACACGGCTGGTGCGGCGCTGCTGCGGACGCCCGGCGGGGTCACGGCCCACCTGACCTTCGGCATGGAGCACGCCTACCGGTCCCGGTACGAACTGACGGGCAGCACCGGCCGCATCCTCGTCGACCGCGCCTTCACACCGCCCGCGGACCATGTGCCGCAGATCGTGATCGAGTCCCCGTCGGGCACCCGCACATGCTCCCTGGCGCCGGAGGACCAGGTCGCGGGCGCCGTCTCCGCCTTTGTCTCGGCGGTGCGCTCCGGCAGCACGGATCCGGCCGAGTGCCTGGCCCAGGCGGACCTGCTGGCGGAGATCCGCCGGGCGGCCGGCCGCGACGGGTGACGGGGTTCAGGCCCCGGCCAGGTCCTCCACCGCGGCGAGCACCTCGGCCGGTGCGGGCAGTGCGGCGATGTCCGCGGCCAACTCGGCGGACCGCTCGGCGTACGACGGCTTCGACAGCAACTCCTCGCAGGCCGCCGCGATGGCGTCGGGGGTGTCCTGCCCGGGAAGCAACGTGATGGCCGCGCCGAAATCGGAGAGCCGGCGCGAATGCGGCACGAGCTTCGGCATGTTGGGCACCACGAGCTGCGGTGTCCCCGCCTGCATCGCGGTGAGCGCCGTCTGACCGCCCCCCGCGTGCACCAGCGCGGAGCACGTCCGCAGCACGGTGGCCAGGGGAAGCCAGCCCGCCCGCACATCGGGGCACGCCGCGGTCAGGACCGCCGCGACCTCGTCCGGTGCGGCGACGACCAGCTCCGCGTCGAGCCTGCCGACCTCGGCGACCAGCCCTTGCAGATGGTCGAGATCCTGTTCGCGGCTGACCCGGCTGCCCGCCGTGACACAGATCCGCGGCCGGTCGGCGGCGGTGTACATCCAGGGCTCCAGCCGCCGCTGCCGTCCGGTGGGAACGAAGCGCATCGTCGCGCCGACCGCCGCGTCCGGTGCGAGCATGCGCGGAGGGCAGATGTGGATCCACAACCGCGGCTCGGGCAGCCGCGCCAGGCCGGCCCGGGACAGCTCCGGCGCGAGTTCCTCCTCGGCCCCGTGGTCCATCTCGGCCGGCTCGCCCATGTCCCAGGCGTGCCGGACGTACGGTACGCCCAGTTCCGCGGCGAGCAGTCCGGCGGCGAAGGAGAGCGTGCCGCCGATGACGACGTCCGGGTGCCAGGCCCTGCTCAGCTCCCGCAGCGCCGTCAGGCTGCCTGCCGCCAGCCGCCCGAAGCCGCGGCCGCCGAAGTGCAGTCGGGTCGCGGTGTCCGTCGGCAGATCGAGCGGGACTCCGTCGCGGGTCGCGAACATGAAGTCACGCATGCTCCTCGGGGTGGCCGCCACCCCGGGCAGTCCCGCGCCCACGACGACCGGCATCATGTCCTCGGTGGCCGCCATGAAGACCTCGTGGCCGGCGTTGCGCGCGGCCGTCGCGAGCGGCGCGAGCGCCGAGACCGTGGCCGGGCTCCCCGCCGCCACGAACAGCATCCTCACCGTACGTGCCATGACCGAGTGGCTCCTCTCATCCGTGTCCGAACCAGCCCGGCAAAGCCTCCGCGAGGGCACTGGAACAGCGGTATATCAGTGATCGAGCATGCCCGGATCTGTGCTGGTGGACAGGCCCACGAGCGCATGCCTATGATCAAAATGACCTGCACTAGCTGCACAACGCAACTGACCATCGACATTGCGTGAAGAAGTTTTGAAGAGTTCAACGGGGGAAGTGAGCGCCATCAGGCAGAATTCAGCCATCCTCGCGCCCGACTCAAATCGTCCCATCGAAACGCTGGAGATCGGCCTGCTCGGGCCGCTGGCAGTCACCGTCAACGGCATGTCCGTCGTCCCCACCGCGAAAAAGCCCAGGCAGCTGCTGGCTCTGCTCGCTCTTCGCTGTGGCCGGGTGGTCCCGGTACCGACCTTGATCGACGAGGTCTGGGGAAATGACATCCCGCGCAGCAGCGCCTGCACACTCCAGACCTACATCCTGCAACTTCGCCGACTGATCACCAGGTCACTGGGCGCGGATTCCGGCTGGGATGCCAAGGAATTAATCGTCACCCACTTCAACGGGTATCAATTACTGACCGATCCGAGACATTCGGACCTTCGCGACTTCGAACGGTTTTCGGCCGAAGGCGACGCGGCGCTCGCAGCGGGGGATTCCGCCGGCGCGTCCCTCCTTCTCCGGCGGGCGCTGGATCTGTGGCGCGGCCCGGCCCTGGTGGACGTACCGATCGGCCGGGTGCTCCACGCGGAGATCATCGGCCTGGAGGAACGCCGGATGCGGGTGCACGAGAAACGCATCGCCGCCGACCTTCTCCAGGGCAAGTACTCCACGCTCGTGCCGGAGCTGCAGATGCTGGTCACGCAGAACCCGTTCCACGAGAACTTCTGCGCCATGCTCATGTTCGCCCTGCACCGTTCGGGAGCCGCCTGGCGGGCCCTGACCGTCTTCCGGGACTTCCGTGTCGGCCTGGCCGCCGAGCTGGGCGTCGAGCCCTCACCCCGGCTGCAGCAGCTGCACCGGGAAGTGCTGGAGAACACCACGGTGCCGTCGTTGCGCGCCTTCGACCTCCTGCCCGGTGCCGGGGACGTCTCCACGGGCGCGGTGACCCACGGCTGACCACCGCAGCGGCCGAGGCCGACGGGCACCTCCTGGCGTCGGGGGTGCCCGTCGGCCTCGGCCGTGGTGGGTGGGGGACGTCAGCCCGCGCCGGCGACTTCGCTGTTGGCCCGGTCGAGCAGCGCCCGCGGGGTGTGCGAGTCGAAGAGCTCGTCGTCGGGGATGACGATGCCGAACTCCCGCTGCAGCACGGCCGCCGTCTCCATCACGGCCAGCGAGTCGCAGCCCAGTTCCTCGAAGGTCCGGTCGAGGATGTCCGCGTCCGGTCCGTCCTCCTCCTCGATGCCCAGGCCCCTGGCGATGATGCGGCGGAGGTCGTCGATCGTGATGGCCTTGCTCATCGGTGATTCCTCATTCCCGAGTCGTGGTTGTGACAGGTCGCTCAGTCGCCCAGGGCACTGACGACGATCGCCGCGTTGTAACCCCACTTGCCGCGGGCCAGCACCAGGGCGTGCCGCACGGTCTGGTAGCGCGGCCCGCCGCGGACCAGGTCGATCCGGTAGTCGGCGGGGACCTCGGCGACGTTGGCGGTCGCGGGGATCACGCCGTCCCGGACGGACAGCACAGCGGCGACCACGTCCAGGGGACCGCCGCCGGAGTAGAGCCGGCCGGTCAGCGCCTTGGGGGCGGTCACCGGAACGCCGGAGGGCCCGAAGACCGCCGCGATCGCCTCGGCCTCCTGCCGGTCCAGCTCGCCCACGCCGGCCGCGTCGGCGAAGACCACGTCCACCTCACCCGGCGTCAGTCCCGCGTCCGCGAGCGCCAGTTCGATGGCCCGGTGCAGCGACGGCGGGCGCCCGGAACCAGGGGCCGGGTCGAAGGTCGAGGCGTACCCGCTGATCGCGCCGTACACCTGGCCGGCGCCCCGGCGGCGAGCGGCCGCCAGGTCCTCGAGGATGAGGATGGCCCCGCCCTCGCCCGGGATGTAGCCGTCGGCGTGCGCGTCGAACGGCTGATAGGCGGTGGCGCTCACCCGGCCGCCGGAGAGCTGGCAGGCCCAGCCCCACGGGTCCAGGGCGGAGTCCACGCCGCCGGTGACCACGAGGCCCGCGCCCTGACGGATGGTGCGGCGGGCGTGGCCGATCGCGTCCAGTCCGCCCGCCTGCTCGGCGACCAGCGCCTTGTTGGGCCCGCGCATGCCGTGCCGGATGGAGATCTGACCGGTGTTGACCGCATAGAACCAGGCGAACGACTCGTAGACGCTCACGTGCTCCGGCCCCTTGGACCACAGGTTCCTGAGCTCCCGGTGGGTGAACTCGAACCCGCCCAAGGCGTTGGAGGTCACCACGGACATGTCGTAGTCGACGTGCTCCGACGGCTTCACCGCGGCGTCGGCGAGCGCCCAGTCGGCGGCGGCCAGCGCGAACCGGGTGGAGATGTCCGTCTGCGACAGCAGGCGCGCGGAGATGTGCTCGGCGGAGTCGAAATCCAGCACCTGGCCGGCCCGCCCGGCGGCGTACGGCGCCGGGTCGAACCGGGTGATCTCCGCGATTCCGTCGCGGCCGTCCAGCGTGGCCTTCCAGAACTCCTCGGTGCCCAGCCCGTTGGGGGCCACCACACCGAGTCCCGTCACCACAGCGGTTGTCATCGCGTTCCTCCAGCCCGGTTCAGCACCACTGCGCTTTGGAATCCGCCGAAGCCGCTGCCCACGCTGAGCACGGCGTCCACGCGCTGCTCACGCGCGGTGACCGGCACGTAGTCGAGGTCGCATTCGGGATCGGCCTCGTGCAGGTTGGCGGTCGGGGGTACGACGTTGTTCTCGATCGCCAGCAGACTGGCGGCGATCTCGATGGAGCCGATGGCGCCGAGCGAGTGACCGACCATCGACTTGATCGAGCTGACCGGCGTGGCGTAGGCGTGCCGTCCGAGGCTGCGCTTCAGGGCTGCCGTCTCGTGCCAGTCGTTCTGCTTGGTGCCCGAGCCATGGGCGTTGATGTAGTGGAGGTCCTCGGGGTTCTTCCCCGCTTCGGCCAGTGCGGCGCCGATCGCCTCGGCCATCTCACGGCCGTCCTTCTTCAGGCCCGTCATGTGGTACGCGTTGCTGCGGGTGGCATAGCCGCTCACCTCTGCGTAGATGTGCGCGCCCCGCTCCCGGGCGTGGTCCAGCCTCTCCAGCACGAACATGGCCGAGCCCTCGGCCAGGACGAACCCGTTGCGGGACGCGTCGAACGGACGCGACGCGTGCCCGGGGTCGTCGTTGTAGGTGGTCGTGGCCTTGATGGCGTCGAAACAGGCGACGACGATCGGGGTGACCGGGGTGTCGGCGGCTCCGGCCAGCATGATGTCCGCCGCACCCTCGCGGATCAGCTGGACGGCGTTGCCGACCGCGTCGAGCCCCGAGGTGCAGCCGTTGGAGACCATCGTCACAGGGCCCTCGGCCCCGATTCGCCAGGCCAGCTCGGCGGGCATCGCCCCCGGTGTGAGGTAGTCGAACATGTGCGGAGACAGGTACTCGGGGCTCACCGTCCAGTGCCGGCCGGCGTCCGACAGGATCTGGTACTCGACATCCAGGCTGGTGGAGGCGGCCACCGCGCTGCCCAGACTGACACCCACGCGATGCGGGTCCAGACGGTCCACCTCCAGGCCGCTGTCCGCGATCGCGTCGTCGGCGCACACGGCGGCGAACTGCGTCGACCTGTCCATGCGCCGTATCTCCCTGGCGGTCAGCCCTTCGAAGACGGCGTCGAAGTCGCATTCCCCGGCGACCTGGGAGCGGTAGGGCGAGGGGTCGAAGAAGCTGATCCGGCGGGTGGCGGTGCGCCCCGAACTCAGCAGGTCCCAGAATTCCTTGGTTCCGGATGCCCCCGGTGCGCGCACTCCGATCCCGGTGATCACGACGCGACTGGACATATGACATTTCCTTCCTGGATGTTGGGAGGAATACTCGCGGCTGCCACTTGAGAACAGCTCGACTTCTGCTCCATGTACGGAAATCCCCACGTCTCACGCCGGACTTTCTTCGGGAGGCAGGGAACGAAAGGCTCGACCGCAGTAGACGAGCGGTTGGCCGGAAAACACTTCGGAGCGCCGCACCAGTCCCACCAGGATCACATGGTCACCGCCGTCCAACCGGTTGACCAGCTCGCACTCGAGACGTGCGAGTACCCCGCCCAAAAGGGGCACCTGGCCCAGCCCCGGCGTGGACGGCAGACCCGCGTACTTGTCCACCGCCTTGGAGGCGAATCGCGTCGCCAGCTGCGCCTGGTCGTCGCGGAGCAGATGCACGGCCATTGCCTCGGCAGCATGGAACACGGGATGGCAATCGGCACTGCGGTCGAGGCAGACCAGCACCAGGGGCGGGCTCGACGAGAGAGATGAAAAGGCCGTCGCGGTGAATCCACGCCTGGCCCCGTTCCGGTCCAGGGTGGTCACCACGGCGACGCCGCTCGGCCAGCGTGCCAGGCAGTCGCGCAGTGTTTCCGTACCGTTCCCCGCACGCTCGGTGATCGTCATCGAATTCTGGTTCACCTCCCGACGGAAAATACCTTGGCCAACAGCCTTTCAATCGAGTCTCACTGATTACTTGAATCCTGCTCGAATCGGGATTCCCGGGCGCTGTCAAGCCGCATTCGACGCCGCCTTGAGGCAGCCGTCGCAGGGTGCCCCCATGAGGGACACACGATGGCTGGTCACAGGTGCGGGCGGGATGCTGGGCCGAGACCTGTGCGCGGCGCTGGCCCGCGTCGGCGCACACGTCACCGCCGCGGCCCGGACCGACCTCGACATCACCGACCCGGACGCCGTGCGCACGGCGGTCCGCGGGCATGACGTGGTCGTCAACTGCGCGGCATGGACGGACGTGGACGGCGCGGAGGCGGCCGAGGAGAGGGCCACCGCCGTCAACGGCACCGGCGTCCGCCACCTCGCCGCCGCCTGCGCCGAGGCAGACTCCCGGCTGCTCCATGTCTCCACCGACTACGTCCTGCCCGGAGACGCCACCGAGCCGTACCGCGAGTCCGCTCCCACCGGTCCGGTCAACGCCTACGGGCGCTCCAAGCTGGCCGGCGAGCGGGCCGTCGCCGAGCTGCTGCCGGAGCGCGGCTACACCGTCCGCACCGCCTGGCTGTACGGCGAGCACGGGCCGAACTTCGTGTCCACCATGCTCCGGGGCGCCGCCCGGCGAGACACCCTCGACGTCGTCGACGACCAACACGGCCAGCCCACCTGGTCGTACGCCCTGGCACAGCAACTGATCAAGCTCGGACAGGCCGCCCTGTCCGGACGTGCCCCCGCCGGCATCTACCACGGCACCTCGAGCGGAGACACCACGTGGTTCGAGCTGGCCCGGGCGGTCTACAGGTTGAGCGGCCTCCACCCGGACCGCATCAGGCCGATCGGCTCCTCTTCCTTCCCCCGCCCTGCCCGGCGCCCCGCGTACAGCGTGCTCCGGCACGACCGCTGGGCTGCCGCAGGGCTGACCCCCCTTGGCGACTGGAACGCCATGCTGGCCGAAGCCCTCCGCCGCCCGGCCCTCGCCGACCTCGCACTGCAGAGCCGGAGCTAGCGGCGTTGTTGCCGCACCACGCGCGCGCCGATTGTCGACGCACCTCCGGCAGTCCCGCCGCGAGGGGACGTCGGGGCATGGTGCAGGATCGCCCCGTGACCAACACCAGCAGACGTACCGTCCTCGCTTCTGTCGCCGCTGTCGCCGCCGGGCTGCCCACTCTCAACGGGGTGGTGGGCAACGGCGCCGCGCCGGCCGTGGCGGCCGATCTGTACGGGTCCAACAGTGAGTTGTACACGCGTACCGCGGACCGGGAGGGCATCGACTGGATGCGCCGGTTCCGGATGGGTGCGCCGGTGCAGCTCACGGACAACGCCCGTAGTACGAGCAGTCCTGTCAGCAGCACGGCGGTGATCGCGCCGCACGGTGGCGGGATCGAGGCGGGGACGAGCGAGCTGTGCATGGCCATCGCCGGTTACGCGCCCTTCGAGGCCGACTCCGACCCGGCGAGCGCGGCGGTGCCGGGGGAACCGCAGCGGGACTACTGGATGTTCGAGGCCCTGGCCAAGTCCAGCGAGCAGCACGTCACATCGACCCACTGCGACGACCCGGCCGCCCTCGCCGTCTGCGCCGGCAATCTGTACGCCGTCGCCCTGCACGGCTTCAACGAGACGGTCGAGAAGAAGATCGTCATCGGCGGTCGGGACGCGCGGTTCAGGCGCAATCTGCTGGCGGCCTTCACGAAGTACGGTCTGACGTCCCCCGCGTCCAGCACCGACCGGGACGTGACCGTGGTCCTCGCGGGCGCCACCGACCCCATCAACGGCGACGACCCGGCCAACATCGTCAACCGCACACGCACCGGTGCCGGGGCCCAGCTGGAGCTGTCCACCGCGCTGCGCAGGGCGATGTTCGGTGACTTCTCCGGCGCGGCCAAGCGCAGGACGACGGCCGGAGTGCCGAGCGCCGGCAGCCCCTACGCCGACCACTTCTGGAACGGTTTCGTGAGCGCCGTCCGCGAGGCGATCAAGAACCACGAGCTCGGCCTCGACTCGCTCTAGCCGAACAGCCCCGGCGGTCAGCAGCAGCCGCGCGCCGCGGCCGGTTCCGGCGCGTCGGTCTCGGCGGGCGGGGTGGCGCAGCAGGTGCTGCCCCGCTGCTTGGCGAGGGTGTCGGCGTCGGCCTTGACGACGTAGACCTCCCAGGGTTCGCGGCCGGGGCCGTGGACCCAGACCTTGTCCTGGAGGGCGTAGCAACAGGTGGTGTCGTTCTCCTCGGTGGTGGCCAGGCCGGCTTCGCCGAGCCGGGTGGTGGCGGCGTGGACGGCCTCCGTGGACTCCACCTCGACGCCGAGGTGGTCCATGCGGGTGGGCTCGTCGGCCGTGCCCTCGATCAGGACGAGCTTGAGCGGGGGCTCGGCGATGGCGAAGTTGGCGTACCCGTCGCGGAGTTTGGCGGGCTCGGTGCCGAACAGCCTGCTGTAGAAGGCGATCGAGGCGTCGAGGTCGGGCACGCGGAGGGCGAGTTGCACTCGGGACATGGTGTGCCTCCTGTCGGTTCCTGGGAGTTGGGTCAGCAGCCGCCGGACGAGGTCCCGGGGGCGCCGCCGATCTGGAGTGTGGCCGGGGCGGCGCAGCAGCCGCTGCCCGGCTGCTCGGCCGGTTCGTCGTACAGGCCCGCGCCGCCGCACACTCCGGTCTCGGGCAGGGTCAGTTCCACGCGCTCGGCGGCCTCCTGGTCTCCGGCGAGGGCGGCCGCGACCGAGCGGACCTGCTCGTAGCCGGTCAGGGCGAGGAAGGTCGGGGCGCGGCCGTAGGACTTCATGCCGACGAGGTGGAAGTCCTGCTCGGGGTGGGAGAGCTCGTTCACGCCGTGCGGGTAGACCGTGCCGCAGGAGTGGACGTTCGGGTCGATCAGCGGGGCCAGCGCGGTCGGGGCCTGGAGACGCTCGTCGAGGCCGAGGCGGATCTCGGAGAGGAACGTCAGGTCGGGGCGCAGGCCGGTCAGGACGATGATCTCGTCGACCGGGTCGAGGCGGCGGCCGTCCTCGGCGACCAGCACCAGCCGGTCGTCACCGTCGCGCTCGACGGCCTCCGTGCGGAAGCCGGTGGCCGCGGACGCGTGGCCCTCCTCGACAGCCGCCTTCGCCCGCAGGCCGAGCGCGCCGCGCGCGGGCAACTGGTCGGCCTCGCCGCCGCCGTACGTCGAGCCGGTGATCCCCCGCCGCAGGATCCACACCGCGTGCGTGCCCGGCTCGTCCTCGGCCAGGTCGGCGAGGAGGGCGAGGGCGGTGAAGGCCGAGGCTCCGGAGCCGATGACGGCGGTGCGCCTGCCGGCGTAGCGGGCGCGTACGGCGGGGTCGGTCAGGTCGGGGACGCGGTAGGAGACGCGGTCGGCGGCCGCCTTCTCGCCGAGGGCGGGCAGGCCGTCGGCGCCCATCGGGCTGGGTACGGACCAGGTGCCGGAGGCGTCGATCACGGCGCGGGCGGTGATCCGCTCCTCGGTGCCGTCCGCACCGCGCAGGTGCACGGTGAACGGCTGCTCCTCGCGTCCCGTGTCGACGATACGGTCCCGGCCGGCGCGGGCGACTCCGGTCACCGTGGTGCCGTAGCGGACGCGCTCGCCCAGGGCGTCCGCGAGCGGCTGCACGTACCGCTCGACCCAGTCGCCGCCCGTCGGGTAGGTCTCGCCGTCGGGGCGGACCCAGCCGGTCGGGGCGAGCAGCTTCTCCGCGGCCGGGTCGACGACCTCGGACCAGCGGGAGAACAGCCGGACGTGCGACCACTCACGCACCGAGCTGCCCGCGCTCGGGCCGGTCTCCAGGACCAGGGGTTCCAGGCCGCGCTCGATCAGGTGAGCGGCTGCGGCCAGGCCGATCGGGCCGGCTCCGATGACGACGACGGGCAGCTGGTCGGTGCTGGACGCGCTCACGAGGGTTCCCCTTTGCTTCGACATCCGTCGATGGCTTGCGCGGCCAGCATGGCACCTGATTCGACGAGCGTCAACATAGACGCCCATCGAATTGAAGGGGGGCGGTGCGGTTACTCGGCGGCTTCCCGGCCGGGCAGGAAGATGACCGCCACCAGCCCCAGACCCACCGCCGCCCCGACGAGCTGCATACCGATGAAGCCGGCGACCGAGCCCGGCGCGATGCCCGCGAAGGTGTCCGTGAAGGCGCGGCCCACGGTCACCGCCGGGTTGGCGAAGGAGGTGGAGGAGGTGAACCAGTACGCGGCACCGATGTACGAGGCGACGGCCAACGGCGCGAACCGCAGCCGGTCGGTGCGGGCGAGGCCGAAGATCAGCAGGATCAGGCCGGCGGTCGCGACCACCTCGCCCAGCAGCAGATGCCCGGCGGAACGGTCGTGCGTGGACCACTTCACCAGCGGCTCACCGAACATGGCGTCGGCCAGTACGGCGCCCGCGATCGCGCCGACGATCTGCGCGGGGACGTACACGGCCGCCTCACGCGAGGTCACCCCCGCCGCGCCACGCCGGGCGGTCCACCACTCGGCGAGGGTGACAGCCGGGTTGAAGTGCGCGCCGGAGACCGGCCCCAGCAGGGCGATGAGCACGCCGAGGCCGAAGACGGTGGCCAGGGAGTTGGCCATCAGCTGCACGCCGACGTCCTGTGTCAGCCGGGTGGCCTGGATGCCGGAGCCGACCACGACCGCGACGAGCGCCGCCGTGCCGACCAGTTCGGCGGCGGCCCTGGAGATCAGCGGGGGCTTGCGGTCCCGGGTCCCGGCGTGCCCGGCGGTCGCGATGGCCTCGATGGCCTCGGTACGAGTCACGGGCAGGCCCTCTTCTTGTCGGCGGCGGTACGGGCGGACTCGGCCAGGTCGCTGAACCGATCGGCGAGCGAGGCGATGACGTCCGGCTTGAGCCGGTAGTAGGTGTACCGGCCGCACGGCTCCGTCTCCACGACCCCGGCCTCGCGCAGCACTCTGAGGTGGTTGGAGAGGTTGGTCTGGCGAGCGCCCGTCTCCTCCACCAGGTGGGTGGTGCACAGCGTCTCTTTGGCGAGCAGGGTCACGATCCGGATCCTGAGCGGGTCGGCCAGCACCCGGATCAGGTCAGTGTCGACTGACGTCATCATGTACTGATACTTTCACATCAGCGGTGACTGATACCACCGACAGACAAGAGAGAGACCTCCCATGTCCGACAAGCCCTCCGTGCTCTTCGTCTGCGTCCACAACGCGGGCCGCTCCCAGATGGCCGCCGCATGGCTGTCCCACCTGGCCGGGGACCGCGTCGAGGTCCGCTCCGCCGGCTCCGCCCCGGCCGACCAGGTCAACCCGGCCGCCGTCGAGGCCATGCGGGAGGTCGGCATCGACATCTCCGCCGAGACGCCGAAGATCCTCACCGTCGACGCGGTCAAGGAGTCCGACGTCTGCGTCACCATGGGCTGCGGCGACACCTGCCCCGTCTTCCCCGGCAAGCGCTACCTGGACTGGAAGCTGGACGACCCGGCCGGCCAGGGCGTCGCGGCCGTACGACCGATCCGCGACGACATCAAGAAGCTCGTCGAGGGCCTGATCGAAGAGATCGCACCGGAGCGGCCCGAGGCCACCGCGTGAGCGGTGGGTGCATCGTCAGCTGACAGGTTCTTCAAAGGTTCTTCATCCGCTCCGGCCTACGGTCGGCCTGCCCTTCGCGGTCGTGGAGGGGGTAGGGCCGGAGAGCGGGAGGAACCATGCGGGTGGAGCGGCTTCGGGGGGCTGTGGTGGCCGCCGTGGCGGCGTTCGTGGTGGTGGGGTGTGGGGGCGGTGGTGACGAGGGCGCGAAGGTGCCCACGGCCCACGGTGGTGGTGCGAGTACGGCGGCCGGACAGAGCGGCGCGGGCGACGTCGCCGCGTACGTGGAAGGGCGGCGCGCGTACGCGAAGTGTCCACCCGCACCTCGAAACGCGCGGTGTCCAGCTCCACCTCGCCGGCCCGCAGCACCGCGGGCTCGGCGGCCCTCTTCGAGCGGCGCAGCAACGCCCGTACGCGCGCGGTCAGTTCGCGGGGGCTGTACGGCTTGGTGAGGTAGTCGTCGGCGCCGAGGTCGAGGCCGAGGACCATGTCCTCCTCGGTCGTCCGGGCCGTGAGCAGCAGGATCGGCACGTCCGACTCGGCGCGCAGGATGCGGCAGACGTCGAGCCCGTCGACCAGCGGCAGCATCACGTCCAGCACGATCAGGTCCGGCCCGACCGAGCGGGCCCGCTCCAGGGCCGGGCGGCCGTCGGCCACGACCTGCACCGCGTTGCCCTCCCGCTCCAGATAGACCCGGATCAGCCGTGACTGCTTCGCGTCGGCCTCCGCGACCAGAATCCGCGCGCCCACCGACTCTCCCCCGTACAGCCCGTCAAGGTCCTCGCCCTTTCCGGAACCGTAATACAGCGGTCGGCCTCCCGGGCCCCCGTCGGCCCGTCCAGCGGGGGCGGCTTCCGTAGCATGTGCTGCGTGACCGGCCGTACTGCGCAGCTCCGCTCCCCGCGATCGCCCCGAGGGCGATGGCGGGCGGCACTGCTGCTCGGCCTGGCGCTGGGGCTGCTGGCGATGTGCGGCCTGAGCTCGGTCGGGGCCGGTGCGCAGCGGTCGTACGACCACTCGGCACAGGCCCGGACGGCGGTGGACGGCGGCCACCATTCCGCGCACACCGTGATGGCGGTGGACGGCGGCCACCCCTCCGCGCACACCGGGACGGCGATGGGCGGCGACGCGCCCCCCTGCCACCGCGACGGCGGCCCCGCCGATCACGCCGACGCCGGGTGCGCGTCCGGTGCCGTGGGTACGGGGCCGGTCCTCCCGGCGCCGCTGCCCGACCCCGCCGGCACCCTCCCGCCCGCCCACGGCGGCCCCGGCGTCCACGCCCCCCACCCCGACGACGGCCGGGCGCCGCCCACGCTCGCGGAACTGCAACTCCTGCGGATCTAGGAGAGGACCCTCCCTCACCGTTCTCTCCCACCCGCACCTCGCAGGAGTCCCCTCACCATGAAGATCCGTTCCCGTGCCGCCGGCGCCGTCATCGCGGCCGCCCTCACCGTCGTACTCACCGCGTGCTCCTCCGACACGGACACCGACACGCACGCCGACACCGACACGCACGCCGACACCGGCACCGACACCCACACCCACGCCTCCTCCGACATCGCCGTCAGCCATGTCCACGGCCTGGGCATCGACCCGGCCGACGGGCGCCTGTACGTCGCCACCCACGAGGGCGTGATCGCCGTGGCCGACGACGGCGACGCGCGGCGGGTCGGTGACACGGCCGACTACATGGGCTTCACCGTCGTCGGCCCGAAGACCTTCCTCGGCAGCGGTCACCCCGCCGAGGGCAGCGACGACCACGGCAACCGCGGGCTGATCCAGTCCACCGACGCCGGAAGGACGTGGAAGACGCTCTCCCTGGGCGGCACCACCGACTTCCACTCACTGGAGTACGCGCACGACACCGTCTACGGCTACGACAGCACCCGCGGCCGCCTCCGTGTCAGCACCGACCGGACCAGCTGGGACGACCGCGCCGAGCTCAGCGCCCTGGACATCGCCGTGAGCCCCGAGGACCGGGACGTCGTGCTGGCGACCACGCAGGACGGGGTCGCCCGGAGCACCGACGGCGGCCGCACCTTCGCCGCCGGCTCCGGCCAGGTCCTCGCCCACCTCTCCTGGCCCGCGCCCGGCGCGCTCTACGGCCTCGACCTCACCGGCGGCCTGCACCGCAGCACCGACGGCGGGACCACCTGGCAGAGGACCGGCACCGTCCCCGGCGGCCGCCCCCAGGCGCTGACCGCCACGGACGCCGAGCGGGTGCTGGCCGCCACCCAGGACGGGGTGTACGAGTCCCGGGACGGCGGCGCCACCTTCACCAGGCGCCTGGACACGACGTCGTGAGCGGCGGCCACCGCCGCACCCTGGGCGCACTGGTTCGACACGTGTCAACATAGACATATGCCAAACATCAAGGCGCTGCCGCTGCTGGAGCTCCGGGCCCCCGAGACCCCCGAGGCCCCCGAGACCCCCGAGGCCGCAGCGCCGTGCTGCCCGCCGCTGACCGAGCGGACGCTCACCCGCGAGGAGGCGGAGCTGACGGCGCGGATGTTCAAGGCGCTCGGCGATCCGGTCCGGCTGCGGCTGTTCTCGGCGGTGGCCTCGGCGGCGGGCGGCGAGGCGTGCGTCTGCGACATCTCCGACGTCGGGGTCTCCCAGCCGACCGTCTCCCACCACCTGAAGAAGCTCAAGGAGGCCGGCCTGCTCACCTCCGAGCGGCGCGGCACCTGGGTGTACTACAGGGTGGAGCCGTCCGTGGTCGCCGCGATGGGCCGGATCCTCGGCTCCCCGGGCTGAGACGCGGTGAGCCCGGGCAGCGGCTAGCCGTTCCAGCTCTCGTCGTACGGATCGTGCGGCACCGGCACCGGTGTCGCCGCCGTCACCTCGAAGTACGGGATCGGGCCGTCGTTCACCGGGTCGGTGGTCCTGCGGGGCGTGTAGGTGCCGGTGACCCGCAGCCAGGTGTCCGGCTGGAGCACCGGCGGGACCGCGCCGGTCAGCGCGACCTTGATCGGCTGGGCGTCGGCGGCGCAGCAGCTGAGGGCCATCCGCACCAGGTAGGGGGCGCCCGCGTCGTCCAGGGCGACGAAGCCGGTGATCTCGATGCGGCGGCCGGTCAGGGTGCGGCCCTCGTCGTAGATCGCCCGGCCCGCGTAGTCCATCACGCTCAGCCGCAGCGGGTCGGCGGCGGGCAGCGCCGGGTAGGCGATCGGCTCCTGGAGCGCCGTCCCGGTGCGGGTCGCGCTGTACGAGCCCAGGGCCGGCGGCGCCACCAGGACCAGCGCGAGGACGGGCAGGACCAGCAGCCAGGAGACCCGGGGTTCACCGTGCCGGTGGCCATGCCCATGCCCATGGCCGTGCCCCTGCCCGTGCGCTGCCTGCTCCTCCCCCGCCTTCCTCCCGTACCACAGCGACGCCACCGCCGCCGCCACCAGCACCGCCCCCGCCACCAGCACCAGCGGCCGCAGCCCCGTCTTCACGTACCGCAGATACAGGTCCGTGGTCCCGGCGTGCAGCAGGGACGCACCGAGCAGGAACAGGACCGCCGTCTGGGACTGCCGGTTCACAGCAGCACCGCCCCGACGCCCACCGACACCACGACCGCCAGGACGAACGTCAGCGGCGCGAAACGCACCGCGAAGGCCCGGCCGAAGGTCCCCGTCTGCATCGCGAACAGCTTCAGGTCGACCACTGGCCCCACCACCAGGAAGGTCAGCCGCGCCGTCAGGGAGAACTGGGTCAGGGAGGCGGCCACGAACGCGTCCGCCTCCGAGCAGATCGACAGGACGACGGCGAGCGCCGCCAGCGCCAGGACCGACAGCACGGGATGGTCCGCCGCCGCGCGCAGCCAGCTGTCCGGGGCCGCCGCCTTCAGCGTGGCCGCCGCCATCGCGCCCACCACCAGGAAGCCGCCCGCGTGCATCACGTCGTGCCGCACCGAGTCCCAGAACGCCTCGCCCTTCGTGCGGCCCTCACGCGCCCGGTGCCCGCGCGGGCGCAGCAGGTCGGCGCGGCCGGTGCGGTGCCACAGCCAGCCCATCGCGCACGCCGTCAACAGGCCGGCCGCGAGCCGGGCCACGACCATCTCCGGGTCGCGCGGGAAGGCCACCGCCGTCGCCGTCAGCACCACCGGGTTGATCGCCGGCGCCGACAGCAGGAAGGCCAGGGCCGCCGCCGGGGTCACCCCGCGCCGCACCAGCGCCCCCGCCACCGGCACCGACGCGCACTCGCAGCCCGGCAGCACCGCCCCCGCCGCCCCGGCCACCGGCACCGCCAGCGCGGGCCGGGCCGGCAGGGCGCGCGCGAAGAACGACGGCGGCACGTACACCGCGATCGCCGCCGACAGCAGCACGCCCAGCACCAGGAACGGCAGCGCCTGCACCACCACCGCCACGAACACCGTCGTCCAGCTCTGCATCACCGGAGCGGACAGCGCCCGCCGGATCGGGCTCTGGAGGAGGAACAGCAGGAGGAGGAGGAGCGTCAGGGTCAGCGGCGAGGTGACCCGCCCGCCGCCGGGCGGACTCCCCTCCGGCGGGGCCGCCTTGGTCATGGCCACGGTTCGGGCACCTCCGGGTCGCCGCCTGTACTCCTCCCCTCCACTACGACGGCGAGTGCGCGTCCGTTCAGCCGGCCAGGTGCCGCGCCGCGAAGTCCAGCTCCAGGCCGACCTGCTTGATCCGCTCGTCGACCACCAGCGAGCCGTGCCCGGCGTCGTACCGGTACACCTCGTGCACCGCGCCGCGCGCCTCCAGGCGCTTCACGTAGTTGTCGATCTGGCGGATCGGGCAGCGCGGGTCGTTCACCCCGGCCGAGATGTACACCGGGGCCTTCACCTGGTCCACGTACGTCAGCGGGGACGACGCCTCGAACCGCTCGGGGACCTCCTCGGGGGTGCCGCCGAGGAGCGTGCGGTCCATGGCCTTCAGCGCCTCCATCTCGTCGTGGTACGCGGTGACGTAGTCCGCGACGGGCACCGCGGCGATGCCGAGCGTCCACGCGTCGGGCTGGGTGCCGAGGCCGAGGAGGGTGAGGTAGCCGCCCCAGGAGCCGCCGGTGAGGATCAGCCGGGCGGGGTCGGCGAGCCCGGAGGAGACGGCCCACTCACGCACCGCCGCGATGTCCTCCAGCTCGATCAGGCCCACGCGGTACTTCAGCGCGTCCGTCCAGGCGCGGCCGTAGCCGGTGGAGCCGCGGTAGTTGACCCGGATCACCGCGTACCCGTGGTCCACCCAGGCCGCCGGGCCCGCCGCGAAGGAGTCGCTGTCGTGCCAGGTGGGACCGCCGTGGATGTCGAACACGGTCGGGAGGGGTCCCGTGGCCCCGGCCGGCCGCTGCAGCAGGGCGTGGATGCGGCCGCCCGGGCCGTCCACCCACACGTCCTCCACCGGCACCGACCCCGGCGACCTCATGCCGGGCGGGTCCAGCACCACGCCGCCCGTCGTCGAGCGCACGGCCGACGGCTCGGCGGCCGACGACCACAGGTACTCCACGCTGCCGTCGGGCCGGGCCGTCGCACCGGACACCGTGCCCGGCGGGGTGGGGACCCGCTCCAGCGCGCCGCTCGCCAGGTCGTAGCGGAACAGCTCGCTGCGGGCCTCGAAGCTGTGCGCGATCAGCAGCCCGCTGCCGTCCGCGTACCACTCGGCGCTCACATCGCCGGGCAGGTCCAGCGCCAGGTCGGTCTGCTCGCCGGTCGCCACGTCCCACACCAGCGGCTCCCAGCGGCCGCGCCGCTGGTGTCCGATGAGCAGCCGGGTGTCCCCGTCGACCGGGGCGAAGCCGAGCACCTCCAGGCCCAGCTCCTTGGTGCCGCCCTCGGTGTCGTCCAGCTCGGCGACCGTGGTGCCGTCGAGGCGCAGGACGCGCAGCGCCGAGTGCATCGCGTCGCCGTGCTCGGTGTGTTCGATGACCAGCAGCGAGCCGTCGTGCGACAGGTCGCCGACGCCGGCCGACTCCCGGTGCCGGTAGATCTCCACGGGTCCCTCACCGGCCCGGGCCAGATGGATGGTCGTGCCGTCCTCGTCCGTCGACCGGCCGACCACGGCCGTGCCGCCGTCGCGCCCCAGGGCCAGCCCCGCCGGATAGGACGGGTCCAGGCCCGGCACCGCCAGCTCGTCCTCGCCGCCCGTGAAGGGCTGACGCCGCCAGACGCCGAACTCGTCGCCGTCCTTGTCGTCGAACCACCAGATCCAGGCGCCGTCCGGGGAGAGCACGCCGTCCGTCGTGCCGTTCGCCCGGTTCGTCACCTGACGCTGCTCACCCGTGGCGCGGTCCCACGCGTACAGCTCGTACGTCCCCGTCGCGTTGGACACGAACAGGGAGTGGGCCGGCGCGTCCTCGGCCCAGTCCGGCAGCGACACCCGGGGCGCCCGAAAGCGCTTCTCCCAGTCCGGCATCCGATCGTCCCGCTCAGGCGCGCCCGCCCCGTTGCTCTCAGTCATGCCCCCATACTGCCCGCTGCCGAGGACAATCCGCTGCCGAGCCCCTCAGCCTGTGGACAACTGGACCCCTGTGGACAACCGCCCCCACCTGAACGGGGCTCCCCGAGGGCCCCGTACCGTTGACCCCGTGTACCGGTTCCTCCTCACCCCCCGCTGGTGGGGCATCAACGTCTTCGTCCTGCTCGCCATCCCCTTCTGCGTCTACATGGGCTCCTGGCAGCTGAGCCGCTTCGAGGCGCGCGTCGACGACCACCGCACCGCCGAGACACAGGCCACGGAGAACCGCAGGGAGCCCGCCCGCCCTCTCGCCGACCTCCTCCCCGTGGACAAGGCGACGTCCGGCAGGCAGGTCACCGCGACCGGCACCTACGGCGACCAGCTGCTCGTCCCGGACCGCACGCTGGACGGCAGGACCGGCTTCTACGTCCTCACCCTCCTGCACACCGACACCGGCAAGGCGGTCCCCGTCGTCCGCGGCTGGCTCCCCGGCACCGCCGACCGGGCCGAGGCCCCCGCCCCGCCCACCGGCGAGGTGACCGTGACCGGCGCCCTGCAGGCGTCCGAGAACCCCGGCGAGAACGGCGTGAGCGCCCGCGGCGGCCTGCCCGACGGCCAGACAGCGGCGATCAGCGCGGCCACGCTGGTCAACCTGGTGCCGTACGACCTCTACGACGCGTGGATCACCCTGACCACCGCCGACTCGGGGATGACGGCGGTCCCCGCGACCGCGCCCAACGGCACCGGCCTGGACCTGAAGGCGTTCCAGAACCTCGGCTACACCGGCGAGTGGTTCGTCTTCGCGGGCTTCGTGGTGTTCATGTGGTTCCGGCTGTTCCGCCGCGAGGTGGAGTTCCTCAGGGACGCGGCGCTCGGCATCACGGAGGACACCGAGCGCACCCCGGACTACGACGAGGCCAGCACGCCCGTCCGGTAGATCGTCCCCGCGCAGGCGTTCGACACGGTGGCGGACACCGTCGGTCCGCCCTCGGCCGGCGTGTACGTCACGGTGACGCTGCCGTCGGCCGTGCCGTCCTCCCTGATCAGCTGGGGTGACGTGCCGGTCGTGCCGGAGGAGGCGGAGCCGTCGGCGCTGTTGGTCTGGCCGGTCGGGCTGGGGCTGGGCGAGGAGCCGCCGCCCGTGTCACCGCTGCCCGTGTCACCACCGCCGGTGCCGCTGCCGCCGCCGCTGTCGGTGGGGCAGCTCTCCGACGGCACCCAGCCGAACTTCACCTCGTACGCCGAGCCGGGCGCCAGGACCAGCCGGGCCACGTACAGCGACGGGTCGGGCAGGTTGGCCGCCGGGCCGCCGGAGACATGCTCGGCCACCGTGATCTTCGCGGCGTCCGCGGCGCCCTGCGTGGTGGGCGTCAGCGCGACCTTGCCGCTGACGGCGCAGCTGTCGGCGGAGACGTTGAGGACCCGGAAGGTGCCGTAGACCGTGCCGGCCGCGTCGGGCACGTCCACGCCGGCGGACGCGGACCCGAGCTGCTGCACCGTGCAGGCGGGGACGTCCGCCGGGGAGGTGGCGGCCGGGTCGGCGCCGCTGGAGGAGCCGGTGGCCGCGCCTGAGTCCTTGCCCTCGTCGGTGCCGGTGCCGCTGCTCTTGCCCTGGTCGGCGCTCTGTCCGGCGCCGCCGGTGGTGCCGGAGGCGTCGCCGTCGGATCCCGTGGGGTCGCCGGCGCCGCCCTGGGTCTGGGACGCCTGGCCGGCGATGGACGGGTTGGCGGTGGAGCCGCCGGAGTTCGACACGTGCACCAGGGCGGGCACGGCGGTGCCGACGAAGATCGCGGCGGCCGCCATGCCGACGACGGCCTGGCGCTTACGGGCCCGGCGGGCGGGGACTGCCCTGCGGAGGTGTTCGAGGGTGCCGTCGCGCGGCTCCATCTCACCCACCGCGTGGTGCAGCATGCGGCGCAGCGCCAGCTCGTCCGAGTCGAGCCCGTCGGGGCCCTGGTCGTCGAGGTGGTGGTTCACGGTTCCGTTCCCAGCGTGCGAGTACTTCGGGTCCTGCTCATACGGCGGCTCGTACTGCGGCTCGTGGCGCCGTGCGTCGTCTCCGGTCCTGCCGCTCACTTCGCCGCCCCCATCGTCTTGCGCAGGGCGGCGATACCGCGCGAACCGTACGCCTTGACGGAGCCGAGCGAGATGCCGAGGGTCTCGGCGACCTGGGCCTCGGTCATGTCGGCGAAGTAGCGCAGGACGAGCACCTCGCGCTGGCGGCGCTGCAGGCCCTTCATCGCCTTGATGAGGGAGTCGCGCTCCAGCTGGTCGTACGCGCCCTCCTCGGCGCTCGCCATGTCCGGCATCGGCTTGGACAGCAGCTTCAGGCCGAGGATGCGGCGGCGCAGCGCGGACCGGGAGAGGTTGACGACCGTCTGCCGCAGATAGGCGAGGGTCTTCTCGGGGTCACGGACGCGTTTGCGCGCGGAGTGCACGCGGATGAACGCCTCCTGGACGACGTCCTCGCAGGAGGCGGTGTCGTCGAGCAGGAGGGCGGCGAGTCCGAGCAGCGAGCGGTAGTGCGCGCGGTAGGTCTCGGTGAGGTGGTCGACGGTGGTACCCGCCGCCACGATCTCCGCGGCGCCGTCACGCGGACTGGGAATGCGGGCGGGCCGCGCTGCGGGCATGGGCGCGATCACCGGCATGCCACCGGGTGCCCCGGCCACGCGGGGTCGGACGATCCGCCGGGCCGGCCGCAGAGCCGTGCCTCGGGTCGCCGCAGAGAAGTCGAGTACCTCAGCCACGCCAGTTGGACACACGTACCCCTGCTGGGGTTGTACTCGGGCAGCGCTTTTCCGTCGCGGGTTCTGCTGCCGCGCAGCACCACCGCCGACGCGCCTCTTCTCCTCATTCGCCCCGCTTCTTCCCCTATGACCCGAAGGACCGGACGTCCCCACGTCCGGCACGGCGCCCCCTACGCACCGCAAAGACGCTCCCCGTCCCCCGCGCGGTTGCGGGAGACGGGGAGTCGAAAACCTGTGCGTGAATCTTACAAACGTTTTATCAGCCCTGGCGAAGTCCTGACGAAGTCCTGACCAGGAATCACCGCTCCGCCGCGACCAGCTCCGCGATCTGCGCGGTGTTCAGCGCCGCGCCCTTGCGCAGGTTGTCCCCGCAGACGAAGAGCTCCAGCGCCGTCGGATCGTCGAGGGCCCGGCGCACCCGGCCCACCCAGGTCGGATCGGTGCCGACCACGTCCGCGGGCGTGGGGAACTCACCGGCCTCCGGGTTGTCGAAGAGGACCACGCCGGGCGCGGTGGCGAGGATCTCGCGGGCCCGGTCGACGGTGACCTCGTCCTGGAAGCGGGCGTGCACGGTGAGCGAGTGCCCGGTGATCACCGGCACCCGCACACAGGTCACGGCGACCGGCAGCCGCGGCAGACCGAGGATCTTGCGGGACTCGTCCCGCACCTTCATCTCCTCCGAGGACCAGCCGTCCGCCCGCGCCGATCCGGCCCACGGTACGACGTTCAGCGCGACCGGCTCCGGGAACGGCCCGGTGTCGTCCCCGACGGCCCGGCGCACATCACCCGGGCTGGTCCCCAGCTCCGTACCGGCGACCAGGGACAGCTGCCGGCGCAGGGTGTCGACGCCCGCCCGGCCCGCCCCGCTGACCGCCTGGTACGACGACACCACCAGCTCACGCAGCGAGAACTGCGCGTGCAGCGCGCCCAGGGCGACGATCATCGACAGGGTGGTGCAGTGGGGGTTGGCGATGATCCCGCGCGGCCTGATCCGTGCCGTGTGCGGGTTGACCTCGGGCACCACGAGCGGCACGTCCGGGTCCATCCGGAAGGCGCCCGAGTTGTCGACGACGACCGCGCCGCGCGCGGCGGCGATCGGCGCCCACTGGGCCGCGACCTCCTCGGGGACGTCGAACATCGCGAGGTCGACCCCGTCGAAGGACTCCTCCGACAGGGCCACCACCTCGACCTCCTCACCGCGCACGGTCAGCTTGCGGCCGGCCGAGCGCGGGGAGGCGATCAGCCGGATCTCGCCCCAGATGTCCGCACGGTGGGACAGGATCTGGAGCATGACCCGGCCGACGGCCCCCGTCGCTCCGACCACCGCGAGCGTCGGCCTGGCGGTCCGCCCGGTGATCCCGGACATCAGCGGCCGGTGCCTCCGTAGACGACGGCCTCGTCGCTGTCGGAGTCCAGCCCGAAGGCGGTGTGCACGGCGCGCACGGCCTCGTTGACGTCGTCGGCGCGGGTGACCACCGAGATACGGATCTCGGAGGTCGAGATCAGCTCGATGTTCACGCCGGCGTCGGACAGGGCCGTGAAGAAGTCGGCCGTGACGCCCGGGTTGGTCTTCATCCCCGCGCCGACCAGCGAGATCTTGCCGATCTGGTCGTCGTAGCGCAGTGACTCGAAGCCGATGCCGGCCCGGTTCTTCTCCAGGGCGTCTATGGCCTTGCGGCCCTCGGCCTTGGGCAGGGTGAAGGAGATGTCCGTCAGACCGGTGGAGGCGGCGGACACGTTCTGCACGATCATGTCGATGTTGATCTCGGCGTCCGAGATCGTGCGGAAGATCGCGGCGGCCTCGCCCGGCTTGTCCGGCACGCCGACGACCGTGATCTTGGCCTCGGAGGTGTCGTGCGCGACACCGGAGATGATGGCCTGCTCCACCTTCTTGTCCCCTTGCGTAATCGGCTCGCTGCTGACCCAGGTCCCCTGCAGTCCGCTGAAGCTGGACCGGACGTGGATCGGGATGTTGTAGCGACGGGCGTACTCCACACAGCGGTGGAGCAGCACCTTCGACCCGGAGCTGGCCAGCTCCAGCATGTCCTCGAAGGAGATCCAGTCGATCTTCTTCGCCTTCTTCACCACGCGCGGGTCGGCGGTGAACACGCCGTCGACGTCGGTGTAGATCTCGCAGACCTCGGCGTCCAGCGCCGCCGCGAGCGCGACGGCGGTCGTGTCGGACCCACCCCGGCCCAGCGTGGTGATGTCCTTCTTGTCCTGGCTGACGCCCTGGAACCCGGCGACGATGGCGATGTTGCCCTGGTCGATGGATTCACGGATCCGGCCCGGTGTGACGTCGATGATCCGGGCTTTGTTGTGGACCGAGTCGGTGATGACGCCTGCCTGGCTGCCGGTGAAGGACTGGGCCTCGTGGCCCAGGTTTTTGATCGCCATGGCCAGCAGGGCCATGGAGATACGCTCCCCGGCGGTCAGCAGCATGTCGAACTCACGCCCGGCAGGCATCGGAGACACCTGCTCGGCGAGATCGATCAGCTCGTCCGTCGTGTCGCCCATCGCGGAAACGACCACGACCACCTGGTGGCCGTTCTTCTTCGCTTCCACGATCCGCTTGGCGACGCGCTTGATGCCCTCGGCATCGGCTACGGAGGAGCCTCCGTACTTCTGCACGACAAGGCCCACGTGCGCTCCTCGCTCAGTTTGTCGATTGCCCGATCAGTCTAACGAGCGTCCGAAATTCCCCTCTGGGATACCGCATGGTGAGACCTGCGGTCGACGCTCGGGGATGTACCCGCCGGTGTCCCTGCCCAAAGTCACGCGAGTGATGGCTGTTCATTAACTTTCAAGCTCTAGTGTTGGCATGTGCGCGTACTCCTGGTCGAAGACGACGAACCGGTAGCCCAGTCACTGCGGCGCGGCCTCAAGCGCTACGGCTTCGAGGTCGACTGGGTCACGACGGGCGCCGCCGCGCTGGCCCACACCGCCCCCTGTGACGTCGTACTCCTCGACCTCGGCCTGCCCGACACCGACGGCCTCGACGTCTGCAAGGCGCTGCGCTCACGCGGTGACGTCCCGATCATCGTGATCAGCGCCCGCAGCGACGAGACGGACCGGGTGGTCGGGCTTGAGCTGGGCGCCGACGACTACGTCTCCAAGCCGTTCGGGGTGCGTGAGGTCATCGCCCGAATACGGGCCGTGATGCGGCGCGTCCAGCCGCGTACGGCGGAAGCGTCGACGCTCGATCGGTACGGCGCCCGTCTGACCGTCGACCGCAAGGCGGCCCGGGTGCACGTCGACGGCCAGGAGATCGCCCTGGCACCCAAGGAGTACGACCTGCTGGCCTTCCTCACCGAGGAGCCGGGCGCGCTGATGACGCGTGAGCAGATCATGGAGGCCGTCTGGGACGCCAACTGGTTCGGCCCGACCAAGACGCTGGACGTGCACGTGGCGGCGCTGCGGCGCAAGCTCGCGGGGGTCATCAGCATCGAGGCGGTGCGGGGGGTCGGCTTCCGGCTGGAGATCGTCGGGGGCGGCGCGGCGGGCAGTCCCGCGTCATGATCCGGCAGCTCATCCTCAGCTACGTCCTGCTGGTGGCCGTGGCGATCGGCCTGTTCACCGTCCCGGTCGCCTTCACGCTCACCGACCAGCTGCGCGACGACACCGAGCTGTCGGTCAGACGCGAGGCGACGACGATGGCGCTGCTGCTGGGCAACGGCGACCAGGCGTCCTGCCAGGCGCTGACCGAGATGGCCCGCGCCTACGTCGAGGAGACCAGGGACCGGGTCGAGGTGACGGCCACCGACCGCTGCGCGCCGGAACTGCCCCGCCCGCGCCGGGACGCGGCCCTGACCAAGGCCGTCTCGCAGAACGCCCCCACCACCGACTGGGGCTCGGACTTCATCTGGGGCAAGGAACTCGTGATCACCGTCCCGGCGCGGCAGCAGGGACAGCCGGTGGGCGCGGTCCGGATCGTCTACTCCACCGACGGCCTCACCGGCCGCCTGTGGACGATCTGGGGCTTCCGGGCGGGCCTCGCGGTCGCCGTCCTCGGCGTCGCCGCGGCGATCGGCGCCGTCGTCGCCCGCCGGCTGACCCGGCCCCTGCGCCAGCTCAACGACATGGCGAGCAAGTTCAGCGACGGCGACCTGACCGCCCGCTCCCCCGTCACCGGCCCCCAGGAGACCCAGACGCTCGCCCGCACCCTGAATCAGGGCGCGGAACGCCTGGAGACCCTGGTCGCGGCCCAGCGGATCTTCGTCGCGGACGCGTCGCACCAGCTGCGTACTCCGCTGACGGCGTTGCGCCTGTCCCTGGACAACATCGCCGACGGCGTCGACGACGAGTTCGTCCACGAGGACGTGGAGCAGGCGACGGCGGAGGTGGTCCGGATGAGCCGCCTGGTCAACGACCTGCTGGTACTGGCCCGCGCGGAGGCGAAGGTGTCCGTCGCGGAACCCCTGCCCCTGCTGGACATCATCGCCGAACGCCTGTCGGTGTGGAGGCCGGCCGCCGACGAGCGCGGAGTCACCATCGCGCTCAGGGGGAGTGCCGACGACCGGCCGCTCGTGTCGGCCAGCCCCGGTCATCTGGACCAGGTGCTGGACAACGTGCTCTCGAACGCCCTGGAGGTCTCACCGGACGGCGCGACGATCACCGTCCGGGTGGAGTCCGGCCCCCGCGAGGTCGTGCTGTCGATCCTCGACAAGGGCCCGGGCATGTCCGACGCGGAGAAGTCCCGCGCCTTCGACCGCTTCTGGCGCGGCCAGGGCCTCACCGGGCGCTCCGGCTCGGGCCTCGGCCTGGCCGTCGTCAAACAACTGGTGACGGACGACGGCGGCACGGTGAAGCTGGGGGACGCGCCCGGAGGCGGCCTGTGCGTCTCGATCAGCCTTCGGGCATCTTCGAGGAGTGGTGGTTGACGATCCGCCACTCCCCGCCCCGCTTCTCGTACTCATAGGTGTAGCGGGCCTTGACCACGCTCTTCGCACCGGTCTCGTGGTCGGTGAGCGCGAACTCGTAGACACCGGCGTCGAGGGCGGAGTCGCCGTCGAGAACGTTGATGTGACTCTCGAGCTTCTTCCCGACCGGCTTGTTCTCCAGGAAGTGCTCGAAGTAGTCGACGATGCCGGCCCGGTCGGTACGGACCCTGTTCGACACGGTCGGCAGCAGCACCGCGTCGCTCGCGTACAGGTCGGCCACCTTCTGCGGGTCACCGGTCTCCAGCGCCGCGTTCCAGTCGTCGAACAGAGCGGCGATCTCCTGCTCCGTCACCTTCTTCTTCCCGCCGTACCACGAGGGTCCGGCGACGGCCGCCCCCGCGGTGAAGGTACCGACGGCGACGACAGCCGCGACGGTGACGACGGCCGCGCGCTTGCCTATGGAACGACTGGAACGACGGGTCATGCGCATCTCCTGCGGTGTGCGGGCTTGATGACCCAAGACTCCCGTCACACCGGTTAACGCCCGTCCAGGCGCCGTACAGCGCTCGTCCAAGAACCTCCCAATCCTCAGGACGCCAGGTCCTTGAGGGCAGCCGTCTCCAGGGTGATGTTCACCGGATCCGGAAGCGTGACCGTGGCCCCGAACGGCAGCTTCTCCTCACGCCGGTACCGGCCGTCCTGCGGCTGGTTGAAGACGACGACGGAGCACTCGTCCCGGTCGATCAGGAGGTACACGGGGATGCCCGCGGCGGCATAACCGTCGGGCTTCTCGACTCGGTCGCGGTGGTGGGTGTCCGAGTCGTGGGACGTGACTTCCACCGCCATGAGTACGCCCGCCGCTTCGGACCAGTCCCCGTGGCCTGTCGGGAATCCGAACGGGGCGAGCACACCGTCCGGGCGGGCTCGCCCCTTGCGATACTTCTCGACCCTCATGCCGCGGTCCCCGTACAGCCACAGCTCGGGACGGTGCTGCATGCACAGCCGCTGCAACCAGGCAATGATCTGGTCGTGGTTGCCATCGGTCACGGGCTTGACCTGGACCCTCCCGTTGATGAACTCCAACCGCACGTTCTCCGGGGCGTGGCGTTCCAGTTCCTCGAACTCCTCGACGGTCATCTGCGGCCGGTGCCCGGTCCTGGGGGTCATGGCGTCGCCTCCTCGACACCATGATGCCCCGACCGGCGCGTCCTGCACGCTCATCGCGCGCGCTCCACGCTGGGACGCAGGCCGCCGGCGGCGCGCACCTCGGCCGCGCGGCGGGCGACGTCCACCACCTCGTACACGTGGTGGGCGGACTTCGCCCGCGAACGGCCGCGAGGGCGGCGATCAGGAGGGCGAGGACGCTGCATACGGCAGGACGAGGACCGGGTCCAATATGCGTGATCCTGGGTCAATGTGCAGGTCACGACGGTGGCTTGGCAATTCCCGAGTCGGCCGAGTCGGCCCACTCGGGGCCTGAGCCGGTCGAGTGCGGGGTGGGTGGGAGATGACGCAGGGGCGGCGCTACGAAGACATGCTGGCCGCGCTGCTGAAGCAGGCCGGAGGTCCCTCGGCAGTGGCTCTGCAGGCGGAGACGGCACGGGACTTGGCGCGCGGCGAGCGCGCCCCGGACCCCACCACCGTCACGGGCTGGATCGACGGCCGGTTCCTCGACACGATTCAGGTCACCTCGGCTACGCCGCCGTCACTGACGTCGCAGGCCCAGAGGCGTGCTGATCTCCTGTTCCATGACCTGACCCGCCTCGAACTCCAGCGTGTCGTCGCCCATGCCCTGGTCCGTGTCCAGGCCGTCGAGTTCGGCGAGGGGCTGGTCGAGGCGGATGTGGGCGAGGACGGAGTGGAGCGCGCGGAGGGTGGCTGAGGCGGTGGAGCCCCAGTTGGAGAAGTAGGAGAACTGCCACCACCACAGGGCCTCGCTGGTGCGGCCGGCGCGGTAGTGGGCCATGCCGTGGCGGAGGTCGGTGATGACGTCGGCCAGGTCGTCGGAGATGCGGGCCGGGACGGGGGCCTTTCGGGGCTCGTAGGGGTCGAAGACCTCCGAGTAGATGTCGACCGGTTCGAGGAGGCGGGCGAGGTTCTCGCGGAGTTCGTCCACGTCCGGCTCCGGGCCCGGGTCGGGCTCGTAGCGCTCGTCGGGGACGATGTCCTCGTGGGCGCCCAGGCGGCCTCCGGCGAGGAGGAGTTGGGAGACTTCGAGGAGGAGGAAGGGGACGGCCGAGCCCGGCTCGTCGCCCTTCGCGACCTCGGTGACCGCTACGAGGAAGCTCTCGACCTGGTCCGCGATCTGGACCGCGAAGTCGTCCGGGTTCTGGTCGGTCGCGTGCAGCGTGGCGTCAGACATCTAGGAGTCGTCTCCCCTCGAAGGCGCGGCCGAGGGTGACCTCGTCCGCGTATTCCAGGTCGCCACCCACCGGGAGGCCGCTGGCCAGGCGGGTGACCTTCAGGCCCATGGGCTTGATCATGCGGGCGAGGTAGGTGGCTGTCGCCTCGCCCTCCAGGTTCGGGTCCGTGGCCAGGATCAGTTCCGTGACCGTCCCGTCGGCCAACCGCGCGAGAAGCTCTCGTATACGGAGGTCGTCCGGACCGACGCCCTCGATCGGGCTGATGGCGCCGCCGAGTACGTGGTAACGGCCCCGGAACTCGCGGGTCCGCTCGATCGCGACGACGTCCTTCGGCTCCTCGACGACACAGATGACGGCAGGGTCGCGGCGCGCGTCCCGGCAGATGCCGCACAGCTCCTCCTGCGCCACATTGCCGCAGGTGGCGCAGAAGCGGACCTTCGCCTTGACCTCCATCAGGGCCTGCGCCAGGCGCCGCACGTCCGTCGGTTCCGCCTGGAGGATGTGGAAGGCGATCCGCTGCGCGCTCTTGGGACCGACGCCGGGCAGCCGCCCCAGTTCGTCGATGAGGTCCTGGACCACGCCTTCGTACAACGGACTGCCGTCCTTCCTGGGTGTCGTTCTGTACGTACGGTAGTTGGCCGGGGCCCGTCTTAGAAGGGCAGGCCGGGGATGCCGCTGCCGCCGCCCAGGCCCTGGGCCAGCGGGCCGAGCTTCTGCTGCTGGAGGGTCTGCGCGTTCTCGTTGGCCGCCTGGACGGCCGCGATGATCAGGTCGGCGAGGGTCTCGGTGTCCTCCGGGTCCACGGCCTTGGGGTCGATCTTCAGGGCGCGCAGCTCACCGGCGCCGGTCACGGTGGCCTTCACCAGGCCGCCGCCGGCCTGCCCGTCGACCTCCGTGTTCGCCAGCTCCTCCTGGGCCCTGGCCAGGTCCTGCTGCATCTTCTGGGCCTGCTGGAGCAGCTGCTGCATATTGGGCTGGCCACCACCGGGGATCACGATCAGCTCCCTTGCGTCCCTTGCGTACGCGTACCTTGCGTCCGTAGCGGGTTTTCCCGCTCGGCACGAGCCTACGTGGTCCGGGTGACGCTCGCCCCGGCACTCTTTCGAGTGAGTCGGATGCGCGGCCTATACCTGATCAAGGGACCCTTCCGAGCGGAAAAGTCACCGAAGCGTCCCCGTAGCCACCCATTGGGAGGTAGGAAGGGGGCGGGCATATCAGGATCACAGGATCAAGTGTCACGCAGCGTACGCGGAGTCATTTAGGGAGTTGCCGGGTGGGTCAGCCGGAGATGCAGCCCGAGGGTCCGCCTCAGGACGGGCGGGGCGAGGGCCCGGCCGGGCTGCGGCCGGCCGATCTGACCGGGCGGACGTTTCCGCTCGGCGACTGGGGAGAGCCGGCACAGCGACTGGACGAGCTGTACCGGTGGGTGGAGCGCGGGGCGCTGGACACGGCCGCCTGGTATCTCGCCAACCGCGTGTGGAAGCGGCGCGGGGCGCGGGCCCTGCGGGTGGGGGCGGCGGCGGGGGCCGTCACCGGGGCGGCGCTTCCGCTGCTGGATCTGACCGGGGTGGTGAGCGGGGCCACGCCCTGGGGGTATCTGGCGCTGCTGCTCGCGGTCGCGTGTGTCGGGGTGGATCGGTTCTTCGGGGTGACGTCCGGGTGGATAAGGGACGTCGCCACGGCGCAGGCGGTGCAGCGGCGGCTGCAGGTGCTGCAGTTCGACTGGGCGTCGGAGAGTGTGCGGGAGGTGCTGGGGCCGGCCGAGGGGACCGCGAGTGAGGCGGCCGAGCGGTGTCTCGGCGTGCTGCGGCGGTTCTGCGAGGACGTGACGGAGCTGGTGCGGACGGAGACCGCCGACTGGATGGTCGAGTTCCGGACCGGGTCGGCTCCCCTGGGGATCCAGACGGCGGTGACGTCCGGGGCACGGACGGTGCAGGAGCCGGGTGCACCGGGCGGCCGCTTCTCGGCTCCGCCGAACGGAAGCCGGCCGAACATGCCGCGGCAGCGGCCGCCGGAGCCCAGGTGACTGTGACCGGGGGGCGCGCAGCTCGGCGCTGTCCCGGGCCCTCAAGGCACTGGGGGAGGCACGACTGCCCGCAGCTACGGCGGCTGCCCAGCATGCCTGGCCGGCGACGGCGGTCCCGCAGGCGAACGACGGCGAGGGAACCCTCAGCGTGAGTACGTCAGCTTCTCCCCCGTGGTCGTGTTCGTGCGTTGCAGGCGGCCGTCCGGCAGCAGCGTGACCTCGGTGGCCTCACCCGGCGTGCAGGACGGCGGGGCGCCCGCGGTGACGGTGGAGGGACCGATCCGGAGGGGGCCGTCGGCGGCGGGGCGCCGCGTCAGCGCGGCGGCGAACTCGCAGTGGTAGCCGGCTCCGTCGGCGATCAGGGTCAGCACCGTGTCGCCCACCTCGCCCTGCCCGAGGGTGAGCCGTCGGCTGTCGGAACCGGTCGCGCTGTCGACGGCGGCCGTCCAGGTGCCGAGGTACGCCTCGGGGATCGCACCGTCGGCGGTGGGTGAGGGGGATGCGGAGGGCGACGGGGACGACGCCGAGGCCGTCGGGGAGGGCTCCGCCGAGGTGGGGGTCGGCGCCGCCGAGGTCGGCGTCGGGGTCGCGCTCGGCTCCTCGTCGCCGCCGTTCAGGAACGCGTACACCGAGCCGCCGGCCGCCACCGCGACCACCAGCGCGATCACGACGAGCAGCGCGGTCGTACGCCCGTTGCGGCGCGGCGGCTCCGGCCCCTCGGGGTCGGGGGTGCCGCCGTAGCCGTAGGACGGTGGGGGCGGCTGTGTGTGCGGAGGGGTCGGCGGCTGGGCGTACGGGTTGTGGGCGGCCGGAGTCGGCACGCCGGCCGCACCCGCGACCTGCCAGGGACCGGCGTGCTGCTGCGGGTGGCCGTACGCGGACTGGGGATGCTGCTGCGGCGTCCCGTACGCCGGGTGCGCGGGCGCGGCCGCGGGCCATGTCCCCGGCCCCGGGTGCCCGGCGGCAGGCACACCACCGGGCCACGACCCCGACCCCGGCCCCGGGTGCCCGGACGCGGGGGCCGCCGCCAGGCTCGCCGGGTCGGGCCGCACGCCCATGTCCCGGCCCCCGTGCTCCGTGGCCCCCTCCGGGTTCTCCACGTCCAGCGGCCGCACCGCGTGCCCGCCCAGCTGGGCGACCAGGGCGCCGGGCAGCCAGGGGTCGCGGGAGCGGCCCTCGAAGACGGTGTCCTCGGCGCCGGTGTGCTCCAGGATCCAGGCCAGTGAGGGACGCGCGGCCGGGTCCTTGCGCAGACAGGCGCGCACGAGGTCGGCGATGCCCTCGGGGAGCCCCGTGAGGTCGGGTTCCTCCTCGGCGATGCGGAACATCAGCGCGTGTGCCCCGCCGTCGGCGGAGGCCGAGCCGAAGGGAGGGGTGCCGGTGGCGGCGTAGGCGAGGACGGAGCCGAGGGAGAAGACGTCGCCGGCGGGGGTGACGCGCCCGCCGCGCACCTGCTCGGGCGCCATGAAGCCGGCGGAGCCGGGGGAACCGGTCACCGCCCTCGTCCCGGGGAGCGTCTCCAGTGCCCCCGCGACGCCGAAGTCGATGACCCGGGGGCCCTCTATGGTGACCATGACGTTGGACGGCTTGAGGTCGCGGTGGACGATGCCCGCCGCGTGGATGTTGGTGAGCGCGTGCGCGAGCCCGGCGGCGAGTATGCGCACCGAGCGCTCGGGCAGCGGCCCGTGGTCGTGGTCGACGACCTGCCGCAGGCTGGGCCCGGCGACATACCCGGTGGCCACCCAGGGCACGGCGGCCTCGGTGTCGGCGTCGACGACCGGCGCGGTCCAGTACCCGCCGACCCGCTGCGCGGCCCGCACCTCCTGCCGGAACCGTGCCCGGAACTCGTCCCGGGCCGCCAGTTCCGGCCGGACCAGCTTGACGGCGACCGTCCGCCCCCGGTCGGAGCGGGCGAGGTAGACCTGTCCCATCCCGCCGGCGCCCAGCCGGCCGAGCAGCCGGTAGCCGCCCATCCGCTGCGGGTCCCCGGGAGCCAGCTTCTCCATGGCAGCCCCACCTTCTCCCCACACATGTGATCGGGCCGAGAATAATCCGGCCCTTCGGTGAGGTGGGCGGGAAGCTGCCTACGGTTCCGTAACGGGCGCCCGGGGCAGTCCGACCTCGTCCAGGACCTCCACCAGCCGCTCCAGTACGGCGACCGCCTCGGCCAGCTCCGCCTCACCGCCGTACGCCGCCACCAGCCGGTCGGCGAAGTCCGCGTGCCCTGGGTCGATGCGGGCGATCGCCGCGCGGCCCTCCTCGGTCGGTGCGAGCAGCTTGGCGCGGCGGTGGGCCGGGTTGGGGCGGTATTCGGCCAGCCCCCGGTCCACCAGCAGATCGGCGATGCGCTGCACGCTCTGCCGCGTGATGCCCATGGCCCGGGCGATCCCGGCGACCGGCAGCGGCTCCCGCAGCACCGCGCCGAGCACCTGCCACCAGGCGGCGGTCAGCCCCGCCGGGCGGGCCAGCTCCTCGGCGATCGCGAGGAACTGGCCGTTGAGCCGGAAGGTCCCGATGGCGCTGCGGCTGAACAGGTCCTGGTGCTCGCGGCTCACGCGACGCCCGCCTTCTGCAGTACGGCGTACGCCTCGGGGTCGGAGTCGTGGAACAGCCGGTACCAGGCGTCCAGCACCTCGCCCTCGTACACGCCGAGCAGCCGGAGGATCTCCCGGGCGAAGGCGACGGGCTCGGTGGGGCCGGCGGTGATCAGCTTCCCGCCCGCGACGGCGTCCGCGCCGAAGCCCGATCCGACATCCGTGACGGCGTCCGCGTCGACGTAGTGCTCACCGCCGCCGTACCCCGTCGCGGCGAGGTAGAAGGACACCGCGCTGGTGTGCGCGCGGTCGTCGAGCAGGCCCTCGCGGGCCAGCCCCGCGGTGGCGCCGCAGATCGCGGCGACGGGCGCGCCGGCGTCCAGGAACGCGCGCGCCGTGCGGGCGAAGGGGGCGAGGTCGTCCGTCGTGTCCCAGAGGTCCGCGCCCGGGAGGATCAGGAGGGCGCTGTCCTCGGGCCGTACGTCGTCCAGGGCCAGGTCGGGGCGGATGCGCAGCCCGCCGATCGTCCGGACCTCCTCGGTGGACGGGCCGACCGTCCGGATCTCGTACCCGGCGCGGGCGAGATGCGCGGTCGCGTGCCCCGTCTCCCAGTCGGCGAGGGTGTCGTACACGGCGAGATGCACGGGCTTGCGGTCCATGGTTCTGCCTCCCGGTTCCGAAGCGGCTATGACAGCAGACTGTCACTTCGACAGCTTGCTGTCAATACTCCTCGATGTCCGTCCGAGCCCGGTGCACGCCCGACAACCTGTCGCGGAAACCCCCCGTCCACAGACAGGACGCCGATATCGCTTCCGCATCGCGGACATTTACCCTCACCGGCATGACCCCTCAGCCGAACCCCCAGGCCGGCGCCGCCGTGAAGGCCGCGGACCGTGCGCATGTGTTCCACTCCTGGTCCGCGCAGGAGCTCATCGACCCGCTCGCCGTCGCCGGCGCCGAGGGGTCGTACTTCTGGGACTACGACGGCAACCGCTACCTCGACTTCACCAGCGGCCTCGTCTACACCAACATCGGCTACCAGCACCCCAAGGTCGTCGCCGCGATCCAGGAGCAGGCCGCGAGGATGACGACCTTCGCGCCCGCCTTCGCCGTCGAGGCGCGGTCGGAGGCGGCCCGGCTGATCGCCGAGCGCACCCCCGGCGACCTGGACAAGATCTTCTTCACCAACGCCGGCGCCGACGCCGTGGAGCACGCCATCCGCATGGCCCGGCTGCACACGGGCCGCCCCAAGGTGCTCTCCGCCTACCGCTCGTACCACGGCGGCACCCAGCAGGCCATCAACCTCACCGGCGACCCGCGCCGCTGGGCCAACGACAGCGCCGCGGCCGGTGTCGTGCACTTCTGGGCGCCCTTCCTCTACCGCTCCCGCTTCTACGCGGAGACCGAGGAGCAGGAGTGCGCGCGGGCGCTGGAGCACCTGGAGACGACCATCGCCTTCGAGGGGCCGGGCACCATCGCGGCGATCATCCTGGAGACGATCCCGGGCACCGCCGGGATCATGGTCCCGCCGCCCGGCTATCTCGCCGGGGTGCGGGAGCTGTGCGACAAGTACGGGATCGTCTTCGTCCTGGACGAGGTGATGGCCGGGTTCGGGCGGACCGGCGAGTGGTTCGCGGCCGACCTGTTCGACGTCGTCCCCGACCTGATGACCTTCGCCAAGGGCGTGAACTCCGGGTATGTGCCGCTCGGCGGGGTCGCCATCTCCGGGAGGATCGCGGAGACCTTCGGCAAGCGGCCGTACCCCGGCGGTCTGACGTACTCCGGACACCCGCTGGCCTGCGCGGCCGCCGTCGCGACGATCAACGTCATGGCGGAGGAGGGCGTAGTCGAGCACGCCGCCCGGCTCGGGGAGTCGGTCGTCGGACCGGCGCTGCGGGAGCTGGCCGAGCGGCACAGAAGCGTGGGCGAGGTGCGCGGCGTCGGCATGTTCTGGGCCGTGGAGCTGGTGCGGAACCGGGAGACCCGCGAGCCGCTGGTGCCGTACAACGCGGTCGGCGAGGCGAACGCGCCGATGGCGGCCTTCGCCGCGGCCGCCAAGAAGCACGGCGTCTGGCCGTTCGTGAACATGAACCGCACCCATGTCGTCCCGCCCTGCAACGCGAGCGAGGCCGAGCTGCAGGAGGGCCTGGCGGCGCTGGACGCGGCGCTGTCGGTGGCGGACGAGTACACCGAGTAGGCCACGGCCGGGGGGCTTGTCCTCAAATAGGGTGTCTTCGGATTCGAACGCGTAAGGTGACGTGCTCGTAGACATGGGGGAGCACGTCACCACGCGCTCGTACTCGACGACCAGGGAGAAGCCCGACCATGCCCCGCAGCAGCGGAACCGGCGCCGTGACCCGCAGCACCCTGCGGCAGCAGATCGCCGAGGCGCTCCGCGACGAGGTGCTGGCGGGGCGGCTGCAGCCGGGGCAGGAGTTCACCGTCAAGGAGATCGCCGACCAGTACGGCGTCTCCGCGACCCCGGTCCGCGAGGCCCTCGTCGACCTCTCGGCGCAGGGCCTGCTGGAGGCCGACCAGCACCGCGGGTTCCGGGTGCACGAGTACTCCCCCGCGGACTACCGCGGCATGATCGAGGCACGCAGCCTGATCATCGAGGGCATGCTGCACGCCGTGGAGCAGGGCCGCGGCAGCTACGGCGACCCGGCGGACCCGCGGATCGCGGTGGCCGTCGCCGGCGTGCGGCGGCGCGGCGAGGAGGCCCGGCGGGCCGCGTCCGCCGGTGACCTCACCGTCCTCATCGGCTACGACCTGCGCTTCTGGCGGGAGCTGAGCGTCATGTTCGGCAACCCCTACCTCGCCGACTTCCTGTACCGGCTGCGGGTCCAGTCCTGGGTGTGCGCGGTGCAGCATCTGCGCCGGCTCACCGATCTGCGCGGCCACCTGTGGGCCGGACACACCGAACTGGTCGACGCCCTGTACCGCCGCGACATCGCCACCGCCCGCACCATCCTCGCCGCGTACAACGCGCACTCGATCGCGCTGATCGAGCGGCTGGCGGCGGAGTGACGGTCCCGGTCGACCTCTCCGTCGTCATCCCGGCCTACGAGGAGGAGCACCGGCTCGCAGGCACGCTCGACGCCCTCACCACCCACCTACGGGACTCGGGCGGCAGTTGGGAGATAGTGGTCGCCGACGACGGCTCACGGGACGGCACCCGGGCCCTGGTCGGCACGTACCCCGACCCCCGTGTCCGCCTGGTCTCCGACGGCCGCCACCGCGGCAAGGGCCACGCCCTCCGCCTCGGCGTCGCCGCGACCACCGGCCGCCGGATCCTCCTCACCGACGCCGATCTCGCCGCGCCCATGGGCGAGTTGGAGAAACTGGAGAAGGCGCTGGCCGACGGCCACGCGGCGGCCGCCATCGGCTCACGCGCCGTCCCCGGCGCGGAGCTCGGCCGCCGCCAGCACCGCTCCCGCGAACTCCTCGGCGCAGCGGGCAACTTGCTGATCCGCGCCACGACCGTCCCCGGCATCCGCGACACCCAGTGCGGCTTCAAGCTCTTCGACGGCGACAAGGCCCGCGCCGCCTTCGCCGCCGCCCGGGTGGACGGCTGGGCGATCGACGTCGAGGTGCTGCGCCACTTCCACCGCGAGGGCTGGCCGGTGACCGAGGTCCCGGTGCGCTGGTCGCACCAACCGGGCTCGAAGATACGGCCGTTGGACTACCCCCGCTTCCTGCGCGACCTGGCCCGCCTGCACCTCGTACGCGCCGACGCCCTCTTCCTCCTCCTCTCCCTGGCCCTCTACTCCGGCCGGTTCTTCGCCCCCGACGACCGCTATCTCACCGACTCCCTCCAGGACCAGTACCAGTGGGAGTGGTTCTTCGCGGTCACCGCCGACAACGTCGCCCACCTGCGCAACCCGCTCTTCACCGACCTTCAGGGCTACCCGGAGGGCGTCAACCTCATGGCCAACACGGTCATGCCGGGCCTGTCGATCCCCCTCACACCCCTGACCCTGCTGGTGGGCCCGGCGATCACCCTCAGCCTCGTCATGACCCTGGGCCTGGCCGCGACCGCGTCCGCCTGGTACCGCCTGATCGCCCGCCGCCTCACCCCGCACCACCCGGCCGCCGCCTGCACCGGCGCCCTGCTCGCCGCGTTCGCCCCGCCGATGGTCAGCCACGCGGCCGCGCACCCCAACTTCACGCTCCTGTTCATGATCCCGCCGATCATCGAACGCGCCCTGCGCCTGTGCGAGGGCGCCCCGCGCCCGACGCGCACCGCGGTCACCCTCGGCCTGATGGCCGCGTACCAGCTCCTCCTCGGCGAGGAGGCCCTGCTGCTGGCGGCCCTGGGCATGCTGCTCTTCGCCGCCGCCTACACCGCCGTACACCCCCAGGCGGCCCGCACCGCCTGGCGCCCCGCCCTGCGCGGCCTGGCGACGGCCGCCGCGGTCTGCCTCCCCCTCGTCCTCCACCCCCTCCTCTGGCAGTTCTCCGGCCCGCAGAGCTACACCCACCTCCCCCACGACCCCGCCACCGCCAACTCCCCGCTCGCCCTCCTCTCCTTCGCGGAACGCTCCCTCCTCGCGGGCGACGCCGACCGCGCGAACGCCCTCTCCGTCAACCCGACCGAGCAGAACGCCTTCTACGGCTGGCCCCTGGCCCTGCTCGCAGTGGCGGTCACGGTACGGCTGTGGCACCGCCGCCCGGTCGTACGGGCGCTGTCGGCCACCGCGGCCCTGGCCGCCCTGCTGTCGCTCGGCCCGATCATCCCCGTACCGCTCACGGCCACGGCCGTCCCCGGCCCGTGGGCCCTCCTCGACACCCTCCCCCTGCTGGAGTCCGTCCTGGTGGGCCGGCTGGCGATGATCTGCGCACCGGTGCTGGGGATGCTCCTGGCACTGGCGCTGGCGGACCTGCCGGACGTACGGCGACGACGGCTCGGCCTCCTGGCCGCCGTCACCCTCGCCCTCCTCCCCCTCGTCCCGGCCCCGCTGCGCTCCGAGCAGCGCCCCGAGGTGCCCGCCTTCTTCACCTCCGGGGCCTGGCGGTCGTACGTCCGCGACGGCGAGACCCTGGTCCCGGTGCCGCTCCCCGACCCCACCGACGCGCGGGCGCTGCACTGGCAGAGCGCGTCCGGCTTCGGCTTCCGCCTCCCCGGCGGCTACTTCAACCGGCCCTACGGCGACGGCGACCGCACCGGCGTCTACGGCGTCCCGCTCCGCTACACGGCGAGCGTGCTGGCGGACGCGCGGGACCTCGGGATCGTGCCGTTCGTGGACGAGGCCGGGCGGGCGCGGGCCCGCGACGACCTCGCGTACTGGAACGCGGGCGCGGTGGTACTCGTCCCGGGGCCGGACGCGGAGCGGCTGCGGGCGACGGTGGAGAAGCTGCTGGGCCGCCCCGGTAGCCGGGTGGGCGGGGTGTGGGTATGGGACCTGCACGACTACGCTTCCCTGCCCTGGAACCCTGACCCTGCAACGCACTGACTGAGGAGCCCTCTTTGGCCTGCGACCTGTGGCTGGTACCGCTCGTCGACGTGTTGTGCCACACCCCCGACAACCCGTTCGCCGAGGAACTCGCGCAGTACAACGCGGTGCTGGCCGAGAGCGGGCTCCCGCCGGTTCCGGTGTACCAGTACATGCCCGGCCTGTCCGGGGAGGTCGCCCCGGTGGCGGGCTTCGACTACGACGCCCTGCACTTCCTGCGCCGGGTGTACCTCCTCCAGGTCTGCGGCCTGCCGGTCACCCCGGTCGACGAGCTCGGCGGCGACTACGAACAGCTCCTGGAGATGTTCGAGACGACGGCCCAGCAGTCCCACCTGGTCTGGCACTACGACCACGCGGGCGCGTACGTCCCCGTCGACTTCCCCCAGCCCCTCTCCAACGACGAACTCCTCGCGGGCGGCGGCCCCCTGGGCTCCTCCCACGCCCTCCTCCGCGAACTGGAGTACGTCGCCCCGTCGATCGGCATCGACCCGACGAACCCCCCACCCGCCCCCCAACCCCCCGCCTCGCCCACGGAGCTGGAGGAGCCGGCCGTACCCGCCCCCTACGACCCCAGCCCCTTCGCCCGCGAACGCCACGTCTGGCTCGGCCTCCACGCGGCAGCGACCCGCAGCCTGGCCCAGGGCTCGATGATCGTCTTCAGCTGACGCGCATGACCCGGACCTACATCGACCTGGGGCACGTCACCGCGCCCTCCGGTGTGCTTGTGCTGGGCATGGCCGGGGGCGTCGACGAGTGGCGGGAACTGGGCCGCCCCTTGTCCGAGCGTGCGAGGGCGGCGGCGGCATCAGGCGGAGGCCATCTCCACGACGGGCTCTGCGAGGCCGTCGCCGTACCGGCGGCAGCCGACCAGCCCCTGAGGGTGCGGGCGACCGCCTCCCCCTCCCCCTTCGACGAGGAACCGACGATCGCGACCCTGGAGGTCGACCTCGGCCTGCCCTGGCCGCGGACCACCGACCCGTCGCCACCCGTCCCCCTCGGCGACCTGCCCGTCGACGGCTGCGGCATGGTGCTCGGCGACGCGATCGCCCTCGACAGTTGGAGCGGGCTACTGGGCGAGTCGGTCGACGGACTGGCCGACGTCACCTACTGGGGCCGCTACGAGGACGACGCGCACGCCCAGTTCGGCGGCGAGCGCACGACACACGGGTCATACGGCCGACTCGACCTGCCCCTGGCCGAAGCCGAGGCACTCGCCGCTGAGCTCATCGCCTGGCGCGGCGGTCTCCCCGGCAAGGGCGTCGCCGTATCCCTGGACAAACACACCGACCTCCACCGCTCCCGACGGGCAGGCCGACCCCATCCCCTCCTCGCCGGGACGATCGACCTCGCCGGCTGCCAGGTGCTCGGCATCGACTGGCATCGGGGAGACCACGTGATGAGACACGCAGGCGGAAGAGAAGACGGCGAGGTCTACCCCGTCACGCTCGAACCCGACGGGGCGGGCGGGACACTGCTGCGCTGGACGATCCCGCCGTACGGCTTCGACACCGAAGACGAGTAGACGTCAGACGCCGTGCTCGGTGAAGGTCTGGCACCCGCCGGGTACGTAATCGCTACTCGCCCGTCCAGCCAGAGGCGTTCGAGCCCGTCTCGTAGTCAACGGCCGTCTCGTACTCCCACGTGTCGTCCGTGAGTTCCTCGTATGCCTCTTCAGCTACATAGAGCAGGTCCTGCGCATGCCAGTTCCATTCCCGCGCGAATTTCTCCGGGTCCTGGTTCACCTGCTGGTAAACCACAGATCCCGCAGCGACCACCGCGCAGCGAGCGTACAGAAAATCCTCGCCCGTGTTCTCTCCACCTGTGGCATCGCCAAGGAACGTGTAATCCTTCTCGAACAGCTCTCTCCTGTCCAGTGTGTAAAGCGCCTCCGAGAGGCGCTCGGCGAAGTCCATGACTTCATTCACCGGCCCCTTGGAAAGAGCCTGCCCCACTGACTCGATGACATCGTGAACGGTCCCGCCCTGCGCACCATCGATGATGTGCCAGAATTTTTCCATGTCCATGGAGTGCATCCCAATCCGACAGAGTGGCGCCCGGCCGCGCCAGAGCTGCGCGGCCGGGCATTAGTTTTTGAGGTCGTGTGCCGACCTACCAGTTCACAGGGTTCCCCGGTGGGCGGCGCCCAAAGCGGCGAATGTGCTTGAGGATCCGAGCTCGCTCAAGGTCCCTGGCCTCTCCAACCGTTCGATATGTCCTGATCACATGCGAGGAATATCTCTGACTTCCGGCCGCCCGATTGAGCTTACGGACCTGCTTTTCTGCCCGTCGCGATTTCCCATCCTTTCGGATTCCGTTACGGACTCTACCACTGCCCGTGCCGTACTTGTATACACCCCCCGTGCGATTGTCAATGATCTTGTAGACGTGACTTCCGCACTTACAGCGGCGGTCGTTGCCATGAACCCCGCACGCACTGTTGTGAGTCAGAATCTCGTGGCCAGCGGCATCCACGACGGTATACGTATGGATGTCACCCACGTTGAGGTTGACGACGAGCTGCTCCGGCAATGAACCGAGGTCTTCTAGCGAAGTAACCGGGTGCAGCGAACCATCGGTGGCCGTGAGGAGGTTACCGACCCGGACATCGCGAGCCTTGGTCCATCCCCTCCCGTCGACCCAGATTGGGTGGGCATCCGTGGCCTGCAGGGGTGGGGTGGTCGGGTCGGTGTCGGTGTCGATCTCGATCAGGTGCTTGGTGCCGTAGCCGCTGATGACGTCCAGGACTGGTTCGGCGTAGGTCTCGCCGGTCTCGGGATCGGTGGCTGCTACGTAGTCGCCGATCTGGATGGCGCCGATGGGCAAGTAGCTGCCGTCGGCCATCAGGACCAGCGTCTCCGGCGCGAAGGAGTTCGGCCGGGAACAGCCTGTGTTCCGGGACGACCTCCTGGGGCGGGAGGACGACCGGTTGACCCGGCTGGCCTTGCGGATGCTCTTGGCTGCCTTGAAACCCTTGACCGCGAGACGGCCGGCGGAGCCGAAGGCGACACCTACGCTCATTTCGGCGGCCTTGCTCCAGTTGCCGGTGGCGGCGTAGGAGATGGCGCCGACGGCGGAGGCGACGTTGCCGATGGGGCCGGGGATGTAGGAGGCAACCTCCGCGACCCGGGCGACCTTCTTGAACGCCTTCTTCCAGCTGAAGCCCCAGTGCCCGTCGAGGTCCACGCAGTTGACGGGGTCGCCGCTGCAGTAGTCGTAGGCGTTGGCGTTGCCGCCGGGTTCGGGGTCGGGCTGGAGGAAGCGGCCCAGCTCGGGGCTGTAGAGGCGGGCGCCCATGAGGATGACGCCGTCCAATGCCTCACCGGAGCGCTGCTTGGCGCCGAGCCAGCCGTAGCGCTGCGGTGCCTGGCCGTCGGTCGGGACGCCGAACTCGTCGTAGAGCAGCACCTTGGGTGCCGTCATCTCCGTGTCCAGCGTGATCGACACGTCACCGTGCAGGTTGGCGAACTGCAGCTGCACCTCGCCCGTGGCGGAGGTGGTGGCCGAGAGGTCGCCGTCCGGGCCGGAGACGTTGCGCGTCAGCGTGCCCTGAGTGGTGTCCTCGATGATCCAGCGCGGCTCGTCGGAGTCGTCTCCGTAGTGGTTGAGCTTGCTCGTCGCGTTCGCCCAGGTGCCGTCCGCCTGCTTCTTCTCGGTGGTGAACGCCTCGAAGCGCAGGGCGGGGTCCAGCGTCCAGGACTGGCGGGTGTCGCCCGCGGTCTGCGAGGCCACCAGGTCATTCGCCCAGTAGACGTTGGCCGAGCCCGTGCCCGTGGCCGTGGTGCGGCCGAAGGCGTCGTAGGTGTAGCCCCCGGTCAGCAGCCGGTCGGCGCTGTCGTACGAGGTGGCTGTGACCGACCCGCCGGTCGTCGCGCAGGAGCCGTCCTCGGCGGCCGCGATGACCGTCTTCGAGGTGCGGTTCATGCGGCCGGCGACACTCCGGCCCGCCTCGTCGAAGCCGTACGTCCGGGTGACGCAGCCCTCGGCGCTGGTGCTCTGCCGGGCCTTGGTCAGGCGACCCAGACGGTCGTAGCTGTACTCCTTGCTGTCAGTGGACGATGTGTCGGAGGCGATGGCGCCCGTCGTCGTCAGCTCGATGTGCTGGCCGTAGACGATCTCGCCGTCCGAGGCACGGGTGTAGGTGCGGCCCGTCGGCGCGCCCACCGCGTTGAACGTGTCCTTGCGGACGTACCCGCCAGGGTAGGTCTGCTCCACCAACTGCCCATCAGGGCCGTACTTCGCGGTGAAGGTACCGGCCACGCTGTCGGTCACGGAGGTGACGAAGCCGCGCGGCTCCTTCGTCCGGTCGTACGTGTACGTCGTCGAGCCGGTGTTGTCGCTGACCTTGACAGGCTTGCCGTACTTGTCGAACTCGGTGGTGGTCGTGCCGCCGTCGGCGTCCGTGTAGGACAGCAGGCGGTCGAGGGAGTCGAAGACCCTGGTGATGGTCTTGCCGCCGGCCATCGTCTTGATCGCGTGTCCGGTGACCGGGTCGTACTCGGTGGTCACCTCCGGCAGGGCCTTGCCGATGTCGGAGGTGATCTCGGTGGACAGGATCCGGTCGGCCGCGTCGTAGACCGTCACCGTCCTGCGGGTTTTGCCGGCGTTGGTCTCGGTGACCTCTTCCACGTCCCCGAAACGCGAGTAGCGCGTGATCCGCTTGACCGGCAAGGTGTCCGGCATACGGGCCGTGTCCGCGTCGGCGATCTTACCGCCGGGCAGGGTGACACACGGGTTCCCCGCCCACTCGGGGCGGTTGCCGCAGGCCGCGTCATCCGGGTTGGCCCCGGCCGTGTAGAAGACGGTCCTGACCGTGCCGGTGTCCGCGCCGTTCGAGCCCGGCCTGCGCGATTCCACCGCGCGTCCCGCCGCGTCGTACTTGATGGTCGCGGTGAGGTTCGCGCCGCCGGTGACCGCGTCCGTCGTCACCGACGTCGCGGCGCGCAGCGTCCAGCCGGACGTGCCGCCGATCGGCGTGCCGTAACCGGTCTTGGTGACCCGGACCTCGACGTCCGCGGTGTAGCCCTCGATCCGGGCGCCCTCACGGGTGGTGGTCTCCAGGTGGTACGCCGCGCCGTCGGGCTTGCCCTCGTCGTAGACATGGACCGTGTGGGAGCGGACCACCACCGACTCACCGGCCGCGATCGCCGGCATCGGCGGATCCGACTGGGCCGGAACGCCTTCTTCCAACCGCGCCCGGTAGACCGGGCCGAACTCCTCCAGAAGGTCCAGGCCGTCGCGGCTGTAGACGCTGCGGCTGTCCAGCAGTGCGGCGCGGGCCGCCGGGTCGTCCGGCAGCTCCAGCTCGGCAGCCTTCTCCTGAGCGCCGTCGAGCTTGCCCAGGGCAAGCAGGCGGCCGGTGGCATCCAGGGTTCGGACAGTGTTGCCGAACCGATCGAACTCGGACGTGTCAATGTCCCCGACGCCGGTCGGCGACCAGGTGGCGGTGTTCACTGCCTGCGCCGAGGCGTTGAGGTAGTGGACGGTGGCCGACTGATAGCCGTCCCTGCCGGGTGTGGCCGCTGTGGCGGTGTGGGTACCCGGGTCGGACTCCACGCCGAAGACGGCGGTGGCGTCCGTGGGTGCGTCCGACTGACCCCAGGCGGCCACATCGGCGCCGGCCATGTCGTACGGGCCGCCCCCGGTACGGGTCAGCGGAACCTCGTAGACCACCTTGGAGGCGGTCTCCCCCTCGACGACGTCCTTGCTGCCCAGCTTGAGCGCCGGGCGGCGGACCTTCAGCAGGCGGCCCGGGTCCTGGTCCGCACCGGCCTTGCCGTAGTCGAAGTGCCAGGGCAGTTCACCGGTAGTGTCGATGGAGGTGAGGCGGCCTGCGGCGTCATAGGCATACTTCGTCTTGAAGACTACGGTGTCGTCGTGGGATGTCTTCCGCGGGTCCCACACCTCCACCAGACGGCCGGTCAGGTCGTAGCGGTAGATGACCACATCGTCGGCGGTCTCGGCATTCGTGCCCGGGTCCCACGACCAGATCCGCACCGCCTTGACCCGGTCCACCACGTCGCCGGGAGTGTCGGCCGTCGCGGTCGTCTGCGTCGCGTAGACGTATTCCAGCACCTCACATCCGCGCGCCGGAACGCTGCCGGTGCACTGCCCGATGTCGTCCACGCCCGGCTCGACCTCGCCGATCACCCGCTTGACCAGCGAGCGGCGGTCGGTGGTGTCGTAGACGTAGCGGGAAATGGATGCCGCGTCGGTGCCGGAGACGGAGTCGACGACGTACACGTTCGAGCCTGGCTGCATCGCGAACGTGGTGATGCTGCCGTCGTCGTCGGTCAACTGGTAGCTGCTGCCGACTTCCCTCAGGATCAGTCCCTCGGCGCCGGGCTCGGGGCTGAAGGAGCGGTCCGAGCTCTTGGCGAAGGAGATCGTGGTGTCGTCGTAGGCGGTGATGACCGCCATGTCCCGGCTCGGGAAGGTCAGCGAGAAGTAGTCGTTGTCGGCGACCCCGCCCGAGGCGCCGCCCGCCCATTCGGGGCCGAACGGTGCGACCAGTTCACGCAGCGACAGGTGGTCGTAGTGGACCGCCTTGCCGGAGTCCGCGGCGAAGCCGTTGTACAGGCGCAGGTAGGCGGAGGTGGCGTTGGCCGGGACTGTGAAGTCCAGGGTCAGTTCCGCCCACGCGTCGGTGTAAGGCACCTTGCGTGAGGTCTTGGTCACCGTGCCGGACGGGGTGGCGAAGGCGGCGAGCAAGCGCAGGCCGTTCGCGTGCTGCGGGGACAGACCAGTCGCCGAGGGGACGTACGCCCAGGCGGTGAAGCGGTATGTCCTGCCCGGCTTCATGCCCAGCCGCAGGGCACCGCTGTCGCCGCCCACCGAGGCGTAGGTGTCACCGCTGGTGCTGGACGTGGGCAGCAGCCTCAACGAGTCGGGGGAGCCGTCCTGACCGAGGTTGGTGACCCTGCTGAGGGTCGCCGTCGTCGCGGTGAAGCCGCTCGTGTCTGTGGAGACGTCCTGCTGGTTGGTGGTCAGCCATTCACCCTGCGGCATCCACCCGCGGTCTGTGCCGCGTGACGAGGCGACGCGGGAGGAGGACAGGCCGAACTCGTCGGCGTCCGTCACGCCGACCGAGTAGTCACCGGTGAGCAGATTGACCGAGCCGGGCCCGACCTCGTCCGAGGCAGCACCGTCCGCGTTCGGGTCGACGGTGAAGCCACGCCACTCGCTGATGTACGCGGGGTCCGCGTCGCTGCTCGTGTACAGCATCGCCCGCACCTGGACCATGCCGCCGATCTGGCCGAGGGTCTCCAGCACGGACCAGTTGGCGTGCGGGCCCATGTCCGACAGCGTCGTCTTCTGCGCCGTGAACGGGGTGTTGTCCGCCTTGGCCAGGTTCGCCAGCGGCACGTCGTAGACGGTCGCGCCCGGGCCGCGCCGGTACTGGAACGTGACGCGCGTGTACTTCGGCTGGGCGTCGAGTTCGAGCTTCACTCGGCGGGCGCTTACCGCTCCCTCCGCGGGTTGGACGATGGCGCCCTGGCCGACCAGGAAGTCGTAGCTGACAGCGGTCGAGACGTTGCCCGCCTTGTCCTTGCTCTGCACGCGCAGCGTGCGGTGGCCGTCTGCGGCCGGGGTGAGCGTGACCGTGGTCGAGGTGGTGGCGGACACCGTCTGGGCGGCGGCACCGTCCAGCGAGTACACGTACCCGGCCAGGTCGCTGGTTCCGGTGGCGGGGGTGAAGGTGAACCTGCCCGGAGTGCCCGCGCCGCCGTACCACTTGCCGTCCTGCGGGTAGTCCGTGGACGACACGAACGGGGCGCCGGGCTTGGTAGTGTCGACGGTGAAGGACTGCCAGGCCGACCAGGTGCCGTTCCAGTCCGTGCCGTCGTAGACCGCGGCACGCCACTTGTAGGAACCCTGGGACAGCGCCGTACCCGGTGTCCAGGTGGCCGTGGCACCGGAGGCCACGTACACCGACTTGCCCGACTGGAGCGCGGCCGTGCCGTCCGACTTCCAGATCTCGAACGTCAGCTGGACGGTGTTGCCGTCCGCGTCCGTCGCCTTCGCCGACAGCGTCGGCGTGGTGTCGTTGGTCGCCGCGCCCGTCAGCGGGGACAGCGGCGTGGCCGGGCCCGGCTTGGTGTTGTACACCACCGTCAGCGACGGCTCGGAGGCGGCGTCGTGGGATCCGTCGACGTAGTTGGCGGACCGGTAGCGGCGCCAGGTCTTGGGATCGGTCTCGGTGACCGCGGACAGCCTGAGCCCGTAGTTGGCCGAGCCGTTCGCCCATGCCTGGGCGATGCCGTCGATGTCCCAGGTGTTGTAGCCCGCCGGGCAGGACGAGTTGTAGCCCTTGGCGTCCTTGATGGTCACCGCGGCGGTCGTCGTCGTCGACGGCTGCTGGGACCAGGTGATCGCCGACGGGTCCCAGTCGGTCGTGATCCGCCGGACCTCGACGCCCGAGTTGACCGTGTCGCAGGTCGACGAATAGTACGAGTACAGCCGCAGCTTCGCGTCGAGAATGTGCTTGCCGGTGTACTTCGAGACGTTGAACTTAAGGAACGAGCGGGCTTTGTGCGTCCCGTCGTACGTGCCCGCCTTCAGCTCGGTCGAGCCGCGCTGCGAGGTGAGGTAGTTGTCGTACTGCACCCAGGTGTCGGTGACCGGCCCCATCAGCGAGTCGGTCGGGTCGATGGTGACCGGGTAGGTCACGTCCGGGTCCATGAGGAACGCGGCACTGGGCTTGAGCACCAGCACCTGTCCCTTGCCGTCCTCGGCATCGACGATGCTCACGTCGACCGGCGCCATGTGCTCCGGCTCACCGGACGTCTTGTCCTGCGTGTCGTCCCACATCACCGGCGCCGGGGCGCCGGCCTTCACATCACCCTGAGAGTCCTCCCACTCGAGCCGCTTGTCGGCGGTCTCCTTCAGGCGCAGCCCCGTGGCATCCACCGGGAGCCGGTACTCGACCGGGCCGTCGGGGCGCTCACGGAGCACAACGTTGTGGGTGAAACCTTCCTTCAGGGCCGTGACCACCAGGTCACCGCCCTCAACAGCCCCGGAATAGGTGGCGGTTGAACCGTCCAGCACGGGCTTGGGCAGACGGCCCTTCCAGCCCACGCCCAGCGCGTGCTTGCCGCGCTCGACCTGGACCAGCGTCTCGTCCGTGCCACCGTCGGACAGGGTGACGTCGGCGGCCGCCAGCTTCGGCGCGACCACGCCGCCGGCCTCCACCAGCGTGGTGTCCACCGGCCGCCAGGTGCCGTTCTCGTCGCGCACCCGGATCGGGCCGGTGTACGACTCCACCGCCGTGGTGCCGTCCGGATTCGCCCACGTCGTCGTGGAGTCGGTCCGCTCCCCGGTGACCTCGATCCGCCGGTCCTGCAGCCGCGCCATCAACAGCGCCGACGCCGCGTCCTCGGCCTCCGCCGGGCCCAGTGGGGCGGGGTCCTCCGCAGCAGCCGAGGGCTGCTGGGCGACGGCCGCCCCCGCCTCGATCAGCCCGGCCGACAGCACAAGCGCCGTGGCCACCGCTATGCGTCTCAGCCACGAGCGGGACGGCAACGGGTGCCGCGCCCATGGCGGGGATGACTCTTCGCTCATCTTCCTCACTGCCTCTTTGTCAAGTCGCGGTCAACGTCAGTGACCGACATGAAGCTACTGAGGCGAAAGAAGAGGCGAAGCACGAAATACCGGAATACTCCCCAGCGATGCGTGGGTCCTGTGATCCAAATGTGATCGCGCCCGTGCGCATTCACCGGCCGGACAGCGACAATTAATGGACAACAAGTCGCGTCCCCGGAGAAGATCCCCTGGCCGTACAGGGGAGGGAATCGCTGATGGGGACGCAGCCGTCGGGGGGCGGGGCGGTCCGGGCCGTGCGGGAGTGGCTGCTGATAGGGGCCATGCTCGCGGTCGTCTGGTCGCCGTTGGTCGTGGTGGTGATACCGCTCGTTCTGCTTCTGATCGGGGATCAGGAGTGGGTGTTCGGTGTCATCGCTCTCACGGTGCTCGGCATCGTCCAGGGCGCCGTGGGGGGCGGGCCCCTCCCGGGGCGGGCCGTGCGGCCGGGGGACGAGCCCGAGTTGGCCGCGCTGGTGCGGGAGGCCGCCGAGCGGCTCGGCTTCCGCGCGCCGCTGCTCGTACGGATCGTGCCCGAACCGGACGCCGCCGTGGCCCGCGTCCGGGTCAGGGGTGTGCGCACCTACGTGATGGTCCTCGGCCTGCCCCTCCTGCGGCACCTCACCGAGGCCCAGCTCGCGTCGGTGATCGCCCACGAACTGGCGCACGAGCAGCATGTGCGCAGCCGCCGTACGGACTGGCTGGCCGGCGCCCGCGCGACGCTCGACGACCGCCTCGACGGTGCTCTCCGTCCCCTCCTCGCCCCGCTCGCCGCGCCCCTGCTGCGCGCCTCCCAGCCCATCGTCTGGCGGGCGGAGACCGCCGCCGACGCCGACGCGGCCCGAACAACGGGCACCGCGGCCACCCGCGAGGCGCTGGAGCGCACCGGCGTACTCGCCGCCGCCTTCCACGGCCTCGGCGGCCAGTGGTCGCTGGCGCTGGAGGAGGACGGGGCGTACCCCGTGGACTTCTACGACGCCCTCGACACGGCCCTGCGCGACCCGTACGTCGTCCGCCTCGCGGCCCGGGAGGCCGCCGAGGACGAGCGGATCGACCCCTACGGGTCGGACAGCCACCCACCGACCGACGTGCGCGTCGCCGCGCTGCCGGACGCCGTGCCGCCGGCCGACCGCCCCTTCCGTGACGTACCGCTGCGGCTGGAGCACGGTGCGGCCATCGAGCGGTGGTGTGTCGCCCGGCTCGTCGAACCGGAGGGCCCGGCGTCCCTGGCCGCCGCCGGGGACGACCCGAAGGTGGAGCCGGGTGCCCTGCGCCCGGTACGCCTCCTCGAACTCGACCCCGACCGGCTGCGCACCCTCATCGACCGCGCCGTCGACGGCGACGGCCCGCTGCCCCTCCTCACCGCCACCGACCGGACGTCTCACGCCGACGCCCTGTCCGACGCCCTGGACACCATCGCCGACGGCAGCTGGCCACACCTGGCCCGGCGGCTCGAACCCGACCTGCGCAAGGCACCCGCCGCCGTCCGTCCGGCGGCCGGGCGTGCCGTGCTCGGCAGCGCCATCAGCTCCGTACTGGAACGGATCCTGCGCGAGGCGGGCTGGACCTACACCGGGCGCTGGCTGAGCACCGTACTGACCGCGCCCGACGGCACCGTCCTCGACCTGCGCGCTCTCCTGACCGAGGCGCTGGAGAGCGGGGACCCCGCGCCGGTGCGGGCCCTGCTCGCGACGGCCACCGGTACCAAGGAAGTGACCCTGTGAGCCTCGCCCCGACCCGCCGCCCCGCCCTGCGCGTCGCCCTGTTCGGCATCCTCGTCACCGTCCTCGGCTACGCCCTGTTCGCCTCCTGGCTCGGCTGGCACGCCCACCAGTACCGCGACGCCCGCGCGCACGCCACGGCGACCGCCGACGGCCTGGTCGTCGAGGACGGCATCGGCGACACCGACGACATCCGCGTCCGCTGGACCGACACCGACGGCCACACCCACGTGGACCGCTTCACCGTCTACGACACCGGCCGCTACGCCGAGGGCAAGCGGTTCCGCGTCGCCTACGACCCAGCCGAGCCGAACCCGAAGGGCTTCCCGGCCGACGCGGACGAGACCTCGGCCGAGGAGGACCTGGAGGTGCCGATCCTGCTGGCCGCCCCCGGCGCCGCGGCCCTCTGCGCCATCTGGGCCTGGCGCGGCCTGCGCTTCCGCCGGACAGCACGGCGAGGCACGGCCCACCCGATGACGGCCACCGTGCACGAGGGCGACCGCGGGGTCCGCGTATGGCGCGGCATGTCGACGATCTGGCTCTCCCTGACCGCCCCCGGCACGCACCGCCCCTCCTGGCAGCGCGTCATGTGGCACCCCGCCCTCGACGACTGCACCGGCGAGACCCCGGTGACGGTACGAAGCTCCCGCCGCCGAGCCGTCGTGCAACTCCCGGACGGCACCCCGCTCGTCCCGCTCGGCCGGCTCCGCGCCCACCCACCCCGGCACGTCCACCTCGACGACTGGTCAGCCGCCCGCGCCGACCTGCGCGACGCCTTCGTCCTCCCGGACAACCTCCGCGCCACCCCCTGGTGGCTCCCCGGCGCCCGAACCGCCGCCACCGGCGCCGCCCTGGGCATCCCAGCGGGCCTCCTGATGGGCGGCGGCACCCTCACGGCAATCGTGGGCTTCGCCCTCATCATCTCGACCTTGCTGACCGCCCTGTGGGCACTGTCGGCACCGCAGCCCTAGAAACCGAATCGCCGCGTCGTCATCAACAACATGTTGTGAAGCGGTCCATGCCCCGGGCCGATCTCTGGAATGATCCCAAGCCATGCAGCCCTTGGCTCCTGACGATCCGTCACACATAGGCCCATACCGCCTGCTGTCCCGGCTCGGCGCGGGCGGTATGGGCCGGGTGTATCTGGCCCAGGAGGCGGACGGGGACGCCGGCACCGTGGCCGTGAAAATGATCCGCACCGACGCCGACCCCGGCGAACGGGACGAGTTCCAGCGACGGTTCGCCCGCGAGGTGACCGCCGCGCGCCGGGTGAGCGGGGCATGGACGGCTCGCGTCCTGGACGCCGACACCGAGGCCCAACAGCCCTGGGTAGCCACCGAGTACGTCCCCGGACCGACCCTCCGAGCCGTCGTACGCGGCGACTTCGGTCCCTTGCCGTCCGCCTCCACTCACGTCCTGGCACACCGCCTGGCTCAGGCCCTGGACGCCATCCATACCGTTGGCCTCGTCCACCGGGACCTCAAGCCGTCCAACATCCTGCTCACCGTCGATGGTCCCCGCGTGATCGACTTCGGCGTCGCGCACTCCTTCGACGCCACGCTGGACACCACCCTCACTCGGACCGGAACCCTGGTCGGGACACCGGAATTCATGTCACCTGAGCAGGTCAGGGGCGAGCGGGTCACTCCGGCCGGGGACGTGTTCTCGTTGGGGAGTGTGCTGGTGTACGCCGCCACCGGGCGCTCCGCGTTCCGGGGCCAGGGCGACGGCGGGCTGCACGCGCTGCTGTTCCGGATCGCTTACGAGCAGCCGGAGCTGGACGCCGTGCCCGAGGTGATCCGTCCGCTCGTACAGCGGTGCCTGGAGAAGGACCCCGAGGAGCGGCCGTCGGTACCGGAACTGATGGACCTGACGCGGCGGGCCCCGGCGGGCGCCTGGCTGCCGGGTCCGCTCCTGGCACGACTGGACAAGGTGGCGGCCCAGCCCCTGCTGAACGCTCCGCGCAGGGAACAGGACGTGCAAGCCGAGCCGGAGCGGCCGGAGTTCCCCGACGTCCCGGATGCGCTCCCCCGCCGCGACCCGCTGGACGTTCCGGAGGCCGGGATTACTCCGCCGCGTGTCCTGCGCACGGCTCCCGCGCTCGGTACCCGCGTCCGTACGGCTCTAGGCGCGGCCACCGGGGTTCTCTCCGTCGCCGTGGCGGGGGTGCTGCTGTGGAACCTGCTGGGCAGCCCGACCCTGGGCGGCGACGAACCGGTCGCCCAGGAGGAGACCGCGAACCTGCTGGACGATCTGTTCGGCGAGTGGGAGGCCCAGGTGAACGAGTATCTCGGCCAGCGGCCGTTCGTCCTCCATCTGTCCGCGAAGGGCGACGGCAGCAGCCCAGTGTTTCTGGCGGCGACGCCGGATGCGGTGTGCCGGGGCACATTCGCCGACGTCTCGTCCGCACCGGACCGTGCCACGATGACGCGGCCCATCAACCAGCAGGTGATCTTGCCCGAGGGCGCCTCGGTAGGCGTGTGTCCGAACCTCGGCACCATTCGTCTGATTGGAGCTCCGCCCGGCCCCGTGTGGGACTACAAGCCGGGGACAAACACCTCCGTACGGCTGGCCGGACGCCCGGGTGTTCCCATCCCCGAGCCCTACTTGGGCACATGGAAGTCCCACGGCTGGATGGTTCGCGTGGACAGCGGCACGATCGGCGACCCGTCGGTCACCGGCACGCGCACTTCCGACGGCCGGACCTGCACCTGGCGGGCGGTAGTCCTGGACACGAACTCGGCGCTGCGCACGACACCACCGGTGCTCGACGAGCCCCGCTCGGACCAGGACTGCGAGGCACCGACAGCTCCGTTCACCTTGCGGCGTACGTGAGGAAGTCTGCCCATGCCTCGCCGGAGACGGTGACTATGGGCCCGGCTTCGGCTTGCTTGGAGTCGCGGATGTGGATGGTGTGGGGGGCTTGGTGAGCTACTTCGACGCAGTTACCGCCACCGCCGTCGCTGTACGACGACTTGCGCCAGTCGAAAGCGACCTCGACGCAGGCTCCGCCGCCACTGTCGCTGTGGCTCGACCTGAACCACCGAAGGCTTCCGGTGCTGGTCATTGCTACTCTCCTGCCAACCGCTTGATGAGGCTCAGGGAGTTGTCGGGACTCAGTGCCTGTGCGCGGATCTTCGCATAGCGGTGCGCGAGTTGGGATACCTCGGGAGGGTCGCTGACCAGAATGCCTTGGTCCTCGATCTCCATGTAGACAACGTGCTCGTGCTCCTTGGTCGTCAGAAGCTTCATGGCGCTGCGATCCCCCGCGTACGTACCGCGCAGGCCCCGGTCCAGGGGCAGCACCTGCACGCAGACGTTGTCCCTCTGCGCATCCTCGGCGAGCGAACGCAACTGGCCCCGGAGGACCTCCCAGCTGCCAAACGGTCGCCGCAACACGCTCTCTTCGAGGATCAATTCGACGAGTGGCGGGTTCTCCCGTTCGAAAAGCCGCCTGCGGGCGAGCCGGGCCTCGACCAGTTCCTCCCGCTTCTGCTCCGAGACGGGCGGGAAGCTGCCGCCGATCAACGCCCTTGCGTACTCCTCCGTCTGGAAGAGACCGTCGACGACCAGCGTCTCGTACGACGAGATAGTGACCGCCCCTGCCTCCATCTCCGAGAACCGTTGCCGAGACCGTAGTCAGGTTTCAGCATTCCGGGCGTTTCTGCCCGGAAGGTCCGTCTCATCACCAAAGCGTGAGGGCTTCGGCTTGAGTACGGTCTCTCGCTTCTTCCTGCCGCTGCTGCGGCAGGGTTGCGCCGCCTGCCCGCCCCGCACTCGTCTTGCGACGGGTGCGGGTGGCGCGGGTCTTCCGGTCGGCTCCACGAGGCTTCGACACCGCCGGGGCGGTGTCCTGGTCTCCGGCCACTCCGGTACCAGTTACTGCGGCTGCCGCGAGCGCGGCGAGGTTGAGCGCGGCGTTGTCGTCCCGGTCGACGACCAGGTGGCAGGCATCGCATTCGTAGGTCCGGACGTGCAGCGGCAGCTTGGCTTTCACCGCGCCGCACCCGGAACAGGTCTTCGAGGAGGGGTACCAGCGGTCCGCCACGATGATGCGGGTGGCGTGGCGCTGGCGGGCCTTGTAGGTGAGCTGGCGGCGGATCTCGCCGAATCCGGCGTCGGCGATCCTGCGGGCGAGGCGCCGGTTGCGGAGCATCCCGGCGACGTTGAGGTCTTCGACCACGACGGTGCCGTACTCGGCCGCCACGGCTGTGGTGAGCTTGCGCAGGGCGTCTTCGCGGAGGTTCGCCACCCGGTGGTGGACCTTGTTCCGCTGGGTGTTGGCCTTCTCCCACCGCTTCGACGGCTTCTGTCCGGTGCGCCGGTCGGGGCCCTGGCGTCGGGAGACGACGCGGGACGCGCGGCGCAGCTGCTTACGCGCCCGGTCGTAGTGCCCGGGATTGGGCACGGTGCGGATCTCGCCGGTGCTGTCGGCCATCACCGCGAGGATCTTCACGCCGAGATCGATGCCGACTGCCACGTCCGGCCGCGCCACGCGTTCGAGGTCGCGCTTGACCTCAGCCTGGAATGAGACGAACCAGCGCCCGCGCTCGTGGCGCACGGTCGCGGACAGGATCCGGGCCGTCCCGGCCTGGACGCCGGCGAGGAGCTTCACCGTGGGCTCGTGGGTACGCATCGTGCCCAGCCTCGGCAACGTCACATGCCGGCCGTCGGCGTCCACGCGGATCGTGCCGGTCGTGAACCGGCAGGACAGACGCGCCTTCCGCTTGGTCTTGAACCGCGGCGCACCCATGCGGGCACCCTTGCGCTTGCCGTTCTTCGACTTGGCGTAGTTGTCGAACGCGGCTGACGCGTTCGACAGGCCGGTGGAGTACGCCTCCTTGGAGTTCTCCTCCCACCAGGCGGAGAAACGCGGGTCGGTGTGCTTGGCAGCGTTGAACGCCTTCCGCAGCGACGGCAGCGACCACGGCCGCCACTCCGCCAGCGACTCTTCGGGGACGCCGTACGTCTCCTCCGCGCGGCGCTGCCACCACGACGCCTCGACCCAGCCCACAGCCCAGTTGTACGCGGCACGCGCGGCACCGCAGTGCGAACGCAGCGCGCGCTCCTGGACGGCGTTCGGGTCCAGCGCGAACCGGAACGCCTGCACCACGAACCCGGGCTGCGGACGGAACTTCTTCATCCGGCGTCCTCGCCGGTCGCCACGGCCACCGCGCGGGCCGCACGGTTCTGCGCCGCCCGCCGCCCGTACAAGCGGGCGCACATCGACGTCAGCACCTCGGTGATGTCCCGCACCAGGTCGTCAGTGGTCTCGCTGAGGTCGAGGACAACCAGCCGCCGCCCGGAGGCAGACAGGACGGCTTCAAGGTGCTCAACGCCGAACCGGGCAAGCCGGTCGCGGTGCTCGATCACGATCACGGTGGCGTTCGGGTCGGACAGCAGGCGGTGCAGCTTGCGACGCCGCCCGTTCAGCCCCGAGCCGACCTCGGTGACGACCTCGGCGACGGCCAGACCCAGCCCGTTCGCACCGGCCACGACCCGGGCCGCCTGCCGCTCGAGGTCGGTCTTCTGGTCGGCGGACGACACGCGGCAGTACGCCACCACACGCCCGGACGGCTGGACGGCGACCTCGTCAACCAGCCACGTCCCGGACGGCGCCTGACGGACAGGGACGGGCATCTTCCCGTCCTTCACCCACCGCCAGGCGGTCTGGTAGCTCACGCCCTGCTGCCGCGCCCACTCCGAAAGCTTCACAAGACCAAGATATTCAAGAGACACGACTAGAGGTGACTATAAATGACTAGAAAATCTGTAGCAGCCTTCACCCCCTGAACCGCACCGGATACTTCTCCAGCAGCATCCAGCGCCGCGCCTCCTCGAAGACGCCGAGCCCGCCCCCGATCGCGTCCTCCAGCTTGACGAGCATCTTGTCGCTCGCGGGCTGCGCGCACGTCTCCATGGCGCTGATGGCCGACGCCGTGTAGCCGGTCATCTCGCCCACCTGGGTCTGCGAGAGCCCCAGTTGCTCCCGCAACGCCTTCGCCAGTGCGGCCACGAGATGCGCCGTACCGCCCGCCTCCGACTTGTTCTCAGCCCGCGCCATTGCGGTCACCCCCGGTCTCAACCGAACTCAACCGAACTCAACTGACTCACGCCGATTTCCGACCGTTGCCGGTGGTCGACTGAGAGTGATGGAAACGGTAGCTCCGACCGCGAAGACTGGTCCCGTGAATACGCAAACCGACCTGAAGTGGGTCCCGGCCACCGGCATCCAACTCCACAGGGCGGGCGTCCAGTTCGACGCCGTACGGGTGGACGGCGAGCGCGGACGGGACCTCGCCGATCACCTCGCCCACCTGACGCGCGGCGCGCCCGGCCCGATCATCGAGGCGGCCGGCGGAAGACGGGCGGTCTACTTCCTGGTCCGGGTCGGCAGCACGGCCCACCGCGCCTGGCCGCCCGACGTCACCCGGCTCACCGCAGGCCCGAGCCACGTCTCGTACATCCCGATCCCAGCCCTCAGCGGCCTTACCTGGCCGCTGGCTTGGCGCTACCGCCCGACCGACCCCGACGACCGCGTCCACACGCTGCTGCTGCACACGACGCTTCACTCTGCGGAGTGAAAACACCGGATGCAACTTGCAGTTGTGACTTTCCGTGCCCGTAGAGTCACGCCAGCACGACCCAAACGAAATGCCCCCGCGGTGCGCCAACACCCGGGGGCTCGACACCAGGAGCTAGCCCTCCCAATGCGGATTCATCGTACGTCGCCCACGCGCGCGCTTTCAGGCTTCTCGCACGCCTTCCTCGACGACCCCAGCATCTCCTGGTGCGCGGCAGGCGTACTCCTGTACCTATTGCGCCTCCCGGCCGGCGCCAGAATCAGCGTCCGCACCCTCGCCAGGGACCTCAAGGAAGGGCGGGCGCGGGTCGTTCGCGCCCTGCGTGAGCTGGAGGAATCGCGGCATCTGCGGCGGGTGGGGCAACTCCCCACCTCCTACGAGGTGTTCGAGGTTCCGTACGAAGCCCATCCCCCTACGGGTGATTCCGAAAAACTTCGGCTCGCCGAGCGCCGGGCATATGCCGCGAGGCTGCTCGGGTCCCTCGGGATCGCGGACCGCCGGCTCCTCCTCGGCGCCTCCGCGGTGTGGCGGCTGGCGCCGATGGTGGTGGCGTGGTGGGACGCGGGGGCGACCGACACGCAGATCCGCGCGGCGCTGACCAGCGACTTGCCGCCCTGCGTGTACTCCCCCGCCACCCTCGTCGAGAGCCGCCTCCGGCACGGACGCCCGGTGCGGAGGGCCGCGGCCGCGTAGGCGAACACAGACTCCTGGCGCGCGTCCGCGTGCCGGGCCCCTCGAAAGAAACGGAGTGTCGATGACCGTCACACTCGTACGCCCCGAGACGGTATACCGTCGGTATACTGTGCTCATGGCTGACACCACGATCAAGGTCGACCCCACCGTCCGTGACCGTCTCCAGGAGCTGGCCCGGGATCGCGGGATGAGCATGCGCGACCTCGTGGCGGAGCTGGCCGGGGCCACGCCCACCAAGGAGGAGCTGCGCAAGCGGTATGAGGAGACGCGGGCGTACGTCGAGGAGCACTTCCTGGGGCGGCCGTACACCGAGGAAGACGAGAAGGCCGGCGAGAAGCTGTGGGCCGACCTGGAGGCCGGGCGCATCGGGGAGGTCCAGTGAGCGACGGGGAGCGCTATCCGCTGCCGCGTGCCGTCATCTTCGACGACACCGCCGCCCTCGCCCTCGGGGCCGGGAACAGCATGGCGTCGCGGCTGGTCGTCGAGGCTGAGAAAGATCCCGCGCTGTGCGTGTACATTCCGGCCCTCAGTCTCGCGGCAGCCGAGCGTGAGCGCGCGGGCGTCGCCGAGCATCTGGGCGCGCTGCCGTCCATCCGCGTCGAAGGGCTCGACTTCTCGGCGGCGACCGCTGTGGGCAAGCGCCTGCGGACAGCGGCCGCCGGAGACGACGGCAAGGACGAGCCGGACTGGAGCGGTGCGCACGTCCTGCACCTCGCCCTGCCCACCGTCGAGTGGCCGCGCGGCCGTCCGGTCCTGACCCGGACGCCCACCCGGTACCGGGGTACGGGCATCCGCACCATCCGCATCGTCGAGCAGAGCTGACGGCGGCAGAAAAGCAGATAGGGGAGGGCACCCCTCGGTGCCCTCCCCTCAGCCGCTTCCTACAGCCGCTTCCTGCAGCCGCTTCCTGCAGCCACTGTCTACAGGAACGAGTTGATCTCGATCGTCTCGTCCCGGCCCGGGCCCACGCCGATCGCGGAGATCGGGGCGCCGGACATCTCCTCCAGCGCCTTGACGTAGTTCTGGGCGTTCTTGGGGAGGTCGGCGAAGGTCTTGGCCTTCGTGATGTCCTCCGACCAGCCCGGCAGGGTCTCGTAGACCGGCTTCGCGTGGTGGAAGTCGGACTGGGAGTAGGGGAGCTCCTCGACGCGCTTGCCGTCGATCTCGTAGGCGACGCAGACGGGGATCTGCTCCCAGCCGGTCAGGACGTCCAGCTTGGTGAGGAAGAAGTCGGTCAGGCCGTTCACGCGGGTCGCGTAGCGGGCGATGACCGCGTCGAACCAGCCGCAGCGGCGGTCACGGCCGGTGGTGACGCCCCGCTCGCCGCCGATGCGGCGCAGCGCCTCGCCGTCCTCGTCGAACAGCTCCGTCGGGAAGGGGCCGGCGCCGACGCGGGTCGTGTACGCCTTCAGGATGCCGATGACCCGGCTGATCTTCGTCGGGCCGACGCCCGCGCCCGTGCAGGCGCCGCCCGCGGTCGGGTTCGAGGAGGTGACGAAGGGGTACGTGCCGTGGTCGATGTCGAGCAGGGTTCCCTGGCCGCCCTCGAAGAGGACCACCTTGTCCTGCTCCAGGGCCTGGTTCAGGACGAGGACCGTGTCGGCGACGTACGGCCTGATCTGCTCGGCGTAGCCCAGCAGCTCCTCGACGACCTGGTCGGCGGTGATCGCGCGCCGGTTGTACAGCTTGGTGAGGATCTGGTTCTTGACGTCGAGGGCCGCCTCGACCTTCTGGTGCAGGATCGACTCGTCGTACAGGTCCTGGACGCGGATCCCGACGCGGTTGATCTTGTCGGCGTAGGTGGGGCCGATGCCGCGGCCCGTCGTGCCGATCTTCCGCTTGCCGAGGAAGCGCTCCGTCACCTTGTCGACCGTCACGTTGTACGGCGTGATGATGTGCGCGTTTCCGCTGATCAGGAGCTTGGACGTGTCGACGCCTCGCTCGTTCAGCCCGCTCAGCTCGGAGAGCAGGACCGACGGGTCCACAACGACACCGTTTCCGATGACCGGCGTACAGCCGGGGGACAGGATTCCGGAAGGGAGGAGGTGCAGTGCATACTTCTGGTCGCCGACGACGACCGTGTGGCCGGCGTTGTTGCCGCCCTGGTAACGCACCACATAATCCACCGAGCCACCGAGCAGGTCGGTCGCCTTTCCCTTGCCTTCGTCACCCCACTGAGCACCGAGCAGCACAAGTGCGGGCACGCGCGTACACCCCTTCCGGGCGGGGCATGTCCAAGGTCAGGGGCGTACGCGTAAGGTTCCGCCGCGTACCACCGCGGCCGTCGTTGGCCGCACAACCGTCGGACCGGGTGCCCCGGAATAGACGAAGCCCCTGGCGCAATAGCGCAAGGGGCTCTTGCACAAAGATGCTACCCGAGGAAGCGAGGCAGGACCGAGGTGGCGACTTTCGCGACGTCCGATCAGCTGCTGGTGGTCATTGATCCACTGGCCCGGCAGACGGACGGTGAGTCCGTACGGATCGCGAAAGACGTGCTCAGCGCGGGTGCGGCGACGAAGGTGTGTCTTCCGGAGGGGCCGGAGGAATTCGCCCGTGCGCTGGCCCGGCGCGGCTCGCGGCGGCCGGTGGTGGTGGGTGACGACCGGGCGCTGGTGCGTGCGGTGTCGGTGCTGCACCGGCAGCGGGAGCTGGCCGGATGCGTGCTGTCGATGGTGCCGGTCGGGGGTGCGCTGGCGCTGGCCGGGACGCTGGGGGTGCCGACGGGGGCGGTGGCGGCGGCGCGGGCCGTGCTGGACGGGGCGGAGCGGCGGCTGGATCTGCTGGTCGACGACAGCGACGGGGTGGTGGTCGGGGGGCTGCGGATTCCGCCGATCGGGTTCCGGGAGGCGGAAGCGAGTCCGTCGCCGGCCGGGGCGTCGGCGGTGGGCCCGTCCCGGCCCTGGCTGCGGACCTGCCAGTCCCTGGTCCGCACCCTGGTCCCCTCCCGCCCGGCCCGCTCCACGACCGCGCCCGGGCCGGCCCGGCTGCGGGTGGAGGTCGACGGGCACACGCTGGTGGACCTGGACCAGCCGGTGGAGACGGTGACGGTGATGCCCGGCGGTTCCGGACTGGCCGAGGTGGAGGTCCATCCGGTCTCCGTGGGCGCCGAGGCGTCCCCCCTGCTGGCCCGGGGGCGCCGGATCTCGGTGTCGGGCACGGACTTCCGCTACCGGGCGGACTCGGGGGTGACGGGGCCGGTTCGGCGACGGACCTGGACGGTACGGGAGGCGGCGCTGGGGTTGGTGCTGCCGGTGGCTCCGTGAGTCAGTCCTCGCTGCGCTCTTCGGCCTTCCGCGCGGGTGGCTCGAAGCCGTCGGTGTCGAGGATGCAGTCGAATGGCGCGGGGATGGGGAGCTTCTCACCGATGGGCATCGAGCAGCTCGACCTGTACCCCTTCGCCGTGGGCGCCCAGTAGACCGTGGCCTGCTGCTCCTGCATGTCGAGGACCAGGTAGACGGGGACGCCCGCCTTCCCGTACGTATCGACCTTGTCGGTGAGATCCCTGTCCCGGGTGGAGCCCGAGGTGAGTTCGGCGACGAAGGACAACCCCTCTCCGTCCAGGCGGTCGCTGTCGGTCTCGTACGTACGCTCATGCGCGGCATGGATGTCCGGCCCGCACGCTCGCTCCACCCCCGGGAAGACGAACAGCTGGGGCGTCCGCTCGATGATGTGCCCTTCGGGGAGATACGGCTCAAGCCGACTGCACACCAGCTTCATGACGCGGGTGTAGTACCCCTTCGACCACGGCGACACGACGATGTTCCCCCTGATGATCTCGGCCCTGTAGCCGTCGGGCAGGTTCAGCTCGTCGAGGAGGTCCAGCTGCCTCTCGAAGTCGCTGCGGGGCTCCGTGCCGCTGATCACCGGTCGCTCTGCCATGAGTGTCATGATGCGCCCTCCCCTCGACACGAACCAGTCGCCACTTGGAGTAGCCGACCCAACACGTCACGGTGATCGGTTCCCCTCAGCCGCCGAACCGCTCCGCCCGGTACACCCGCCAGCGCTCCATCATGTCGGCGACGTCCTTCTCGAGGAACTCGAAGAACGCCAGGGTCTCGGCCAGTCTGTGGCCCGCCGGGGTATCGGGGCCCAGGCTGGTGACGCCCTCGCGCAGGGCGTCCTCCCAGCGTTTGATGATCGCCTCGCGGTTGGCGAGGGCCTGGTACCACTGGTCGCTGTGCACCCGGTACCGCTCCCGCCGTGACCCGGGTTCCCGCTCGCGGGAGAGCATGTGCACCTGGGAGAGGTACCGCACCGCACCGGAGACGGCCGCGGGACTGATCCGCAGCTGTTCGCTCAGTTCGGCGGAGGTCAGCGCACCGCTGTCGGAGGCGAGCAGCGCGGCGAAGACACGGGCGGGCATCCTCGGCAGACCGGCCTCGACGAGCTGCGCCGCGAAGTGCTCCACGAACCGCGACACGGCCTCGGTGTCGCGCTCACGCTCCCCACCAGGTGTTTCGCTCATGCGCCCATCCTAGCCAGCGATTTATACGCTTCCTTAACTTCACAAATTTCTGAAGGCAGCGTACGTTCGGAATCATGACGACCGCAATCACGGTGGCCGACCTGCACAAGTCGTTCGGCGCGACCCGCGCACTGGACGGCCTCGACCTGGACGTTCGCTCCGGCGAGGTGCACGGCTTCCTCGGCCCGAACGGCGCCGGCAAGTCCACCACCATCCGGGTCCTGCTCGGCCTGCTGCGCGCCGACTCCGGCGCCGCCCAGGTGCTGGGCGGCGACCCGTGGCGCGACGCGGTGGAACTGCACCGCCGCATCGCCTACGTCCCCGGCGACGTCACCCTGTGGCGCAACCTCTCCGGCGGCGAGGTCATCGACCTGTACGGGCGACTGCGCGGAGGTCTCGACCCCCGCCGCCGCGCCGAGCTGATCGACCGCTTCGAGCTGGACCCGACCAAGAAGGGCCGCGCCTACTCCAAGGGCAACCGCCAGAAGGTCGCCCTGGTCGCCGCCTTCGCCTCGGACGTCGACCTGCTCATCCTCGACGAGCCGACCTCCGGCCTGGACCCGCTCATGGAGGAGGTCTTCCAGCGCTGTGTCGCGGAGGAGCGCGAGCGCGGCCGTACGATCCTGCTCTCCTCGCACATCCTCAGCGAGGTGGAGGAACTGTGCGACCGGGTCAGCATCATCCGCCGGGGCCGCACCGTGGAGACGGGCTCCCTGGCCGACCTGCGCCACCTCACCCGGACCAGCGTGTCCGCCGAACTCGCCGGCCCGCCCAACGGGTTGGCCCGCCTGCCCGGCGTACACGACCTGGACGTCCAGGGCCGCCGGGTCCGACTCCAGGTCGACACCGACAAACTCGACGCCGTGCTGCGGCAGTTGAGCGAGTCCGGCGTACGGTCGCTCACCTCGACCCCGCCGACCCTGGAGGAGCTGTTCCTGCGCCACTACCAGGAAGAGGCGGCGGAGCGATGACGGCGACGACGGCGACGACGCTCGCGGTCCGGCGGACCGGAACCGGTCAACTCGCCGGTACCGGCACCCTGTTGCGCTTCGCGCTGCGCCGCGACCGGGTGATGATCCCGGTGTGGGTGGCCGTCACCTCGGTGATGGTGCTGACCATGCCGAACACCCTCAAGGGCCTGTACAGCACCCCGGCCGACCGCGCCGACCTGCTGCGGCAGGTGGAGACCAACTCCTCCTTCCGCGCCCTGATCGGCCCCGTCTTCGACGACTCGCTGGGCGCCCTGACGGCCTGGCGGGCCGGCGTCTACGCGGCCATGCTCGCGGCCGCCGTCAGCCTCCTGGTCGTCGTACGGCACACCCGCGACGAGGAGGAGAGCGGCCGGCAGGAGCTGGTCGCGTCCGGAATGGTGGGACGCCGGGCGTCCCTTACGGCGGCCCTGCTCGCGGCGGCCGTCGCGAACGGTGTGCTGGCGCTGCTGATCACGGCCGGTCTGTCCGGCCAGGGCGCGGGCGGCGCGCTGGCCCTGGGGCTCGGCATCGCGGCGGTGGGCATGCTCTTCGCCACCATGGCGGCGATCGTCGCGCAGCTCACGGAGAGCGCCCGGCTCGCGCGGGGGCTGACGTCGGCGCTGCTCGGGCTGGCCTTCGTGCTGCGCGCTGCGGGGGACTCGGCCGCGGACGACGGTTCGTCGGTGCTGACCTGGCTGTCGCCGCTCGGCTGGCTGTCGAACCTGCGCGCCTTCGCGGACGAGCGGTGGTGGGTGCTGCTGCTGTTCGCGGCGGCGATCGCGGGGCAGGGCGCGGCGGCGTACGCACTCGCGGGGCGCCGGGACGTGGGCATGAGCTTCCTGCCCACCCGCCCCGGTCCGGCGGTCGGCCGTCTCGGCACGGCGGGCGCGCTGGCGTGGCGGCTGCAGCGCGGGGCGGTGTTCGGCTGGTCGATCGGGTTCTTCCTGGCCGGGGTGATCTACGGCGGGCTGACGGACGGGGTGGCCGACATCGTCGGTGACAACGAGCAGGCCCGGGAGATCTTCGAGCGGATGGGCGGGCAGAGCGGGCTGGAGAACGCGTTCCTCGCGTCGATGGTCGGGATGATGGGTCTGGTGGCGTCGTTGTACGTGGTGGCGTCGGTGCTGCGGCTGCACGGGGAGGAGACCTCGGGGCGGGCGGAGCCGGTGCTGGCCAACGCGGTGGGGCGGCTGCCGTGGGCGGCGGGGCATCTGGTGGTGGCGTTCGGCGGGGCGGCGTGGATCATGCTGCTGGCCGGGCTGGGGTTCGCGGCCGGGCACGGTGAGGAGGTCGGCGGCATCCTGGGTGCGTGCCTGGTCCAGCTTCCGGCGATCTGGCTGGTCGGTGGGGTGGCCCTGCTGCTGTACGGCCTCACGCCTCGGCTTGCGCCGGCCGCGTGGGGGGTGGCGGGCGCGGTTCTCCTCCTCGGCTGGATCGGCCCGGCGCTCGATCTGCCCCAGGCCGTCCTGGACCTCTCCCCCTTCGGTCATCTGCCCAGGCTGCCGGGCGTGGCGATGGACTGGCCGCCGGTGCTGGTGCTGCTGGGTGGGGCGGTGGCGTTGGTCGCGGCGGGCCTGACGGGCCTGCGGCGACGGGACCTCACGACGTCCTGACCCCGACCTTTTCCTCGCCCCCGCCGCCCCTACCCGTCCCCTCCCCAGGGGGCTACCGCCCCCTGGACCCCCGTCGGCCCCGAAGGGGCCTCGTCCTCAAACGCCGGACGGGCCAGAAGACAGCGGGCCGGGGTCTTGGGCGCCGGGTGAGGGGAGGCGAGCTTCGCTTTTTTCTGAGTGGAAACGGGTGGTGGGTGGGCATAGGTCCGGGGGTCCAGGGGGCGGAGCCCCCTGGGTTACCTCAGGGTGACGGGGAGGGAATTCAGGCCCCGGATCACGAAGTTCGGCTTGCGTTCCGGGGCCGCGCCCAGCGCCAGCGTCGGCGCCCGCTCCAGCAGGGCGGTCATCGAGGCGGCCAGTTCGATACGGGCAAGGGGCGCGCCGATGCAGTAGTGGATGCCGGCGCTGAAGGAGATGTGGGGGTTCTCGGGGCGGCCGAGGTCCAGTCGGCCCGGGTCGGTGAAGACGGCCGGGTCGTGGTTGGCGGAGCCGAAGAGGAGAGCTATCTCGGCGCCGCGAGGGATGGTCGTACCGTCGATCTCGATGTCGTCGAGGACCCAGCGCTCGAAGAGCTGCAGCGGGGTGTCGTACCGCATCAGCTCCTCCACCGCACCCGGCACCAGGGAGTGGTCGGCGCGCAGGGCGGCCAGCTGGTCGGGGTTGCGGAACAGGGCGTACCAGCCGTTGACGGTGGCGTTCACGGTGGCCTCGTGCCCGGCGTTGAGCAGCAGCACGGCCGTGGAGATCATCTCCTGCTCGGTCAGCCGGTCGTCGTCCTCGTCGTGCGCCGCGATCAGCCCGGAGATGAGGTCGTCGCCGGGTTCCTTGCGCCGGGCGGCGATCAGCTCCCGCAGGTACGCGGAGAAGTCGAGCGACGCCCGTACGGCCCTCGCCGCCGTCTCCTGCGACGGGTTCAGCTCGTACATTCCGCAGATGTCGGCCGACCAGGGGCGCAGAAGTGGCCGGTCCCCGTCCGGGATGCCCAGCATCTCGGCGATCACGGCGACCGGCAGCGGCTCGGCGACATCGGCGAGCAGATCCCCGCCGCCGGCCTCGACGAGCCGGTCGACCAGGTCCGCCGAGAGCTGTCGTACGTACGGCTTCAGGCGCTCGACCGTGCGCGGTGTGAACGCCTTCGACACCAGGCGCCGGATCCGGGTGTGGTCCGGCGGCTCCAGGTCCAGCATCCCGTGGTCGTTGAGGGTGTGGAACGGCTCCTGCTCGGGCGGCGGCGCCGTCCGCCCGAACTCCTCGTGGCTGAACCGGTGCTGGTAGGTCCGCCCGAGCCGCCGCTCCCGCAGCAGCGCCGACACGTCGGCGTGGTGCGGTACGAGCCACTGGTCGGTGGGCTCGTAGTGGATCACCCGGCCCTGGGCGCGAAGCTCGGCGTAGGCGGGGTAGGGGTCGGCGAGGAACGCCGGGTCCCAGGGGTCGAAGGCTGCCATGGACGGACGCTAGCCGACGAAAACGCCCCCTGACCAGGGGTGTCCCCTGTCGTCCACGTCGGCTTCGGCTACGCCGCTGGATAGCGGTGACGGGTCAGGTCCGCGGCCGTGCGCGCCGCCCGCTCGAAGGGCTCCAGGGTGCCGTGCGCGCGGCAGAGGAGGTGGGCGCCTTCCAGGAGGCCGATGAGGAGGGCGGCGAGGTCGGCGGCCTCGGCGGGGTCCACTCCCGCGGTGGTGAGGCGTTCGGCCAGCTGGTCGGTCCAGGAGGCGAAGGCGGTGGCCGCCACCCGGCGCAGGGGTTCGTCGTCGGGGCCCAGGCCGACGGTCACCGCCGCGACGGCGCAGCCGCTGCCGTCGACCGAGTCCTCCATCACCGGCCGGACGGCCTCCAGGAACCCCTCGACGACGGCCCCCGGGGCGTCGGCGGCGATCCCGGCCAGCCGATCCCGCACGGACCGGCCGTTGCGCGCGGCCGCCTCGGCGACGAGCTGGGCCTTGCCGTCGGGGAAGTGGTGGTAGATGGCCCCGCGGGCGGCGCCGCTGTCCCTGAGGACGTCGGTGAAGGACATGCCCGCGACGCCGCTGCGCCGCAGCGCCCGCACCGTCGCGTCGATCATGCGGTCACGTGTGTCGGCCGCCATCCCCGCCGCCTTTCCACTCCGACTTGACTAGTACGGGCATCCTACTCCATGCTGCGGAGGTCGCTAGGACGTACGTACTAGCGAGAGGCCGGGAAGACCGCACAGCCGGAAAGAAACACCGGAAACAGAGAAGAGGCCGTCCATGCCCATCACCGTCATCGCGCCCCGCGACGTGCTCACCCCCGAGGGCGAGCGCGACATCCTGCCGCGACTGACCGAAACCCTCCTGGAGGCCACCGGCCTGACCGGCAACACCTTCTTCGCCCCGCTCGTCGGCGCCACCCTGCACCTGGTGGAACCGGGGCAGATCCACGCGGGAGGGGTGCCCAAGGCCGTCGTGATCGTCGAGCTCAAGCTCCCCAACATCGGCCTGCCGAGCGTCGAGTCCCGCGCCGCCTTCATCGCGGCCGCGACCGACGTCGTCGACGCCCTGACCATCGCCGGGCACGACCGCGCGGACATCTGGATCAACATCGTCAACGCCCCCGACGGAGGCTGGGGCATCGGCGGCCGCGCCTACACCGGCGACGACCTCGTCACCGCGATCACGGAAGCCGCCAGCGCCGGCTAGGCCCTGTCCGGCGGATCAGGCCGCGGTATAGGCCACGGCGCCTCTTCAGCACAGGCGAGCGGGGCGTGGTGCGTGCAGCTGCAAGGCGGAGGAAGGCGTCGACGCGGAGCGTCGACAACTGACGACAACGCGGCAGATGTGCGTGCCACGCCCCGCGTCCGCGGCCTGATCCGCCGGGCAGGGCCTAGGCGGGCTTCACCAGCCGGGCCTCGTACGCGAACACCGCCGCCTGGGTGCGGTCGCGCAGGCCCAGTTTGACCAGGATGCGGCTGACGTGGGTCTTGATGGTGGACTCGGCGACGACCAGGTTCTCGGCGATCTCCGCGTTGGACAGGCCCCGGGCGATGAGGACCAGGACCTCCGTCTCCCGTTCGGTCAGGTCGCCGTAGGCCGCATGGGCGGTGGGGGGCAGCTGGGGGCCCTCGGTCAGCTTGGAGAACTCGGTGATGAGCCGCCTGGTGACCGAGGGCGCGAGGAGGGCCTCGCCGCCCGCCACCACCCGTACGCCCTCCGCGAGCTGGCGGGCGGAGGCGTCCTTGAGGAGGAAGCCGGAGGCTCCGGCGCGCAGGGCCTGGTAGACGTACTCGTCGAGGTCGAAGGTGGTCAGGACGAGGACCTTCGCCGAGCCGTCCGCCGCCACGATCTCCCTGGTCGCCTCGATGCCGTTCAGTTCGGGCATGCGGATGTCCATCAGGACGACGTCCGGGGAGAGTTCGCGGACCCGGTCCACCGCCTCCCGGCCGTTGACCGCCTCGCCGACGACCTCGATGTCCGGCATCGCGTTCAGCAGCACCGAGAAACCCTCGCGGACCATCATCTGGTCGTCCGCGATCAGCACCCGGACCCTGGTCATGCCTCGTCCCCGTCCGTCATCGCCACCGGCACCGGCACCGGCAGGAACACCGTCACCTCGTAGCCGCCGTCGGCCGTCGGGCCCGTCGTCATCTCACCGTTCAGCATCGTCACCCGCTCCCGCATGCCGGTGATGCCGTGACCGGCTCCGGGGGACGGCTTCAGCAGCGACGGCACGGGCGGCGCGGAGTTGACGACGCGCAGGCCGAGGCCGCCGAGGACGTACCCGATCTCCACGCGGGCGGTCGCGGCGGGCGCGTGGCGCAGGGCGTTGCTGAGCGCCTCCTGGACGATGCGGTACGCCGACAGCTCCACCCCCTGCGGCAGCTCCCGTACCGCCCCCGTGACCACCTTCTCGACGGTCAGGCCGGCCTCCCGTACGTTCGCCAGCAGGGCGTCCAGGTCGGCGAGGGTGGGCTGGGGGGCGTCCGGGGCCTCGTAGTCCTCGGCGCGGACCACGCCCAGCACGCGGCGCAGTTCGGTCAGGGCCGCGACCGCGTTCTCCCGGATGGTGGCGAACGCCTTGGTCAGCTCCTCCGGCGGGTTCTCCACCCGGTAGGGGGCGGCCTCCGCCTGGATGGCGACCACCGACATGTGATGGGCCACCACGTCGTGCAGCTCGCGGGCGATGGTGGTGCGCTCCTCCAGGAGGGTGCGGCGGGAACGCTCGTGCGCGGTGACCGTCTGCTGGGCGGTCACCTCCTGCTCGGCGTCCCGTCGTATGTGCCAGACGGTGACACCGAGGAGAGCCACTGCGGAGAGGAACAGCAGCGGCAGCGTGTTCTTGTCGTAGGAGTGGCCCCAGCCGAACATCGTCTCGCTCATCACGCCGTACGTCGCTGTCAGCAGCCACATCCACGCGGCCGTGCGTGGCCGGGTGCGGAGGGCCACGACGGTGAGCACCACGAGGTGGCTGACGAAACTGCTGGGCGTCCAGGGCCAGTCGCCCCCCGTGTCGTTGAACAGGACCGAGAGCGGGGTGGCGGCCATGGACGCCCAGAACGCGCCGACCGGCCGGACCATGGTCAGCAGGACCGGTCCCAGCGAGAGCACCATCAGGGCCAGTGCCGCGCCCGATGCCTCGCTGTCCACGGAGGCGACCAGCACCGCGAACAGGCCGGCGGCCGTGATCAGCGCATGGTGCCTCCAGGCCGCGTACTCCCGCAGGTGGCCCGGCAGTCGGCGGACGAGCGGGCCGTCCACGCCCGTGCGGGGCAGGGGGCGGTAGGCGAAGGGATCCTGGAAGAGCTCCTGCCGCAGTCCGCGCAGGGCGTCCAGCGTCGCCCTCGCCTCGGGGCTGCGCGGCTTGTACGGGTCGTGGGGGTGAGGCTGCGTCGTCTCGGTCACGTCAGCACCGTAGGCCGGGGCCGCGCCGGGGGTCGTCCCCTGTGAGGAGGGTTCTGCCGGGTCCGTCTCAAGTACTACGGGGGCGCTGCGCCGGGTCACCACGCCAGCTGGGCGATCTCCTCCGCCACCACCGCGCAGGCGTCCGCCGCCGGGTCGATCAGCGGGAAGTGGCCCACGTCCTCCAGCAGGGTCAGCCCGACGACCTCGCCCGCCTTCGCCGCAGCCTCCGTGTAGGACTCGGCGACGGCCTGCGGTACGTCGATGTCGGCGCGGCCCTGGACGAGGGTGGTGGCGATGCCGGTGGGGAGCAGGAGCGCCGGGTCGGCGTAGGGCCGGCGCTCGGCGAAGTGCTCGTCGCCGCCGAGGAGTTGGTGTGCGGCGCCGCCGCAGACGTCCAGCTTCTCGGCGACCGTGAAGTCGGCGATGGGCGCGAGCGCGACCACGCCGCGCAGCGGAGCCGGGCCGTCCGTGCGCCACGGGGAGCCGGCGGGCAGGACGTGGCGGGCCGCCGCCCACAGGGCGAGGTGGCCGCCGGCCGAGTGCCCGGTGAGGACCGTGCGGCGCGGGTCGGCCTGCGGGAGGGTCGCCCGGACGAGGGCGGGGAGCGCGTCGAGGGCGGCGGCCACGTCGTCGAAGGTGTCCGGCCAGCGGCCCGCGACCGGCTGCGCGTCCGGCGGGCCGCCCTGCGTGCCCCGCCGGTACTCCACGTTCGCCACGGCGAAGCCGCGCCGGGCCAGGTAGTCGGCGAACGGGGTGACGTGGCGGCGGTCGTACGGGGCGCGCCAGGCGCCGCCGTGCAGGACGACGACCAGAGGGGCGACCGGGCCGGCCTCGGTGCGCGGGGCGTAGAAGTCGATGACCTGGTCGGGATGGTCGCCGTAGGCGGCGGTGGCGTCGGGGTCGACGGGCGGGTGCGAGAAGGCCGACTGCTCCTCGGCGGCGGCCCGGGCTGCGGCGACGTCGTCCGGCATGCTCCAACCTCTCAGCGACGAAACGGGTTTGGCGGACGGGGTGGGAACGGACCTGCGGGTGGTTCGGGCCGTTGGCGGGGACGCTATCAGGCTGGTGACGTGCGCGGACACGGGGATGTCACGCTCGGTGAGGGTCGGGCTTCGAGGAGGCTGCCATGTCCGTCGAGCCAGGCACTTTGCGGCGGGCTTGGGTCGGCAGGACGACGGTGTACCGGCGGTGGGGGTCGGTGACGGGGCTGGTCGCGGACCTGCTGACGGACCTCGCGGAGCGCGCCGGCCCGGGAGGAGACCGGGTCGCCGGCGGGGGGCTGGGCCGGGGGTGGGTCCGCTCCCCGCGCTGGCGGGGTGCCGCTGCGCCCACCCGTGCCGCCTGGGGGCACCTCCCAGGCCCTTGAGGCACTGGGGGAGGCACGGATGCCCGCAGCCACGGCGGCTGTGAAGCCGGCGGGACTGCACGTACCCAGGGGCGCGGGGAACTGCGCGATCAGCCCCCCGCCGCCCGCAGGCGCGCTACGACATCAGCTCCCCCAGCACCCTCGCCGCCCGTTCCACGTCCCCGAACCCCACATACAGCGGCGTGAAGCCGAAGCGCAGGACGTCGGGGTGGCGGAAGTCGCCGACGACGCCGCGCTCGATCAGGCGCTTCATCACGCCGCCGGCGTCATCGCAGCGCAGGGCGATCTGACTGCCGCGTTCCGCGTGGGCGACCGGGGTCAGGGACTCCACACGACCCTCGGGGACGTACTCCGCGACGCACTCCAGGAAGAAGTCCGTCAGCGCGAGCGACTTCGCGCGGACGGCGTCGACGGAGACCCCGTCCCAGACGCCGAGGGCGGCCTCCAGGGCGAGCATGGAGAGGATGTCCGGCGTGCCCACGCGCCCGCGCACCGCCCCGGACGCCGCCTCGTAGCCCTGCCGCATCCCGAAGGGCTCGGCGTGCGAGTTCCAGCCGGGGAGCGGGGAGTCGAAGCGGTCCTGCAGATCGCCGCGGACGTACAGGTACGCCGGTGAACCCGGGCCGCCGTTCAGGTACTTGTAGGTGCAGCCGACCGCCAGGTCCACCCCGTGCTCGTCGAGCCCCACCGGCAGCGCGCCCGCGCTGTGGCACAGGTCCCAGACGGCCAGCGCGCCCGCCGCGTGGACGGCGGCCGTGAGGGACGGGAGGTCGTGCAGCCGGCCGGTGCGGTAGTCCACGTGGTTCAGCAACACCACCGCCGTGCGGTCGGACAGCGCCCCGGGGACCTCCCCCGGTGTCACCGGCCGCAGCCGGCACCCCGTCAGCCGGGCCGCCGACTCCGCGATGTACCCGTCCGTGGGGAAGGTCGTCGCGTCGACGAGGATCTCGTCACGGCGCTCCGACGCCGCCCCCGCCATCCGCACCGCGGCCACAACCGCCTTGAAGACATTCACGCTCGTCGAGTCGCCCACCACGACCTGCCCCGGCCCCGCCCCCACCAGCGGCGCGATCCGGTCGCCGATCCGCTCCGGCGCCGTCCACCAGCCACTCTCCTCCCAGGAGCGGATGCGCAGCTCACCCCACTGCCGGCGGACGACGTCCTCGACGGCACCCGGGACGGCGGCGGGCAGCGCGCCCAGCGAGTTGCCGTCCAGGTACACGACATCGTCCAGCACGAACTCCGCCCGCTTGGCGGCCAGTTCGTCCTCCGCGTCCAGCTTCTGCGCCCGCACCGCCGACTCAGACATGGGACCTCGCCGTCCACAGCTCGGGGAACACGTTCTTCTGCGCCCGCTTCTCCAGCCAGGCCACACCGGCGGAGCCGCCCGTGCCGGCCTTGGCGCCCATCGCACGCCGCGTGGCGACGAGATGGTCGTTGCGCCAGCGCCACACCAGCTCGCCGACGTCCGTCAACGCCTCGCCGAGCCGGGCGAGTTCGTCGTCCGGGTCACCGGAGTAGACGGCCGTCCAGGCGGCTTCCACCTCCGGCGACGACTCGTAGCGGCGCGCGATGTCGCGGCGCAGCACCGCGTCCGGGATCGCGTGCCCGCGCCGGGCGAGCAGCCGTACGACCTCGTCGTAGAGGCTGGGCTCGTGCAGGGCCTTCTCCAGTTCCGCGTGGACGCGGGGCGCGCCGCGGTGCGGGACGAGCATCGACGCGGACTTCTCGCCGAGCAGGAACTCCATGCGGCGGTACATCGCCGACTGGAAGCCGGAACCCTCGCCGAGGGCGGAGCGGTACGAGTTGAACTGGGCCGGGGTGAGCTGCCCCAGCGGCCTCCAGGAGGCGTTCAGCGCCTCCAGCTCGCGGACGGAACGCTTCAGCGCGTCGATCGCCACCGGCACCCGGTCCTGCCGCAGCGCCCGCGCCGCGGTCTCCCACTCGTGCACGATGACGGTGAACCACAGCTCCATGACCTGGGTCGTGACCAGGAAGACCATCTCTCCGGGGTCGTCGGAGAGGGTGTGCTGGAGGTGGGTGAGCACGTCCGCCTTGACGTAGTCCTCGTACGGCGTCGTGCCGGCGAAGTCGAGATGCGGGGTCTCGGGCTCGTGTGCCTCGTCATGAGTCTCGTGAGCCTCTTGGGACATCGCTGTCTCCTGTTGTTACTCCGGGTAGCGGTCCGCCCCTGCCGATGCCGGCACGGGGGCCCCGGTCCCCAGGGGCATCCTGCGCAATGACCCCCCGGTGCCGCAAGGCCCGCCCGGATCACAGACGGGCCTCACGGCCGTACGACGGTCAGCCGAGCGTCTGGGCGGCCGTCGGTGAGGAGTCCTTCAGGAACTGGGTGCAGCGCTCGTACTCCTCCTGCTCGCCGATCGCCTGCGCGGCGCGGGCGAGGGCGTGCAGGGCCCGCAGGAAGCCACGGTTCGGCTCGTGCTCCCAGGGGACCGGGCCGTGGCCCTTCCAGCCGTTGCGGCGCAGCGAGTCCAGGCCGCGGTGGTAGCCGGTACGGGCATAGGCGTACGACTCCACGACGCTGCCCCGCCCGAACGCCTCGTCGGCCAGCTGGGCCCAGGCCAGCGACGACGTCGGGTACTCCGCGGCGACCTCGGCGGACGGCGTGCCGTTCGCCAGCAGCTGGCGGGGCTCCGGGTCGTCGGGCAGGTGGGTCGGGGGCGGGCCCCCGAGGAGGTTCTCGTGAATGGACATGGGGTCCAGTGTGGTGGGTGGGCCGCCTCCCGGGCGAGTCAGGTGACCTCCGGCCGCGGGTGCGTGCCTCACGGGTGCGGACCGTCCCCCTCCTCCAGCGGCGGCGCCGTCACCCAGCCGTGGCTGCGGCACTCCGGGTGGGCGCACTCGGCCGGCAGCCGCCGCACCGTCGCGAAGGCCAGCACCGCCCCCACCACCAGCACCCCGGCACACCACGCCATCGCCACCCGGAACGCCTCGTCGAAGGCGCCCGCCGACCGGTACGCCTCCGGCCCCATCCCCGCCAGCAGCGGCAGCGCGGCCACCGCCATCAGCCCCGCCGCCCGGGCCGCCGCGTTGTTGACCCCGCTGGCCAGCCCGGCGCGGGCGGTGTCCACGGAGGCGAGCACGGTCGCGGTCAGCGGAGCGACCAGCGTGACCATGCCGAGGCCCAGCACCAGCATCGCGGGCAGCACATCGACGGCGTACGAGGCGTCCGGGCCGGCCCGCAGCATCAGCAGCATGCCCGCCGCGCACAGCAGCGGCCCCACCGTCAGCGGGATCCGCGGCCCGATCCGCTCCCCCAGCTGCCCCGAGCGCGCGGACAGCAGCAGCATCAGCACGGTCGTCGGCAGCAGCGCCGCCCCCGCGCCCAGCGCCGAGTACCCGGACACCACCTGCAACTGCACCGCCGTGAGGAAGAAGAAGCCGCCGAAGGCCGCGTACACGCACAGCGTCACCAGGTTCACCGCCGTGAACTGGCGCGACGAGAAGATGTCCGGCGGCATCATCGGGTCCGGGCGGCGCCGTTCCACGAGGACGAAGGCGACCCCGGCCGCGATCCCGACCGCCCCCGTCAGCGCCGCCAGGACCGTCTGCCCGCCCTCCCCCGCCCCGATCAGCGCGTACGTCACCAGCGCCAGCGCCAGCGCGCCCAGGGCCGCGCCCAGCACGTCGAACCGGCCTTGTCTGCCGACGTCCCCGGACTCCGGGACATGCCGCAGCGCCACCGGCACGCACACCAGCGCCAGCGGCACGTTCAGCAGGAACACCCACCGCCAGCCCGGCCCGTCCACCAGCCAGCCGCCGAGGAAGGGCCCCACGGCCGCGCCGATGCCCCCGAAGCCCGACCACAGCCCGACGGCCCGCCCCCGGTCGTCGGCGTGGAACGACGCCTGGATCAGGGCGAGCGACCCCGGAGTGAGCAGCGCCCCGCCCACCCCCTGCAGGGCCCGCGCGGCCACCAGCACCCCGGCGCTGGGCGCCAGCCCGCACAGCAGCGAGGCCGCCGCGAACCACACCACGCCGATGACGAAGATCCGACGGCGGCCGTAACGGTCGCCCAGCGACCCGCCGAGCAGGATCAGCCCGGCCAGCGTCACCATGTACGCGTTGACCGTCCACTGCAGGGCCGCCAGATCGGCGTCCAGGTCCCACCCGATCCTCGGCAGCGCGACATTGACGACCGTCGAGTCCAGCAGGGCCATGCTGGAGCCGAGGATGGTCGTGAACAGGATCCACTTGCCCTGCGGGGTACCGGTCCGGACGTCGGGCATGCCCCCAGATATACAGCGAGCCCGGCGCCGTCGACAGCTGACGGACACCGGGCTCGCGGTACAGCCCTACGAGGGCTTACTTGATCTTCGTACCGGCCGACCGCAGGTTCTGCGTGGCCTCGACGACACGCGCGGCCATGCTCGCCTCGGCGAGCTTGCCCCAGGTGCGCGGGTCGTAGGTCTTCTTGTTGCCGACCTCGCCGTCGACCTTCAGGACGCCGTCGTAGTTGCGGAACATGTGGTCGGCGACCGGACGGGTGAAGGCGTACTGGGTGTCCGTGTCGATGTTCATCTTCACGACGCCGTTCTCCAGCGCGGTCGCGATCTCCTGCTCGGTGGAGCCGGAGCCGCCGTGGAAGACGAAGTCGAACGGGGACTGCTTGCCGAACTTGGCGGCGACGCCGTCGTTCAGCTCCTTCAGCAGCTCGGGGCGGAGCACCACGTTGCCCGGCTTGTACACGCCGTGGACGTTGCCGAAGGACGCGGCCAGCAGGTAGCGGCCCTTCTCGCCGAGGCCGAGCGCCTCCACCGTACGGATGGCGTCGTCGACGGTCGTGTAGAGGGAGTCGTTGATCTCGTGCGAGACGCCGTCCTCTTCCCCGCCGGTCGGGGTGATCTCCACCTCGAGGATGATCCTGGCGGCGCGGGCGCGCTCCAGCAGCTCCTGGGCGATGGAGAGGTTGTCGGCGAGCGTCTCGGCGGAGCCGTCCCACATGTGGGACTGGAACAGCGGGTTCCGGCCGGCCTTCACGCGCTCCTCGGAGATCGCGAGCAGCGGCCGTACGTACCCGTCGAGCTTGTCCTTCGGGCAGTGGTCGGTGTGCAGGGCGACGGTGACCGGGTACTTCTCGGCGACGATGTGCGCGAACTCGGCGAGGGCGACCGCGCCCGTCACCATGTCCTTGCTGTACTGGCCGCCGAGGAACTCGGCGCCACCCGTCGAGATCTGGATGATGCCGTCGCTCTCCGCCTCCGCGAAGCCGCGCAGCGCCGCATGCAGGGTCTGGGTCGAGGTGACGTTGATGGCCGGGTAGGCGAACTTGCCTGCCTTCGCCCGGTCGAGCATCTCGTTGTAGACCTCGGGGGTTGCGATGGGCATCTGTCCGCTCCTTGTATGTGCGGTGTGAAGTACTGCGTTCTTACGGCCCTGACCTAGACCTGGCGTGCGACATCGTCGTCGATCGCCCCCATCTTCCCAGACCTGGGCGGATGGTCCACGCGGCGGACATTCCAGGGCACGGGGGCCCGTCAGTCCAGACCCAGTTCATCCTTCGAGAAGGCGAAGAGGTAGGGCACACCGGCCCCTTCCCGGATCTTCTCGGCGGCGCCGGTCGCCCGGTCCACGATCGTGGCGACGGCGACGACCTCCGCGCCGGCCTCCCGGACGGCCTCCACGGCGGCCAGCGGTGAGCCGCCCGTGGTGGACGTGTCCTCGACGACGAGCACCCGACGGCCCTTGATCTCCGGGCCCTCGACCCGCCGCTGCAGGCCGTGCGCCTTGGCCGCCTTCCGTACGACGAAGGCGTCGAGCCGCTTCCCGCGCGCGGCGGCCGCGTGCAGCATCGCGGCGGCGACCGGGTCGGCGCCCATGGTGAGCCCGCCGACCGCGTCGAAGTCGAGCTCGGCGGTCAGGTCCAGCAGCACCTGCCCGACCAGCGGCGCGGCCTCGCCGTCCAGGGTGATACGCCGCAGGTCGACGTAGTAGTCCGCCTCCAGACCCGACGACAGGGTCACCTTGCCGTGCACCACGGCCTTGTCCTTGATCTGCTGCAGCAGCGCGCCGCGAACGTCCGTCATGCCGAACAGCTTAGAGCTGGGTCCACCGCCATGTGGTGCTGGCCTCCAGCGGCTCCAGCGGCGTGACCAGGCGCGGGTGGGTGTTCAGCCCGTTGGGCGGCCCGGTCTGCGGCTCCACGCACACGGCCGCCTCCTGCTCGTCGTACAGGACGACCCACTCCTCCGGGCTGCTCACCTTCAGCTCCAGCTGCCCCGGCCAGGTGAGGGTGACGTCGACGCCGCCGGGCATCCCGAAGCAGTCGTCCCAGGGCCCCGGCTTCGGCTCGACCCGGTTCCCGGTCGGCAGGTGATCGTCCCCGCGCTCCTCCTGCCAGGCGGGGTGGAAGTCGATCCGGACGTCCTGATCACCGATGTTCCGGTTGAACCACGGATGCCACCCGATCTGCGCCGGAAACGAATCGTCGTACGTCTCGACCGCCATGCTCAACGTCAGCGCACCCTCCCCCAACGCGACGATCTGCGTGACCCGTCCGCTGTACGGCCACGGCTCCACCAGGTCGTACGTCAGCACCGCCTCGGTCTCCGACCGGCGGGCCACCTTCCACGCCCCGTCGCGAACGGTCCCGTGAATGGCATGCGGCGGGGCGTTCAACGGCATCTGCTGCACGCCGGCCCCGTCCCGGAACCGCCCCTCCCTGATCCGCCCGCACCAGGGAACCATCGGGAAACACCCGAACCGCTCCCCCTGCCGCAACAACTCCACCCCACCGACGCGCAGCCCCCCGACCCGCCCGCCGTTCCCCGCCTGCACGACGGCCTCCGCGTCTCCCGCGGTCAATGTGATGTCTTCGTTACTCACAGGACGACCCTACTGGGGTGATCAAGAGGGCGGGGCCGTGTCCTCACGGGGCACGGCCGCCCGGGCGGCGAGCGCGGGGATCGACGCGATCTTCTCCGCGTCCAGGTCCTCCCAGACCAGCCCCGTCGGCCGGTGCGGCGCCGGGCAGGAGATGACCTCGTCGGGCGTGACGATCAGGTCCACTCCGAAGTCGTGATCGGTTGCGGGGATGTCCTCGTTCAGCACCTGAAGCGAGTGCACCGTGGACACGACCACCGTGCGGGTCCCGATCAGGCCGGCCTCCATCAGAAACGCGAACTCGAGATCCGAATACCCGGCTCCCTTACCGATGCGCACCCCCGCCCGGTTCACCGCGACACTACCGACGACCACCATGTCGACAGGCTGAAGATCATCCACAGCGACACGCGGAGCCACTGCCGCCGCGACCTTGCTGGAGGCCGCCTCCTGCGCCGGGGCGGGGAGCACGGCAGGGTCGAGGAGGTAGAAGGGCCGTGGGTCGGCGAGTCTCGGCACCGCCATGAACACGGTCTTCCCCTCGACGAGGGCCCGAGCCCGCACCGGCAGCTGAGCTTTGTCCGGAACAGCTTTGATCACCCGCGCGTCGCGCCAGGACGTCAGTTCAGCAAGCCGCTCCGCGGCGATCTCGGAACCCTTGAAATTCGGGATACGCCCATGAGCCGTCGTGTCGAGAACGGCACCTGACGCATCGAGCAGGCCCCAGACCCTCTCACGTATCCGCTGCTTCTCCTGGTCCAGACGTGTACGCATGTGGGACTCCTTCATGCCTCTCTCATGCCGCTTCCATCAGTGCCATCAGCCGGTCCTGCGCGTCCTGCACCGGGGGTTCATTCCGCCATGGACGCATCTCCCGAGCCGCCCGAAAGGCGATGTTCATCCCGCCGCCCCCGCGCGTGCTGTTCAGTTCGCTCACAGCGTCGTCGAACGCGGTGAGTGCGGCATCCAGGTCGCCGCACCGGATGTGGGCCAGACTGAGGTTGCCGAGGACGATCGCGCGGGACTTGCGTCGGTCATGGAGTTCGGCGGCGGCATGAGCCAGGAGTTCCGCGGCTTTGCGGTACTTGCCAAGGGAGAGATAGCAGGAGCCGGCCAGACGGGCAAAGTGAGTTGGTGAGAACAGCTCGTGGGCTGCGTCAGCTCCGTGGGCCCGGCTCAGGTGCCTTTCGGCACCCATCAGTGCCCGTTCACACTCGCCTTCGGCGCCCAAGTAGGCGTGAGCCTCCCCAGCATGCAACATGGCGAGCCCCGCGAGTACGTGGCTGGTGCGCCTGGTCGTGCATGCTGCCCGCATGGCCAAGTCCAAGCCCTCTTGGTAGTCGTTGGCTCCGTAAAGGGCCACGTAGCAGGTCCGTAAGAGGGCGTGCCCTTCCGCGTTCGAATCGCCCAGGTGGCGCGCCACTTCGGCGCTCTGCGCGTAGTAGGAGCGAGCCGTGGCGTGGTCCCTTCGCTGAGACGCGTCCCAGACGAGTTGCCCCATGAGGGTGACCGCATCCGTCTGAAGCATGTGCATCTCCCGCTGAACACGTCCCAAGGGGGCTTCTCCGGCAAGGAATGCGACCTGACTCGTGTGTTCGGCGGCACGCACGAGCAACGTCGCAGAGGGCACGCGGTCGTAACGCTCACCCAAGGAATCCATGGCCTGTCGGAGTTCAGCGACCGTCGCGAGATCGACACGGGAGGGATGGCGCATGACGTAGGCCGTACGCTCGGCAAGCGGCCCGTTGTCGAGGGACGAGACCACCAGAAGTTCGTTCAATGCCTCGGGACCGATGCGCAGGGCCTCCGCCAGGCGCGGTCGAATCCACGGTTGGGGCGCCACCTTTCCTGACTCCCAGCGTGCGACGGTGGCCGTTCTACACGAAGGACCTCAGCGAGGCTTTCCTGTGTGTGGCCCACCGCCAGGCGGCGGCGAACCAAACCGTGCCGTTTCAGGGTCATGGAGCGATCTCCCCGTGTCGTTCCTCGCCATCCCTGGAAGCAGAGGTCCCAGGTCATTCCCGGTGATGCGGCATGGATGCCTCATCTCTGCGCCAATTCTGCTCTGGTACGCGGCGGCCGGTAGCGATTCCGTGGATCTGCACCGATTGGATCTCCACCGATCGATGAGCAGACGTCATACCCCGGCGAGGTGGGCTGACCTCCCGGGGCACGGCCGATCTGAACGGAGCAGACCGACATGCATGACCTTATCCGTCGCCTTGCCGCACGGCTGAGGCTTCTACTCGCCCCCGGGCCGAAAGGCGCCGCGCGGACACGCAGTTCCCCGACCGGCGCGCAAGCGCGCCTCACGCCACCATCGTTCTCCACACCGCCGGCTTCGCCATCCCACTCCACCGCTCCCTCTATGGTCTTCACCTGCCTCTCGACGGTGCCGAGTCCCGTCTCGTACGCCCCTACACCGCAGAGGTCGATCCCGACCGGCATCTGATCGGCACGGGGAAGGGAAGCGCCTGATGGAACCCACGTCAGAATCCGTCACGGCTTTTCTCCTCCTGCCGTGGACGTCCCTGGAGGGCAAGCCGTGCTTTCTCTCCACGAACAATGAGGGCGGATATCTGTCGCGCCTCGCCGATGGGTTGGAAGCCGCGCAACTGGCCGAAGGCGCCGACGTACTCGCCCGTGCCCGCAAGGTGCTGGATACCCCCATGGCGCCGCACGCCGAACTGCGCTACGCCGGGATCCGGCTCGCAGAGTGTCTGAGCGACGCACTGCGAGTCGCCGAGTCGCGCGGTCTGCGACTTGCGGAATCGGGGCCACCGGACACGTAGTCAGCCGCCCAGGTGACTCCCGCTCCGATCACATTGGAGCCCCGGGAAGACCCGCGTGCATGGTCGGAGCGGGTGATCAGCACATGAACTGTTGGAACCGACAACACGGAGGTACGCAGTATGAGCACCGCGACCGTTCCGGCTCTCCCCTTCGGAGTACGGCACTTGGTCTCTCCGCCCCCGAACACCGCGGACGCCCCGGTCATCACGTTCAGCGAATCCCTTCAGCTCAACGTGTCCGCCCAGGGCAACCCCTGGCACGCGGAGGCCGCGAACAAGCCGGAGACGCAGACGGAGACCAGCAACGGCGACGGCAACGCGCCGGGGTCCGACAGTGGGACCGACCTGTACTGACATGGGTACGGTCCTCATCCTCACCGGCCGGGACGACCTGACGGCCGACGCTGTGGTTGAGGAACTGGCGCAGCGCGGTGAGAACGTCGTCCGGTATGACACGGCTGATTTCCCCACCGCTTCCCGCCTGGCCGTCTCCCTCACGGGGGACGGCTGGGCGGGCTCCCTCACCGGTTCCCGCCCCCTCCGCCTTGAGACCGTGAAGTCCGTTTGGTGGCGTCGCCCGAACGAGTTCGTCACCCCCGTAGAGTGGCCGGGCCCGGCACGAGCGCTCGCGGTTTCGGAAGCGCGGTCCGGCCTACTGGGCGTGCTCGGGTCTCTTCCCGTCCGATGGATCAACCACCCCGCTCAGGACTCCGCCGCGAATTACAAGCCCCGGCAACTTGCTTTGGCGGCCCGCGTGGGGTTGGACACTCCAGGCACGATCATCACTTCTGACCCGGAACACGCCCGGGTGTTCATGGGGAACGACGCGATGATCTACAAAGGGCTGGGTGGTGGCGTCCTGGGGCCGAATGGCCAACGGCAGTTCCTTCCCGTCTCGCTTGTATCCGCCGACGACGTGGACGACGGTGTCGCCGGTACCGCGCACCTGTTCCAAGAGAACGTCGAGAAGGCGTTTGAAGTGCGGCTCACAGTCATCGGGAGCCGCATGTTCCCCGTCGCCATTCACTCCGGGAGCGAAGCCGCCAAACTCGACTGGCGCACCGATTACCGCTCGTTGACCTACAGCCACGTGGACATCCCAAGAGGTAGAGAAGGGCGTCCGGCGGCTCATGGACGAGCTGGGGCTCTTCTTCGGTGCGCTGGACTTCGCGGTCACACCAGACGGGCGGTGGAAGTTCCTGGAGATCAACCCCAATGGTCAATGGCACTGGATCGCCGTAAAGGCCAACGTCCCGCTCGTGGAAGCCATGGCCGACGCACTACAGGGAGTAGCAGGATGACCGAAGCCAGCCGGTGGAGGGAAGCCGCGCGAGCACTCGCCGACCAGGTGACCGCAGATGCACCGGAGTGGCATGCCGCGGTGTGCGCGACCCCCCGCCATCTGTTGGTTCCCAGGTGGTGGGAGCGCATCCCGGAGAGTCCCGCCGAGGAGTGGAGCCTTGTGGTTCCGCCGACGGGCTCCCGTGAGCTCCTGGGAGCCGCTTACACGGACAAGACACTTGTCACCCGTGTGGGACCGTTGCACGCCGATCACGCCCAGTCGGACGAGAAGGCGACCGGAAGTCCAACGTCATCATCCACCCTCCCCGGGCTCATCGTCTCCATGCTTCACCTACTGGACGCGAAGCCTGGTCACAAGGTCCTGGACGTGGGTACGGGCTCCGGCTACTCCGCTGCCCTCATGGGGCGCCGTATCGGGGACGCACACGTGACGAGCGTGGATGTGGACTCCTACCTTGTGGAAGCCGCCCGCGCTCGTCTCGCCGCGTTCGGCCGTGCCCCGCGTATGGAAGCGATCGATGCCACTGGGCCGCTTCCCGACGCGGAGTATGACCGCATCATGGCGACGGTCTCAGTGCGCCCCGTCCCCGCAACATGGCTTCACGCGCTTCGACCGGGCGGGAAGCTCGTGACCACGATTGCCTGCACCGCGCTTCTGATCACGGCGGACATGGGCGAAGACGGAATGGCGCGGGGCAGCGTCCAGCCCGATCCGGCGACGTTCATGGAGACGCGTCAAGAGGCGGACTACCCGCCAAAGCTCAACGCCGTGTTCGGGGCCGCCCGGGATGCCGAAGGGAACGACGTCCGGACCGCAGACGGGCCGATCCCGGACCTGTGGCGGGAATGGCCGCTCCGATGGCTCTACGAGCTGGATACGCCCGGCACGGAGACACGGGCCGCAACGGACGCCGATGGGCGCCGGATCGTCTGGCTTCTCGCCTCTGACGGATCATGGGCACGGGCCGTGGGCGACGAGACCGGCACGGTTCACCAGAGCGGCCCCCGCCGACTGTGGGACGACCTTGAGCGCGTCCGGCGGAAGTGGGAGGAGGGCAATCGCTTCTCTCTCCACTCCATGTCCGTCGTGCTGAGCCCTGACGGCAGCACGCTCACCGCTCCCGGCGGTGGATGGTCCTTCTCCGTCTGACCCCGGCCACCCCATCAAACCGCGCCGTCCGTCTGTCCTCCCCCCTGGCGGGCGGGGCTCACTCCTCGCTGATGCCCGTCAGCCTGGTCATGGATGCCCCGATCACGTAGGCCCTGAACGGCGACGGACCGCTGGTGCAGGCGAAGGACGCCGGACTGATCACGTTCGACTCCGCTCCCCTGCACGGCGGCGAACCAACAGCCTGCTTGTCCCCGACATTGCCGCCCGCATCCGCCAGGAGTTCGCAGCGGCCCTCGACACCCCTGCCGGCCGAATCGAAGAACTCGCGGCTCTGGCGGGAGATGCTGCAAGCCATAAGCCCGTGGCTGGTACCCCGACCTCGCACCCCACCTTGTCGCCCGCGCGGAGGTGGTCACCGGTGTTCGTCCGCCTGTCCCGGTGCACACCGAGGCCAGCGCATGAGTTGTTGGAGAGTGGGACGAACGTGACCGCGAACGCTGACGTCCTGGTGAGGCTCGCCGCCGCGGTGTGAGAGGTGCGGTTTCGGCCTTGCGGAGTTGCGGCCTTGTCAGCGAGGGTTCCGGTGGGGTGCCGCGCCGTGATCAACGCGGCCGCATTCCAGAGCAGCCGTGGATCCCTCGTGCCGTTTGCAGGAATCACTCATGAGTCCAATGCCCGCGGGACGCCCAGGGTGAAGTCCGTGGAGCCGTGGGGCCGTCCGTTGACCTGGAGATGCACCCGGTGGACGCCGGGGTGGTAGCGGCGTGTGCTGAGTACCCGGAAGGAATGGCGGCGCACGCCCGACCAGCGCTCTCCCGGGGCGAGATCCCGGGTGGTCAGTTTGAAGACCTTGGGGGTGAGGCCGCCGTTCGCCTTGCGGTGGTGGACGACGTAGTCGACGACGACACGGACGGTGCGCGGCCCCGTGTTGGTCACCTCGTAGCCGAACGCAAGAGTCTCGCCGATGAGCACCTCGGGGGTTCGGACGTCGGGACCCGCGACCCGGACGGACGCCTCGGGGTCATGACCGAGAAGCTTCAGGGCATCGGGATGACCGGCCTTGACGAGCGTACGCAGACCATGGCGGACCAGCCTCGGTGTCGTGGGGTCGGGCTCGGCGAGCCAGCGGGCGGCGACGGCGACGGCCGTGCCCGGGTGGTCACGGCTGATGTCGTTGAGATGGTTGGCCACCGATCTGCGGACGTACTCGGACGGGTCCCGGTACAGCGCGTCCAGCACGGGGAGGGCAGGGCTGGGGTCGGCGACGAGTGCGGCCAGCCGCGGCGCCCACGGCAGACGGGGCCGCGTGCCCTCGCTCGCCAGCCGGCGCACATGTGGATCGGGGTGGCCGGTCCACGCCAGGACCGGCCGCAGGGCCCGTGGAAGATCCCCGTCGAGGAAGGGGCGCACGGCCATCTCCGCGGTCAGCCGGGGAGTGAGCTCCGCGAGCAGGTCGAGCGCCGGTTCGAAGACACCGCGCTTGAGGGCGTGCTCAGCGACCGCCGCGTTGACGGGAAAGGTCATCCACCCGGTGAAGGCGGACTGCCTCAGCGCCGCACGGATGACGGCGGCGAACGCGGGATGGTCGTCCGGCAGGTCGGCGAGGACGGCTTCCTTGACGGCCGTGACGCGTCGACTGAAGGCCAGGCCCTCCAGGGCGGCTCCGCAGTCGCGGATCGCGGACGCCGACCCGCCTCCCGCTTGCGCCATGACGGAGGCCAGTTGGTCCGTGGTGCGTACGTCGATCAGTTCGTCGGCCGTGGGCACTGCTGCTCCTACGGCTGCGGCTGGACGCTGTGCAGCACCTCGGCGTGCCGCATCTCGTGGACCTCGCCGATCAGGCTGAAGAACCCGGCGGCGGCGGGATCGCCGGGCATCTCCCGCGCCGCGCGCTGGGCGGCCTCGGGCGAGGCCCAGAGGAGAAGGTCGAGCAGGGAGCCGTCCTCGGACCGGGCGAGATGGGCGCCGAGGAAGTCCGTCGCGTAGCGCTCACGCAGGAGGGAGATCAGGTGGTCGCGCTGCGCGGTCAGCTTCTCGACGTCGGTGGTCTCGAAACGGACGTATTCGATGGTCGCACTCACAGGGGCGTTCCTCTCAGGACGGACATCGGTCACGGATTCACCACAGGAAACGCGTGAAACCCGCGAACGGGAAGCTATCACGGATTTGACCACCGGAAGCCGTTATCCCGGTAGGTTGGGGCCATGACCCTCAAGAGCCTGCGCGCGATGCCGTGGATCGGAGAGCTGCCGGTACTGGACCTGGCCAACACCGTCGTGCGCGGCACGGGAACCACGGGCGGCGACATCGACCTGCTGGCCGATCCGGAGCTGCTGGCGTCCTGGCGGGCCAGAGCCGCCGACCGGGAGCTCGCGGAGCTGCCCCTGGGGCAGCTGACGGATCTGCGCGATCCGGTGCGGGGCGCACTGGACGCGGCGGCACGGCAGGCCCCGCTGCCCGAGCCGGTGCGCACTCGTCTCAACGCCCTCGCCGCACGCGCGCCGGTGACCTTTCACGTCGACGCCGCCGGCCGGCTCACGGAGCGGGAGGCCGGCGGCCCGGTCGCCGCGGCGGTGGCGCGGCAGGCCCTGGTACTGGCCGCCGGGCCGGAGCGGGCGAGACTGCGGTGCTGCCACGCACCGAGCTGCGGCATGTTCTTCCTGGCCCGCAGGCGGGACCAGGCGTGGTGCTCGGTCGGCTGCGGCAACAGGGCCAGGGCGCGGGCCGCCCGCCGGAGCGGCCGACCCGCGGACTGAACGTTCCCTCGCGGCCCGGCCCCTGCCGGCTCCCGCCGCCGGGCGTCAGCCGTCGACCAGCTCGGCCACGAGCCTCTTCATGTGGTGCAGCGAGAGGAGATGGGCGTGGATCAGACCCAGGTAGCCGCTGTCGTGGAGGCGTGTCAGGTCGGCGAGGCCGAGCCCGCGCAGCTTCTCCTCGTCCACCGCCCAGAACTCGTCGAGGCTGCGGACGGTGCCGTCGGGGTGCGTCACCTGCATCCGGTCCTGCCGCAGCAGGCCGAGGTCCATCAGCGTGCTGACGAACTCGCCGGTCCGCGCCATCGCGGTCACGCACCGCTCCAGGAAGTCGATCGTCTCGGTCAGCGCTGGCGTGTCACTCCCGTCGGCCTGGAACAGGGGCTCGCCCTCCGTCGTGCTCCAGCCGGCGAAGTCCTCGTCGATGTGGATGTCGAAGGTGCCGTCCCCCTTGTCCGTCGGCAGGAACGGGTGCATGCGGATGGCGGCCGGGACGTACGCGTGGGGCCGCCAGCGCCCGTCCGGCATGAGGTACTGGTTGCGGCCCTGCTCAAGGCCCAGGAGGGCGCAGGGTGCGGGACGTCCGTTGTTGTGGGCGAAGACGATCGGATACGCCAGCGCGGCATCGGTGAACTCGGCCGTGGCGAGCGTGGCGATGTGGAGCGTCTCCGTGAACTCCATGGCCTGCGCGCGGATCAGGCGCAGTGACGCATGGGTCTCCCTGTTCAGTGGTACCAGTCGCATCAGTTTCCCCCCAACTCTGTTTTCACGGATTTTGCTTTCTGAATGCATGATCCACGCTATCAGTCGGCCGCGCCCCCGGGATGCTGGTGCGGGCGCATGGAGGGGACCCGGCATGATGGGCCGATGAGCGACAACCGAACCCCGACCGCGGTGCTGCTGCACGGCTGGCCCGTCACGACCGAACACTGGCGCTTCCTCGTCCCCGCCCTCGACGCGGCGGGCATCACCGCGGTCCCCGTCACGCTTCCCGGACTCGGCGCCGTTCCCGACTCCGACGTGACCGACTTCCGCAAGGCGGCACTTGCCGACCGGGTTCGGGGGCGGCTGGCGCGGGAGGGTGTCACCCGGTACGCGGTCGTCGGTCACGACTGGGGTGCGACGGTCGGATACCTCATGGCCGCCGCCGCGCCGGAGTCGGTCACCGCGCTCGTGGTCGAGGAGGAGATCCTCCCCGGCGTCGACATCGAGATCCCCCCGGGCGGCCGCGACCACTACCCGTCGTGGCACGGCCCCTTCAATCGGGCGGCCGGCCTCGCGGAGAAGCTCGTGCCCGGGCGGGAGGCGGCGTACTACGGCACGTTCCTGGAACAGAGCGCCGGACCGAGCGGCCTCGACCCGGCTGCCCTTCACGCCTACCTCGACGCGTACAGCGCTCCGGGCGTCCTGGAGAGCGGGCTCGCGTACTACCGCACCCGGTCCCAGGACGTCGACGCCGTCCGAGCACTCGCCGACCGGCCGATCTCCACGCCCGTCCTGGCGATCGGAGGCCGGTACGCGATGGGGACGGCCGTCGCGGACGGGATGGCCGCCCTCGCGAGCGACGTGACCCGACTCCTCGCCGAACAGTCCGGCCACTACCCGGCGGAGCAGGAACCGGACGGCGTGAACGACGCAATCGTCCGGTTCCTTCAGCAGCACTCCTGACCGAAGCCGCGGAGTTCGCGCAGGTCGCGGTCCCGGAATGCTAGAAGGCCGCGCCGAGTCGCTTCGCCGCCTCCTGGAGTACCTCGGTGCGCTTGCAGAAGGCGAAGCGGACGTAGGGGGCGCCGGCCTCGCGGTGGTCGTAGAAGACCGCGTTGGGGATGGCCACCACGCCCGCGCGCTCCGGCAGGGCGCGGCAGAAGGCGAAGCCGTCCGTTTCGCCGAGGGGACGGATGTCGGTCGTGATGAAGTAGGTGCCGGACGGGACATAGACCTCGAAGCCGGCCTCCCGCAGGCCGGTCACCAGCAGGTCGCGTTTGGCCAGCATGTCCTCGCGGAAGGCGGCGAAGTAGCTGTCGGGGAGCGACAGGGCCTCCGCGACCGCGTACTGGAAGGGGCCGGAGGCGACGTAGGTCAGGAACTGCTTGGCCGAGCGCACGGCCGTGACCAGCGGCGCCGGGGCCGTCACCCAGCCGACCTTCCAGCCGGTGAAGGAGAAGCTCTTGCCGGCGGAGCCGATCGTCACCGTGCGTTCGCGCATGCCCGGCAGGGTGGCGAGGGGGATGTGCTCGGCGTCGTCGAAGACGAGGTGCTCGTAGACCTCGTCCGTGACGACCAGGAGGTCGCGCTCGACGGCCAGCTCGGCGATCGCGGTCAGTTCCTCGCGGGTGAGGACGGTGCCGGTCGGGTTGTGCGGGGTGTTGATGAGCAGGAGGCGGGTGCGGTCGGTGACCGCGGCCCGTAGCTCGTCCAGGTCGAGGCGGAAGCGGCCGTCCGCGGGCCGCAGGGTGACCGGGACCCTGCGGGCGCCCGCCATCGCGATGCACGCCGCGTAGGAGTCGTAGTACGGCTCCAGGGCCACCACCTCGTCGTCGGGTTCCAGCAGGGCGAGCAGGGCCGCCGCGATCGCCTCCGTCGCACCCGCTGTGATCAGGACCTCGGTGTCGGGGTCGTAGGGGAGGGCGTAGCGGCGGCGCTGGTGGTCCGCCACCGCCGTGCGCAGTTCCGGGATGCCGGGGCCCGGCGGGTACTGGTTGCCGCGGCCGTCGCGCAGCGCGCGCACCGCCGCCTCCCGGATCTCCTCGGGGCCGTCCGTGTCGGGAAAGCCCTGCCCCAGGTTGATCGCGCCGGTGCGCAGGGCCAGCGCCGACATCTCCGCGAAGATCGTGGTGCCGAACTCGGCGAGACGGCGGTTGAGGAAGGGGCGGGTGGTGGAGGTCATGCCGGTCATCCTGCGCGCAAGCTCTGGACTTCCTCAAGTGTGCTTTGGGTGGTACGGGCGTCGGGCATCCCCTCCCCACGCACCGAACGAGAGCCCAACGGGGGGCTGTTTCGGGGGAATCGGAAGGAGGGTGTTGCCATGGCGATCGGCATCATCCTGGGTGTGATCGGGGTCGTACTCGTGGTGGGCGTGCTGTCCGCCATCAGCGAGAGCCGGAACAGACGGCGCTACCGGCGCAACCAGATCCGCCGCCGGAACGCGGTCACGACGCGGCGGCGGCACGGGGACGACGGCGGCGGGAGCGACTTCGCCGGCGGAGGCGGTGACTTCGACGGCGGCAGCGACGACAGCTGGTGGGCCGGGTCGTCCTCGTCGGACGACGGTGGCAGCCGGCACTCCGGGGGGCACTCCTGCGGCGGCGGATCGTCCTCGTCCTGCGGCGGCGGGTCGTCGTCGTCCTGCGGCGGGGGCGGGGGATGCGGCGGAGGCAGCTGACGCGGGGCAGCTCAGCCGGCCATGAAGCCCTGTCACCGGCGCCCACCGCGCACCGCTCGCGGCGGGCGCCGCGCACGCCCGGCGTACGCCCGAGCCGTACGGCGTACGCCTGGGCCGCACGGCGTACGCCGTAGTTGAACAGTTGAGCTGTGGAGCCCTCTGAGGGATGGAAACCCCACGAAGTTGGGTAAAAACGCTGTGGCGGCGCCACAGTTCATGATTCCCTCTAAAACACCAACGCAGCCCCACCAGCGCAGCCCTTCGGACTCCTCTCGGACTCCTCGGACGTCCCGCGCGGACGCCCTCCCCCACACCGGGCTGACCGGGACGGAACTCCCGGTGTCGACCGGGGTGCGCAGGACCTGCCCTCTCCTTGTGTGCTTGCGGAGCCGATCCATGCTCACGACCCTGAACACCGCCTACACCGACACACGCGCGGCCGACCTCGCCTGGGCCCTGGGACGCGAGCCGCTGCCCGCCCTTGCCACGCTCGACCTCGAACTGGAGGACGCCAAAGTGCAGTTGCGCCTGCTCGGCGCGTCCCACCAGGTGCTTCTGGAAGAGCGGCAGAGCAGTTGTTCGGAGACCGTGGCCTGCATCCCCGGCAGCAGCACGCCCCTCCCGCTCGGCGTGGCCAAACGGGTGGGCGACTGGGAGTACGAGTTCGCCGCGCGCGTCGAGGCCCTCAACCCGAACTCCTTCGCCGGCCGCGCCCAGGAACTGCTCGCCCTGGTCTCCGACCATCCCCACGGCCTCGCGGGCGTCTTCCCCGGCAGCCCGCACGCCTTCACCGCCCTGCTGGCACAGCGCCAGGACGGGCAGGTGCACTGGCGTACCTGGCACGCGTACCCGCAGGACGGACAGCTCGTGTCGACGCGGACGAAGGTGGGCGTGCGCCTACCGGCTGACGAACTCACCCCGTCCGGTGTCGTGTCGGGCGTTTGAGGACGAAGCTCCACACGTGTGGGTGACAAAACGCGATGCGGCCGTGACGTAACGTCGCAGTCGTGATCGAACCGCACGCCCCAGCCCCACCCGGTGTCCCGCCCTCCTGGCGGGGCCCGGCCCGGCTGCCCGTGCGGCCCGACACGGGGCGGTTCCTGGTCCTCGCGTGCGTCTTCGTCTGCGCCGCCTGCGGTCTCGTCTACGAACTCGAACTGGTCGCCCTCGCCTCGTACTTGATGGGCGACTCCGTCACCCAGGCGTCCGTCGTGCTGTCCGTCATGGTCTTCGCGATGGGCGTCGGCTCCCTCGCCGTCAAAGGGCTGCGCCGGCACGCGGCGGCCGGCTTCGCCGCGATCGAGATCGCCCTCGCCCTGATCGGCGGCTGCAGCGCACTCGCCCTGTACGCGGTGTTCGCCTGGACCAGCGACTGGGGCGGCATGTGGGCGCACGGCCCCCGGCTGCTGCTCGTCGCCTTCTCCCTCGCCATCGGCCTGCTCATCGGCGCCGAGGTCCCGCTGCTGATGGAGCTGATCCAGCGCATCCGCCGCCAGGACGCGGGCGGCGCGGTGGCCGACCTGTTCGCCGCGGACTACGTCGGCGCGCTCGTCGGCGGCCTGGCGTTCCCGTTTCTCCTGCTGCCCCGGCTCGGCCAGCTGACCAGCTCCCTGCTGACCGGCGCGGTCAATGTCATCGCCGGGGGCGCCCTCGTCCTCGGCCTGTTCCGCCGCGACCTCAGCCGCCGCGCCCGCTGGCTGCTGCTCAGCGCGACCCTCGCCGCGCTCGGCGTGCTGGCCGCCGCGGCCGTCCTCGTCGACGACTTCGAGCGGGCCGCGCGCCACGCGGTCTACGGCGCCGACGTACGCGTCGCCCTGCGCAGCGACGCCCAGGAGATCGTCCTCACCGGCGGCACCGACGGCCGCCCCCTCGACCTCTACCTCGACGGCCGGCTCCGCGTCGGCGGCCGTGACGAGCAGCGCTACCACGAGGCCCTGGTCCACCCCGCGCTGTCCGGCGGCCCTCACGCGCGCGTGCTCGTCCTCGGCGGCGGTGACGGCCTCGCCGCCCGCGAGGTCCTCACCCGTCCGGACGTACGACGCGTGGACCTCGTGGAACTCGACGCCGAGGTCGTCCGGCTGGCCCGCACCGACCCGGCGCTGTCCCGGCTCAACGGCCACGCGCTCGCCGACCCGCGCGTACGGGTCCGGATCGGCGACGCGTTCAGCCTGCTGCGGACGACACCTCCCGGCTCGTACGACGTCGTCATCGCGGATCTGCCCGATCCCGGCATCACCGCCAGCACCAAGCTGTACTCCCAGGAGTTCTACGGTCTCGCCCGGCGTGCCCTCGCGCCCCGGGGCCGCCTCGTCGTGCACGCCGGGCCGCTCACCGCCCGCCCGCGGGTCTTCTGGACGGTCGAGGCGACCCTGCGCGCGGCCGGCCTGCACACCCGCCCCTACCGGGTGAGCGGCCGCGGTGCCGGCGTCGCCACCGGGCCGGACCGTACGGCGGACGTGTCCGGCCCGCCCGGCGACTGGGGCTTCGTCCTGGCGGCCGCCGAGACGGCACCGCCGCTCCGGCTGGACCGGCCCCTCGACACGCTCACGCAGGAGCTGCTGAAGGCGGGCGAGCAGGAGGCACAGGCCCTTCGGGTGGAGGATGTGCGGGCCTCCACACTGGTGTATCCGCGGTACTGATCCGGGCCGGGCTCGGGGCGGAACGGGTACTGAGGCGGGGCTGGCCCGGGGCGGGCCCGGGGCGGACCCGGGGCTGACCTGGGGCGGACCCGGGGCTGACCTGGGGCGGACCCGGGGCGGACCCGGGGCGGACCCGGGGCTGGCCCGGGGCGGACCCGGGGCTGACCTGGGGCGGACCCCCGGCGCTGACCTAGTGCGAACCCGGGGCCGGGCCCGAGGCTGGCCCGGAGCGGGCCCAGGGCGGGCCCAGGGCGGGCCCAGGGCGGGCCCGAGGCTGGTCCGGGGCTGTCCTGGTGGCGAACCGGCGCTGACCTGGGCGAACCCCCGGCACTGACCTAGCGCGAACCCGGAGCCGGGCCCGAGGCTGGTCCGGGGCTGACCTGGTGGCGAACCGGCGCTGACCTGGGGCGAACCCCCGGCACTAGTGCGGACCCGGGGCCGGGCCCGGGGCGGGCCCAGGGCTGACATGGGGCGGACCCCCGGCGCTGACTTGGTGCGGACCCAGTGCTGGCCCGGCGCCGACCCGACGCCGACTCGGTGTGGACCCGGCGCTGGCCTGGGGCGGATCGGGGGCTGGTCTGGGGCGTCCGATGTGGACCCGGCACTGCCCCGGGGCGGGCCTGGGGCTGACCGGTGTCGACCCGGTGCGGGCCCGGTAGGGAAACGTGGTTTCCCGAGGTGCTTTTCCGGGCTCGCTGGGTAGGCTGCGCGAACATGGAGCAACAGGTGTTCGTTCCGGTCCCGGCCGACCGGCTGAGGGCCGCCCTCGCCGACCCCGCGCAGGTGGCCCGTGCGGTTCCCGGGCTCCAGCGGGACCCCGGGGCCGAGCAGCCGATCGCCGGGCGGCTGAGGCTGCGGATCGGCGGCCACACCATCACCTACCGGGGCGAGCTGCGGCTCACCGCCCGGGACGACGGCACGCACACCATCGAGGGCGGCGCCACGGAGGCCCGCGGCACCGGCTCCGTCCGGCTCACGCTCACCCTGCGGGTGACCGACGCGGACGGCGGCGCCTCCCTCCGGATCGAGGGCACGGCCACGGTGGACGGGCGCATCACGGAACTGCCGACGGACACGGTGGAGTCGGCGGTGACCCGACTGCTGAACCGGTTCGCGGAGAAGCTGGGGGCGGCGGAGGCCGAGAGGGAGCCGGAGGCCGGGAGCGAACCGGAGGCCGGGCACGCCGAGGCCAGGAAGTCCGGGGACGGAGCCGCCCAGGCCGGGAAGCCCGAGGCCAAGGACGCCGGGGCCCGAGACGCCGAGGCGGCCGATGCTGCGGCGGAGGACTCCGAGGCGGACGGCGGCGCCGAGGACGAGGACGTGTCCGTGTTCGAGACGGAGGTGCCCCCTTCCTCCCTCGACCCCCTCGCCGACGACGGGCTCACCGAGTTCGCGGAACCGCCCGCCGAGGCCGCGCACGCGCGCCGCACGATGATCGGCCGCAGCGCGGAAGAGGTCGACCACGCGCCGCCCCGGGGCCGCTACGCCCCGGTCCCCGCACCCCAGACGGTCGCCCCGAACAGCACCCTGCGCTGGGCCGCCCCGGCGGCGGCCCTGTTCGTGGCCTCGGCGATCGTGGTGGGGAGGGCGTTGCGGCGCCGCCGCTGAGCCGGCCCTGCGCGACGGCCGGGACACCTGCCTGGATGCCTCGGCTCGCGGCCCGGCGCGGCTCAGCGCATCGTGCGGATGTGATCCACGCCAGCACGCTCGCCGCCGTCGTCCGCAGTCACGTCAGCCACGTCCGTCACATCGGTCACGCCCCCGCGCCGGGAGTCCGCCGAGGCGGCGCCCCGCCTTGGGGCGTCCGTTCCCCGGGGTCGTCGCCGCGCTCGGTCTGTTCGCCGTCGCGCGGCTCGCCGGGGCCGCCCACCTGGTATCTCGGCATCGCCGCCCACGGCTACGGCCGCACCGTGCGCTTCGGACCGCTGACCCCGCTGGGCGGCGGCGCGGCGGGCCTGCTGGTGTCGTGGACGGCGGCCGGGGTCGCCGCCTGCGGCGTCTATGCGGTCGGCGCGCCGGTGCGCGGCCGGGCCGTCGCCGTCGCGCTCGTCCTGCTGTGGGGGGTGCTGCCGCACTCGGTGGTCGGCGTACACGGAACCCCTGCTCACCGCCTTCGCCGCGTGGGCGCTGTACGCGGTGCTGAGCGGCCACTGGCTTGGGGCGGGCACCCTGGCCGCCCTCGCGGGCGTGTCCCGCCCCAACGGCTTCACGGCGGCCGCGGCGGTGCTGGCGGCGGCCGCCGCCACCGTATGGCGTGCGCGCGGCCGGGTTTCCCACAGGCTGTGGACGGGCGCGGTGCTCGCCCCGCTCGGCTGGGCCGCGTACGTCCTGTGGGTGGGTGTGCGCCAGGGCGGCCCGCTGCGCGGCTACTTCGCGGTGCAGCGGCTGTGGGGCTCCCGCTTCGACTTCGGGCTCGGGTCGCTGCTGCTCGCCGACCGCGCCCCGCTGCCCCTGCTGGACACAGCGGCGTACTGCTGCTGATCGAGCCCGGCGGATCCGGGTTCTTCGAGTCCAAGCCGTGTTTCCTGCTGCCCGCCTTCCCGCTGCTGCTGCCGCTCGCGGCGGCGCCGGCCCGCACGGCGAGAGCCCGGCCGGGGCACGCGATCGTGGTGATCACGGTCCTGGCCGGGCTCTCCTGCACGTACGGCGCGTACCTGCCGACGGTCGCGCGCACGCCGCTGTAAGGGGCCTTTCGGCCTTACTCGCTGTCGCCGCCCTCCTCGGGCTTCTCCGCGTCGTTGACCTCCTGCTCCAGGCCGAGCTGCTCCACGAGCCACTTGTCGAACTCGATGGCCGCGCGGATCCAGCTGACCGTGGAGGAGACGAAGAACTCGATGTTCACCCCGGCGCCGATCAGCATCTGCGCCTCACCGATCAGACGGACGGTGCCGTCGTCGTGGGTGTGGGTGTAGACCTTGGGCCACAGGGTGCGCCGGTTCCAGTCGTCGATGGACTCCAGGAGCTGCGGCTTCTCGTCGATCTGGTGCGGCCGGTCGTAGAACGTCCGCACCGAGAAGATCGCCTGCTCCTTCTCGCCGCGGAACATGAAGTACGTACGGAACTGCTCCCACGGCGCCGCGAGGTCTCCCTCCTCGTCGACGACGTACTTCAGCTCCATCTGGTCGAGCAGCTGCTTCACGAGGTCCTGATCCGGGACGACGGGGCCCGCCGGTCCTTGGGGCTGCGGCTCGGGCTGGCCCCCGAAGTTCGGAATCGAGGACGGGTCGATGCTCACCGTGTTTTTCCCTTCGTACGGATGCCTGCCATCCTCCCCCAGAGGGGGCGGGGGCTGGCAAGCCCGACCCTCCTTTCAGCGGGTGCCGGATGGACGGGACGACGCGGCGCGGACACCGGACGAGGGCATGGATCACGGCGGCCGCCGTACTCGCCGCTGCCCTGCCGGGGCAACGGCAGCGCGGACATCGGCTTCCCCGGCCCGCCGCAGTACGCCGAGAAGGGCGTCCGGCTGGCGGATCTGGTGCTGGTGAAGGTCACCCAGGAGTCGGAGACGGCCGTCGTGGTCATCGTCGACGCCCTGACGACGTGATCAACGGCTGGCATGATCTGGCCGGTCCACTACGGAACGGGGGCGGTATGGCGGCGGGAAGACCGGAGGGCTGGCGGGGACGGACCCGGTGGGGACTCTTCGCGGCGCTGCCCGCGCTGCCCGCGCTGCTGGTGATCGGCCCGTTCGTGTACGGGATGGTGGAGACCGCCACCACCGAGGACTATCCGCTGGGTGGGGGTCCCGAGGAGGTGTCGTGCGAGGAGGCGCTGGAGTTCGGCGGGGCGCGGCTGCCGGAAGGGGCGTCCGACGCGGAGTGCGCGGTGCAGGTCTGGCTGGACACGCACTACAGCGCCGAGTTCCGGATGCCGCGCGGGGGTGTGCGGGACTGGCTGGCGGACACCTATCCGCAGGCTCCCGCGCCGGGGCCGGAGACCGGGAGCTGTCTGGACGACGCGGACTACTGCTCCCAGCTGGACGTCACCGGGCTCCCGGGGGTGGACGCCCACTACGTCAACGTGGACGTGACCTACGTGAACGCCGAGACCGCGTGGGTGCGGTACTCGGCGTTCACCGTGTGAGCCGGGGCGTTACAGCGTCTTGCCGGTCGCCGCTCCCACGATCAGTCCCTCGCCGAAACGGTCCACGCGGACCGTGTCGCCGTCCTTGATCTCGCCGGAGAGGATCTCGCGGGCGAGGCGGTCGCCGATGGCCGTCTGGACGAGGCGGCGCAGGGGGCGGGCGCCGTACGCCGGGTCGTTGCCCTCGTCGGCGAGCCAGGCGAGGGCCTCGGGGGTGACCTCCAGGGACAGCCGGCGCTCGGCGAGGCGCCGCGCGAGCCGGTCGATCTGGAGCTGGGCGATGCGGCCCAGTTCGTCCTTCGTCAGGGCGGAGAAGACGACCAGGTCGTCGAGCCGGTTGAGGAACTCCGGCTTGAAGGAGGCGCGGACGACCTCCAGGACCTGCTCCTTCTTCTCCGCCTCGGTGGTGAGGGGGTCGACGAGGAACTGGCTGCCCAGGTTGGACGTCAGTACGAGGATCGTGTTGCGGAAGTCGACCGTGCGGCCCTGGCCGTCCGTCAGGCGGCCGTCGTCGAGCACCTGGAGCAGGATGTCGAAGACCTCCGGGTGTGCCTTCTCGACCTCGTCGAGGAGGACCACGCTGTACGGGCGGCGGCGCACCGCCTCGGTGAGCTGGCCGCCCTCCTCGTAGCCGACGTAGCCGGGGGGTGCGCCGACCAGCCGGGCCACGCTGTGCTTCTCGCTGTACTCGGACATGTCGATGCGGACCATGGCCCGCTCGTCGTCGAAGAGGAAGTCCGCGAGGGCCTTCGCCAGCTCCGTCTTGCCGACGCCGGTGGGGCCGAGGAAGAGGAAGGAGCCGGTCGGGCGGTCCGGGTCGGCGATGCCCGCGCGGGAGCGTCGTACGGCGTCGGACACCGCGCGCACGGCCTCGGTCTGGCCGATGAGACGCCGGCCCAGCTCGTCCTCCATGCGCAGCAGCTTCTGCGTCTCGCCCTCCAGGAGGCGGCCGGCCGGGATGCCGGTCCAGGAGGCGACGACGTCGGCGATGTCGTCGGAGCCGACCTCCTCCTTGACCATGGTGTCCTTGGCGACCTCCTCCTCGGCCGCGGAGGCGGCCTGAAGGTCGCGCTCCAGGGCCGGGATCTCGCCGTACAGCAGCTTGGAGGCGGTGTCGAAGTCGCCGTCGCGCTGGGCGCGTTCGGCCTGACCGCGCAGGTCGTCGAGCTTCTCCTTCAGCTCGCCGACGCGGTTGAGGGACTGCTTCTCCTTCTCCCAGCGGGCATTGAGGCCGCGCAGCTCCTCCTCCTTGTCGGCGAGGTCGCGGCGCAGCTTCTCCAGGCGCTCACGGGAGGCGGCGTCGGTCTCCTTGCTGAGGGCCAGTTCCTCCATCTTCAACCGGTCGACGGCACGCTGGAGTTCGTCGATCTCGACGGGCGAGGAGTCGATCTCCATACGGAGCCGGGAGGCGGCCTCGTCGACGAGGTCGATGGCCTTGTCGGGCAGGAAGCGGGAGGTGATGTACCGGTCGGAGAGGGTGGCGGCGGCGACCAGCGCGCTGTCGGCGATCTGCACCTTGTGGTGGGCCTCGTAGCGGCCCTTGAGGCCGCGCAGGATGGCGATGGTGTCCTCGACGCTCGGCTCGCTGACCAGCACCTGCTGGAAGCGCCGCTCCAGCGCCGGGTCCTTCTCGATCCGCTCGCGGTACTCGTCCAGCGTGGTGGCGCCGACCATGCGCAGCTCGCCGCGGGCCAGCATCGGCTTGAGCATGTTCCCGGCGTCCATGGCGGAGTCCCCGCCGGCGCCGGCGCCCACGACGGTGTGCAGTTCGTCGATGAAGGTGATGATCTGCCCGTCGGAGTCCTTGATCTCGGCGAGGACGGTCTTCAGCCGCTCCTCGAACTCACCGCGGTACTTGGCGCCGGCGACCATCGCGCCGAGGTCGAGCGCCACGAGCCGCTTGTCGCGCAGGGACTCGGGCACATCGCCCTTGACGATGCGCTGGGCGAGCCCCTCGACGACGGCGGTCTTGCCGACGCCGGGCTCGCCGATGAGGACCGGGTTGTTCTTGGTGCGGCGGGAGAGGACCTGCACGACCCGCCGGATCTCCTGGTCCCGCCCGATGACCGGGTCGAGCTTCCCTTCCCGGGCGGCGGCGGTGAAGTCGGTGCCGAACTTCTCCAGGGCCTTGTACGAGCCCTCGGGGTCGGCGGTGGTGACGCGGCGCCCGCCGCGCGCCTTGCGGAAGGCGTCGAGCAGCTTCTTCGCGGTGGCGCCCTGCCGGTCGAGCACCTCGCCGGCGGCGCCGCCCTTCGCGGCGATCCCGATGAGGAGGTGCTCGGTGGAGAGGTAGTCGTCGCCGAGGTCCCTGGCGCGTGCCTGGGCGTCGGCGATCACGGCGAGCAGCTCGCGGTTGGGCTGCGGGGGCGCGACCGTGGACCCGGTCACGCTGGGCAGCGAGGCAAGCGCCTTTTCGGCCCCCGCGCGTACGGCGGCCTGGTCGGCGTCGACGGCCACCAGCAGGTCGATGATGTTCTCGTTGTCCTGCCCTTGGAGCAGAGCAAGGAGCAGGTGCGCCGGGGTGAGGTCGGGGTGGCCGTCGGCCACGGCACGACTGCTGGCCGCGTTGATCGCGTCCCGGCTCCGGTTGGTCAGCTCGGCGTCCACGTTCGCTGTCTCCTCCTTGCGTCAGCCGTCTCCAGTGCTGACTCCATCAGCGTACACAAACTTGAGTCTATTCCGCTCAAGGTGTCGGTGGGACCCATCTGTGGATAACTTCCGGAGTCATGGCCTCACATCCCCAGGATCCGGGCGCCCCGGACCCGTCCTACCTCACCTTCTGGCAGGAGCGGCACCTGTGCACGCTCACCACCTCGCGCCCGGACGGCAGCCCGCACGTCGTCCCGGTGGGCGTGACGTACGACCCGGAGCACCGGCTGGCGCGGGTGATCACGAACAAGACGAGCACGAAGGTCCAGAACGTGCTCGCGGCGGGGCCGGACGGGGCACGGGTCGCGGTCTGCCAGGTGGACGGGCGCCGCTGGGCCACCCTCGAAGGGCACGCGCGCGTGCGCACGGAGCCGGAGCGGGTGGCGGAGGCGGAGCGGCGCTACGAGGAGCGCTACGGCAGGACCCCGCGGCCGAACCCGGCCCGCGTGGTGATCGAAATCAACCTGACCCGGGCGATGGGGCGGGGATGACCTGATTCACACCGTCGCTTTCCAGCCACCGAATGAAACGGTCCATAGCCAGAAATGTCCCGCAAAACTGCAGCGGCGTCACCGTGTTCAGGTCACGGTGACGCCGCTGCGGGGGGAAGCACCTGAGCGATCTGTTACGACGGGGGAATCGCGTCAGGCACTGCGGGGGGTGGCTGAGATGGTCCGCGGGGCGGTCGGGCTCGCCGACTCCGCCAGTTGGTGGTCGCGCTGGTCGAGGTTCACGAAGATCATTCCGTACCGGATGGCACACCGCACTGGCTGCGGCGCCCCCCGAGGCCGCCGCAGACACCGGTACGCCCGCACGTCACCGTCCTCGTCCCGCGTCACGACGACCGGCTCACCGAAGACGGTCACCATCAGCGAGTCACCGCTGTGGGGGATGGCGGTGACCAGGTCGATGAAGTGCCAGCCGGAGCGGTAGGCGGTGGCCATTTCGCGACGGAAGGAGCGGTCGTCGGGTGGAGTGGTCACGTCAGTCCCCGGCCCCTTCGGCCGTGGAATCGGCCGGTACACCCGGGCTCACCGGCTCGGCACCCACCGCCACTGACGGCCACGAGCTGTTCGCCCGGACATCGCCCTTCGCATCGGAGAAGCCTCCCAGCACTCCGAGGGCCGCGACGGCGGAGAAGGCAGCGACAAGCACCGAGCGAAGCATTCTGTTACGCATAGTCGGCTTCGTCCTCACTTGAAAGTCCCCTTTTCCCCCGTCGAGTAAGACGATGGCTCATTCAGGCACGTCATGGCCACAGGATCGATGCATCATGTTCCTGCACGTTCAGGACCCTGGGGGGTGGAGATTTGCCAACGAATCGCGCGAAAGGGGCACATCCCCATGGGGTGGCCGATCTGTGTGACGAAGGCAGCCGACTCTACGCCGCCGCGCTGCGCTCCGGGCGCATAGCGCGCCGCGGCACGGAAACCGCTCCGTGCCTGCTGGAGCTGGCCCTGCTCCACCCCGACCCCGACGATCCCGACTGGCTGCGGCCCATCACCCCCGCCGTCGCCCTGGCCCGCCGACTCGGCCCGCTGGAGCAGGAGATCAGCCAACGAAGGCAGACGGCCATGGAACTGGCCGACGCCTTCGAACCGTTCATGGCGCTGAGCACCCAGGTGCACTCGTCCAGCGACGCCCTCACGGTCCTGGAGGGCGGCGACCGGATCAACTCGGCCCTCAACCTGGCCGTGTCCCAGTGCCAGACGGAGATGCTCACGGTCCAGCCCAGCGACCGCCTTTCCGAACGCAGCCTGCTGCAGGGCATGGAACGCGACCGGCCCCTGATAGAGCGGGGCGTGCGCATCCGCACCGTGTACCAGCACACCGCCCGCTACAACCCCGGACAACTGGCCTACGCGGCCCGGCTCGCCGACGGCAAGGCGGAGTACCGCACCATCGACGAACTGGTGGAGCGCCTGATCATCTGCGACGAGACGGTCGCGTTCATCCCCACCCGCGACGACCAGCAGGTCGCACTGGAGCTGCGCAACCCCGGCCTGATCCGCTATCTGATCAAGGTCTTCGAGTTCATGTGGAACCGTGCGGTCCCGCTGAGCATGGGCAACCCGTACGAGATCGCCCCCGACGGCATCTCGGAGATCCAGTACTCCATCGCCAAGCTCCTGGTCGAGGGCCATGTCGACGAGGCCATCGCCCGGCGCCTGGGCATGAACGTCCGCACCTGCCGGGCCCACATAGCCAAGCTGGCCACGGCCCTGGGCAGCGGAAGCCGCGCCCAACTCGGCTACCTCATCGCGCAGTCGGGGATCCTGAACCAGGACTGACCCGAGGAGGCGCATGGTGATCGAGGCGAGGCATCCGGAACACGGGGAGGAAAACCTGTGCTCTGCGGGGCAGGAGCTGTACACGCGCGCCCTGCGCGAGGGCCACGTGAGCAGGGCCGACACCCATGCGGCACCCTGTCTCGTCGACTTCGGTCTGCTGCACCCCACCGTCACCGACCTGGACAGACTGGAGCCAGTCACACCGGCCGTCGCCCTGCACCGGATGCTGCGCAGAGCGGAGGAACGCATCGCCGGCGAGCGACGGCGCGAGCAGCGGTTGGCCGAGTTCTTCGAGCCGCTCATGCGGATCGACAGTCGTCGCACCGGAACAGCGGACACCCCGGTGATCAGGGTGTTGAGCGGTACGGAGCGCATCAACGGTGCCATCACCGACGCCGTGGCAGGAGTGACACGGGAAGTGCTGTGCATCCAGCCGAACACCGGGCTCAGCGACGAGCGGGGCGGCGCGGCCTTTGAAGTCGCCCTGAAGCGCGACCAGGCGCTGCTCGACCGCGGCTGCCGCATGCGCGCGCTGTACCAGCACACCACTCGGCATCTGCCGACCGTGCTGGCCTACTTCGAGCGCCTGAACGGTGACAGTCAGGCCCGTAGCCTCGACGAAGTCACCGATCGCCTCCTCATCCTGGACGGCACGACGGCGTTCCTCTCCGCCAACAAGGACGGCACTCTCGCCCTGGAAATCCGCCACCCGACCATCGTCGGCTTCTTCGCCACCACCTTCGACCGCCTCTGGCGCCTGGCCACCCCCATGTACCCCGAGGCGGCGGCACCGCCCGCTCTCAACGGCATCACCCCCCGTCAGCGGGCCATCGCCGCTCTCCTCGTCGAAGGCCACACCGACGCCGTCATAGCCGACCGCCTGGGCATGAACATCCGCACCGCCCGAGTCCACATAGCCAAGCTCGCCGCCACCCTCGGCAGCGGCAGCCGGGCCCAGCTCGGCTACCTCATCGGACAGTCGGGGATCCTTGATCAGGGACGCTGACGCCGGCGGCCGAACGCGACGGCCCGTCCAGCCCCACCTGCGCGATCCGCACCCCCAACTGCGTACGACTGGCCGCCCCCAGCGTCTCCGAGAGCCGCGCGATGTGCGCACGGCAGGTCCGCACACTGATCCCCAGCCGTTCCGCGATCACCGCGTCCTGGTGCCCCTCCGCCAGCAGCGCGGCGATGGACTGCTCGCGGTTCGAGATGCCCTCGATGCCGGTGTCCGGCAGCGGCGACGACAGGGGGATCGCCAGCCGCCACAGCCGCTCGAAGACGGTCGCCAGGTAGGTGACCAGAGCCGGGTGGCGCAGCTCCAGCGCCATGGTGTGGTCGACGTTGGCGGGGATGAAGGCGACGGTCCGGTCGAACAGGATCAGCCGGTCGACCACCTCGTCCATGGTCCGCGCCTCGACCGCGCCGCCCATCAACTCCAGGTAGTTCAGAAGCCCTTGACCGTGCCGGGCGACATGGTTGTACAGGTCCCGCATGCGGACGCCACGCCCGCGCAGCGCCAGCGCCCGGGGCAGCCCCTCGGACAGCTCGTCCTCACGCCGGATACCGCCGGGCTGCACGGTGAGCACCTCGGTCGTGCACGCCTGGGTGGCCTCGTCCATCGCGGCCTGGATACGGGCGAGGCCGTCCAGGACCCGGATCGCCGCCCCCTCGCCGGATGACCCGGCCGGCACGGGGCCGCCCAGCCCCGCGTACCACTCGAAGGCCGCCACCGCCGACCCCACCCGCCGCTGGCTCGCGCTGACCTCGTCGTACAGCCCGCGCAGCAGCCGGGTCATGACCTCCTGCGGGGAGGTCGGCACCAGCCAGTCCATGTCGTCGGGGTCCGGGTGCAGCAGGGCGAGTTCCAGCAGACAGGGCACCGGCTCGGCGTCACGACGCGGCACCCGCCCCCGCCGTACGGCCCGGGAGTACACCCGGTCCCCGGCCGCGCACAGTCGGTCGGCACCATGTGGATGCTCCTCCGCCCCGTGCCCGGCCATCGCCCATTCCACCCCCGCCGTACGCCTCTTCCGCAGCGCAACTATGCGCGGCCCGCCCCGGCTCCGCAACACGGCCCGGATTCCGACGTCGCTACTGCCCCGCCAATATCACGGACGGAAAGAGCCGCTCACATATGACGTTATGTACCCTTTTGGCACCCCCCAGCATCAAGCGCCTGCCACATGATGAGGCTTCCACCGCACGCACGCGCCGCGCATAGTCGATCAGGAGTCCGGAAGACTGACCGACTCTCGAAAACGGGCGAGCAACATGCCCACGGGGAGCGGAATTGATACTGCCGTTAGACAGCAGCGCTGATCACGAAGATATTTTACGCCCGCATCAGAGGAATTTGCCTGCCGCCATGGATTCTGAACGCGGATATGCCCCTTCCGACGGAACGCGAGCCGGCTGCGACGCAGGGCAAGTAAAGCTTCACAGGCAGCCGTCCGACGGCTTCCCGCAAGCTGCCCAGGCGGTCCGTATCCCCCGTATTCACGCGGGCCGCCTGGGCTCCGCCGCCCTGATGGATGGGCCGGCTCAGCAAAGGATCATTCAGGTACCCACCCGACGGCATGACCGTGAGGGATCCGCTCCAGCTTCACTCGAACGAATGAACTGGCCGCATTTCCTCTGGTCAGCCGCACCGCGGTTCCTGGCGTGATCGCTTCGCTTGTCCCCCGAAGGACGCCAAGCCCACACTTGAGGAGGTGATCCCGCCATGACCGCTCTTGCGCACGAGAGGCCCGAGACCATGTCCGATATCAGGACTGAGCCCGTGTCCCCCGCCGAGAACGGCCCTGACCTCGACGACGTTCTGTGGCGGGCCTGGAAGGCAATGGAACTCCCCGAGGGCTACCGCGCCGAGATCATTGAGGGAGCCATCGAGGTGTCGCCCACGGTCCTCTGTCCCATGCGCAGATCGTCAATCGTCTGCGTCGGGGACTTGACAAGTTCCTTGAGGAGAGCGGGCACGCCTGCCATCAGGACACCAACGTCATCCACAAACGCAGGGGATGAATCCTGACGCCTTTGTCGCCCCGGAAGACCTGGAGCCGTACCCGGATGAGGACGGCCTGGGCGTGGAGGCCAAGGCCGTCCACCTCGTCGTCGAGGTGGTTTCCCCCGGCAAGCGCAACCAGGACCGTGACCGCGTCCGCAAGCGCCGCGAATACGCCCGCGCGGGCATCCCCGTGTACGTGATCATCGACGACTACGACGGCCAGGGCGCCGTCACTCTCTTCACGCAGCCCCGTCCCGACGAGGCGGACTGGGACGACATCCACCGCGTGCCCTACGGCACCGAGGCAACCATCCCCGAGGGCCCCGCCAAGGGCTTCGTGATCGGTGCGGAAATCACCGGCCCCAAGAGGGGCTGACGCCGGTCACCCGGCGCCGCACAATCCCCGTATGGCGATGAAGCGGCTCGCGACGGTGGCGGCGGCCGCCCTCCTGTTGGTGGCCTGTGGTGGGGGCGGGGATGACTTCGCTCGGGAGTCTCGGGAGTCTCAGAAGCCCTCGGACGTCCGCAAGGACGGGCATTTCCTCTTCACGCTGCTCTCGCTGCGGTGCGGGATCGCGGAGGTGACCGGGTCGCACAGTGGGGCGGCGCCGGACGGGCAGTTCTGTGCGGTGCGGCTGCGGGTGGACAACCCGGATCCGAACTTCCACACCTATGTGGCGGGAAAGCAGCGGCTGGAGGGCGTGAGCGGGCGGCGCGGGCAGCCCGACAGCTTCGCGATGGCCGTACGGCGCCAGCACGAGGAGGTGCAGATCGGCGGGCACGCGCTGATCGAGGTCGAGCTGTGGTACGACATCCCGCGCGACGCCGACGTCACCGGTCTGCGGGTGTTCGGGGACCGCGATCCGGCCGGCTTCATGAGCAGCGAGGTCGTCGACCACGCGCCGAACGGCGTGGTCCTCCCCATGAAGCCGGTGACCGAGCGGGACGGGTGACCCTACGACAGCTTCAGCGCCTGGCAGGCCGCCTTGTACTTGGCGGTGCAGATGTCGGACACCTTGTAGATGCCGTCGGCGATGACGGTGTCCTTGATGTTGCTCTTCGTCAGCGCGACCACCGTCACCAGCTGGGCCGGGATCTTCTTGTGGGTGGGGCTGTCGACCTTGTCGCGGGTGAGGGCGTCGAACTGGATGTCGCGGCCCTGGACCTTGGCGACGGCCATCTCTGCCGCCGCCTCGGCCTCCAGCGGATAGGACTTGTACACGCTCATGTACTGCTCGCCGGAGACGATCCGCTGCACGGCGGCGAGTTCGGCGTCCTGCCCGGTGATGGGCGGCAGCTCGTCCACGCCCGCGGCCTCCAGGGCCTTGATGATGCCGCCGGCCATGGCGTCGTTGGCGGAGTAGACACCCTTGATGTTGTCCGCGCCGATCTTGCCGATCGCCTCGGTCATCTCCTGCTCGGCGAGTTCCGGCTTCCAGCCGTCGGTGTCGTAGTTCGCCGCGATGGTGACCCGGCCGTTGAGCTCCGACAGCGCGCCCTGCTTGAACTGGCCGGCGTTCGGGTCGGTCGGCGAGCCGTTGATCATGACGATCTTGTCGGAGGCGTCGGGCGAGCCCATGCCCTCGATCAGGGTGCGGCCCTGCACCTCGCCGACGAGTTCGTTGTCGAAGGAGACGTACGCGTCGATCGGGCCCTCGGCGAGCCTGTCGTAGGCGATGACCGGGATGCCGGCGTCCTTGGCCTGCTGGACCGTGTCCGCGATGGCCTTGGAGTCGACCGCGTCGAGCAGGATGACGTCGACCTTGTCGGCGATCATCTTCTCCATCTGCTGGACCTGCTTGTCGTGGTCCGCCTCACCGTTGGCGTAGACCGTCTTGGCCTTGTTGTCGGTGAGCTCGGCCACCTTCGCCTTGATGATGGGGTAGTCGAACACCTCGTAGCGGGTGTTCGTCTTCTCCGGCATCAGCACGCCCACGCTGATGTCGTTGCCCTTGGTGGGGCCCGCGTCCACATCGTCCTGCGTCGCGCCCAGCATGCCGCAGCCGGCGAGCGAGAGTGTCATCGTGGAGGCGACCACGGCGAGGGCTATTCGACGCATTCAGGGGCTCACTTCAGGGGTGCGTTCGGACATGGGTACGAAAGGGCCGACCCAGTGTCTGAAAAGACAACGCGTCGGCACGTACCGGCGTCAAGCGAAACCGCTTAACGAGATGGCAACATCACACTTCTCGGCGGACGGACTCGTTGACCGTGCGGTTGCCGGACCAGCCGCCGGACTCCGACTCCCGGCTGGTCTGGTACTCACGCAGCTCGTACTCGCCGGCCGGTTCGCTGAGGTCGCCGAGGAAGCGGGTGTCGGAGACCCCGCCGCCGTAGACGCGGACGTTCGCCGCGGACCACAGCTTCTCCATGCCGCGTCCTGTCCTTGAAGGTGCCGGCCGCCGCCGAGGACGGCAGCGAGGACCGGCTGGCCACGATCCGCACCGCCGCGCGCTCCCTGCGCGACCGTCTGCCGGCCCAGCCGGGGGGCATCGCCCCAAGAGCGCCTGGGATACGAGCGCGCCGGAGCACGGATCCCCTGCCGTACGGACCACACGAGGACCGGATGACCGAACCCACCGCCCCCGCTCTCGACGACCAGGTGCACGTCTTCTCCGACACTCCGGGCCCCTCACCGAGCTACGGCCTGGTCCACCCGGACGGCACCACCGAGCAGCCGGAGTAGAAAACGGTGAGGGGCCCGGAGTCGAAAGTCGACACTCCGGGCCCCTCACCGAGCCGTCCGCTGTTCCTCGCTATTCCTTGGCCTTCTTCGGCCGCCACACCACCAGCGCGCTGGTCTGCTGCATCTCCTGGTACGGCACCAGGTCGCGGCGGTAGGAGGCGTGCACCGCCGCCTCACGCTGCTGCATGGCCGCCGCCGCGCCGTCCAGCGCCGCCTCCAGCTCCGCGACGCGGGACTGGAGGGCGGCGACCTGGTTCTCCAGTTCGATGATCCGCTTGATGCCGGCCAGGTTGATGCCCTCGTCCTGCGACAGCGCCTGCACCTGGCGGAGCAGCTCGATGTCGCGGGCGGAGTAGCGCCGGCCCCGGCCCGCGGTGCGGTCCGGGGAGACCAGGCCCAGGCGGTCGTACTGGCGCAGCGTCTGCGGGTGCAGTCCGGAGAGCTGGGCCGCCACCGAGATGACGTAGACCGGGGTCTCCTCGGTCAGTTCATACGGGTTACGTCGACGGCCGTCCATCTGCGTCATGCTCCCTTCGCGGCCTCGAACAGCTCAGCCCGCGGGTCCTCGCCCGCGGTCGCCTCGCGATACGCCTCCAGTGCGTCACGAGCCTTCCCCGACAGGTCCTTCGGAACACTCACCTCGACGGTGACCAGCAGGTCGCCGCGGGTGCCGTCCTTGCGGACCGCGCCCTTGCCGCGGGCGCGCATGGTGCGGCCGTTGGGCGTGCCGGGCGGCAGTTTCAGCGTCAGGGACGGGCCGCCCAGGGTGGGCACCCTGATGTCGCCGCCGAGGGCCGCCTCGGCGAACGTCACCGGCACCGTCACCGTGAGGTTGTCGCCCTTGCGGCCGAACACCGGGTGGGCGCCGACGTGCACGACGACGTAGAGGTCGCCGGCCGGTCCGCCGCGCTCACCGGGCGCTCCCTTGCCGCGCAGCCGGATGCGCTGCCCGTCCGTCACCCCGGCGGGGATGCGGACCTGCATGGTGCGCGACGACCTGGCGCGGCCGCTGCCCTTGCAGTCCGGGCAGGGGTTCTCCGCGATCAGCCCGCGCCCCTTGCAGTCGGGGCACGGGTCGGTCAGCGAGAAGCCGCCGCCGGAGCCCCGCGCGACCTGACCGGTGCCGACGCAGGTCGGGCACACGCGCGGTGTGCCGTTCTTGTCGCCGGTGCCGGAGCACGCCTTGCAGGGCGAGGGCGAGGACATGCGCAGCGGGACCGTGGCGCCCTCGATGGCTTCCGTGAAGCTCAGGGTGACCTCGGACTCGATGTCCTGGCCGCGCCTGGGCTGGGTACGGGTGCCCGCGGCGCCGCCGCGGTTGAACAGGCCCCCGAAGACGTCACCGAGTCCGCCGCCGAAGCCGCCCCCGCCGGCCCCGCCCTGGGCGCCGCCTCCGAAGAGGTCGCCCAGGTCGAAGTTGAAGTTGCCGCCGCCCGCGCCCGGCCCCGGGCGGAAGCCGCCGTTGCCGAAGAGGGCGCGTGCCTCGTCGTACTCCTTGCGCTTCTTGGGGTCGCCGAGGACGTCGTTCGCCTCGGAGATCTCCTTGAAGCGCTCCTCCGCTTTGGCGTTGCCCTTGTTGGCGTCCGGGTGGAACTCGCGGGCGAGCTTGCGGTACGCCTTCTTGATCTCGGCCTCGGTGGCGTCCTTGGGGACGCCGAGGACCTTGTAGTAGTCCTTCTCGATGAAGTCCTTGGTGCTCATCCTCGACGCCCCTCCTTCCCCTCGGTGTCCACGTCAGCGTTTACGTCAGCCCTCCTCAGGGCCGTTGTCCTTCTCGTCGCCGGCCTCGGCGGTGTCCTCGGCCTTGACGGTCTGCGCGCCCGGCTGCGGCTCGGCCACGGCCACCCGCGCGGGGCGGATGGTGCGCTCGCCGATCCGGTACCCGGGCTGCAGAATCGCCACGCACGTCGTCTCGGTGACGTCCGGCGCGTAGGAGTGCATCAGCGCCTCGTGGATCGTCGGGTCGAAGGGCTCGCCCTCCTTGCCGAACTGCTGCAGGCCCATCTTGGCGGCCACGGTCTCCAGCGACTCGGCGACGGACTTGAACCCGCCGACGAGTTCGCCGTGTTCGCGTGCCCGGCCGATGTCGTCGAGCACGGGCAGGAGCTCGGTCAGGAGGTTCGCGATGGCGATCTCCTTGACCGCGATCCGGTCGCGCTCGACCCGTCGGCGGTAGTTCTGGTACTCGGCCTGGAGGCGCTGGAGGTCCGCCGTGCGCTCGCCGAGCGCCGTACGCACCTGGTCCAGCTGGGCCACCAGGCCCGCGTCTGCTGCTGCTCCGTCCCCGGCCGGGGCCGCACCCTCGCCCTCCGGCGAGGTCGCGGCCTTCGACTCGGCGTCGTCGGGGGTCGCGCCGGAGGGGACGTCGGGCTTCTCCTCGAAGCCCGGGGTCTCCTCCGTCACGCGGCACCGTCCTTGCGCTCGTCGTCGACGATCTCGGCGTCGACGACATCGTCATCGGCCTTGGGGGCCTCGGCACCGGCGCCGCCCGCGGCCTGTGCGCCCTGGGCGTCGGCGTACATGGCCTGGCCGAGCTTCTGGGAGACGGCCGCGACCTTCTCGGTGGCGGTGCGGATCTCCGCGGTGTCGTCGCCCTTGAGCTTCTCCTTCAGCTCGGAGAGAGCGCCCTCGACCTCGGTCTTGATCTCGCCGGGGACCTTGTCCTCGTTGTCCTTGAGGAACTTCTCGGTCTGGTAGACCAGCTGCTCGCCCTGGTTGCGGGCCTCGGCGGCCTCGCGGCGCTTGTGGTCCTCCTCCGCGTAGCGCTCGGCCTCCTCACGCATGCGGTTGACCTCGTCCTGCGGCAGCGAGGAGCCGCCGGTGACGGTCATCTTCTGCTCCTTGCCCGTGCCCAGGTCCTTGGCGGTCACGTGCATGATGCCGTTGGCGTCGATGTCGAAGGAGACCTCGATCTGCGGGACACCGCGCGGGGCCGGCGGCAGACCGGTCAGCTCGAACATGCCGAGCTTCTTGTTGTACGCCGCGATCTCGCGCTCGCCCTGGTAGACCTGGATCTGCACGGACGGCTGGTTGTCCTCGGCCGTGGTGAAGATCTCGGAGCGCTTGGTCGGGATCGTGGTGTTGCGCTCGATCAGCTTGGTCATGATGCCGCCCTTGGTCTCGATACCGAGGGACAGCGGGGTGACGTCGAGGAGCAGGACGTCCTTGACCTCGCCCTTGAGGACACCGGCCTGGAGCGAGGCGCCGATGGCGACGACCTCGTCCGGGTTCACACCCTTGTTGGCCTCCTTGCCGCCGGTGAGCTCACGCACGAGCTCGGCGACGGCGGGCATACGGGTGGAGCCGCCGACGAGGACGACGTGGTCGATCTCGTTGATGGAGACGCCGGCGTCCTTCATGACGTTGAAGAACGGGGTCTTGCAGCGCTCCAGGAGGTCGGCGGTCAGCTGCTGGAACTGGGCGCGGGTGAGCTTCTCGTCCAGGTGCAGCGGGCCCTCGGCGGACGCCGTGATGTAGGGCAGGTTGATCGAGGTCTCGGTGGACGAGGACAGCTCGATCTTCGCCTTCTCGGCGGCCTCACGCAGGCGCTGCAGCGCCATCTTGTCCTTGCTGAGGTCCACGCCGTGGCCGGACTGGAACTGCTTGACCAGGTAGTCGACGACGCGCTGGTCCCAGTCGTCACCGCCGAGGTGGTTGTCGCCGTTGGTGGCCTTCACCTCGACGACGCCGTCGCCGATCTCCAGCAGGGACACGTCGAAGGTGCCGCCACCGAGGTCGAAGACGAGGATCGTCTGGTCGTCCTTGTCCAGGCCGTAGGCGAGGGCGGCGGCGGTCGGCTCGTTGACGATGCGCAGGACGTTCAGACCGGCGATCTCGCCGGCCTCCTTGGTGGCCTGGCGCTCGGAGTCGTTGAAGTAGGCCGGGACGGTGATGACCGCGTCGGTCACCTTCTCGCCCAGGTACGCCTCGGCGTCCCGCTTCAGCTTCTGCAGGATGAACGCGGAGATCTGCTGCGGGTTGAAGGGCTTCCCGTCGAGCTCGATCTTCCAGTCGGTGCCCATGTGGCGCTTCACCGAGCGGATGGTCCGGTCCACGTTGGTGACCGCCTGGCGCTTGGCCACCTCACCAACGAGCACCTCGCCGTTCTTGGCGAAGGCGACGACGGACGGCGTGGTCCTGGCGCCCTCGGCGTTGGTGATGACGGTGGGCTCGCCGCCCTCCAGAACGCTGACGACGGAGTTAGTCGTGCCCAGGTCGATGCCGACCGCACGTGCCATGGTTGATTCCTCCAGCTGACTTGAGTGGAACGGACTCAAGTGTGCATGAGGCGCCGCGCCCCGGTCAACAGACCTGAGTCTGTGACGCTCAACTCTTATCCGTTCCTTACACGCAACTGGGCGCTGACCTGCGAAGACGGAGACTGACGGGGCGGCCGCACCCCGGACAGAGGTTGACGCCGGGCGACCTGGACCGGCACCCGCAGCATCCCGAGCACCACCAGCGCGGCCCCACCGGCCACCCACAGCGTGGACCACGGACCCAGCCATCCGGCGTGCACCAGCACACCCACCAGCACCCCGGCGAAGGCGGCGATCCCGAGCAGCACGGTCACCCCCTGCGGGGTGACGCCGAGCCGCCGCAGCCGATGGCCGACATGGTCCGGGGCGCCCCTCAGCAGCGGCCGCCCGGCGGCCCGCCGCGCCACCACCACGACCACGGCGTCCACGACGGCCACCGCGGTGAGCGCGAACAGCACCCCCGCGCCGGCCACCGGATCGTGTCCCACGCGCGCGTGCACGCCCGCCGCGGCCACCAGGAATCCGGCGAACAGCGCCCCGCAGGCACCCAGGGCGGCCCTGGCCGGCGGCCAGTTGTGCATCAGGAACCCGGTCAGCGCGGCCGCGAGCACGCTCAGCAGCACCGCGAGCCCGTCCAGCACCTCCGCCGCGGCGACGGCGGCCGCCGCGAAGGCGGTCACGACCCCGACGGTGCCGGCCACCCCGTCCGCGTGGTCGAGCGACCGGAAGGCGAGGGCCACCACGGTCACCCAGCCCACGGCCAGGATCCCGCCGGCCACGCCGACATCGCCGTACGGCATGACACAGGCCGCCGCCACCGCCGTACCGACGACGAGGAAGCGTGTCCGCAGCCGCCACACGTCGGCGACCAGCCCCAGCCCGGCCACCACGGCCGCCGCCGTCAGCAGCGCGCCCGTCCCGTCCCCGAGCGGCGCGCACCCGACGCGGTCCCCGACGACGGCGACACCGCACGTGGCGGCCACCACGGCCACACCCCCGGCCAGCGGCACCCGCCGCTGGCGCTGCCGCCGGTCGACGAGCCCCAGCCGCAGGGCGGGAGCGCGCAGCAGCGCGGTGAGGGCGGCGGCCAGGAGGAGGGCGGCGGTGGCGGCGGCGATTCCGTAGAGCACGGATACACGTTAGGGGCAAATCTGGCAATTCGGTATGAATAACACGATCGGATCGTGTGGCGGCTCCCGCCCCACCCCCTGCGGCACGCCGGAAGCGGGGTCGGCTGTCAGTGGCCTGTGGGAGTCTGGGCCGGCAGAGGGAGGACCGGGGTGGGGGGAGGCTCGGTGGGCACCACACTGCAGAACTGGCTCTTTGCGATGGGCGGGGTACTGATCGCCTCGCTCGCGGCCGCCGCCAAGGACTGGCTCGGCGCCAAGCTCAAACTGCTGCTCGACTCCCTCTACGGCCGGTTCGCCGGCAGCCGCCTGCTGCGCCGCGCCGCCCTGAAGAAGTACACCCGCGAGCTGTACCGCCGGCACCGCGAGTTCCCCGTCTCCTTCCAGGTCGCCGAGGCGCTGCGGCTGCCGATGGAGTCCGTGTACGTCCCCCCTGCGCGCCGCCGGCGCGGACCGCGCTCCCACCCGCCTGGACGCGGCCCTGCGCCTGACGGACCGGCCGCACACCGTCGCAGCGCTGGTCCAGACAGCTGTCGGCTGGGGCGTCCTCCTGCGGCGCGGCGACTTCAGCAATCGCCTGGTACTCAAGAACGCCCTCGCCCTGACCACCATGGCCGCCCTGTCCCCCCGCGGTCCTCTTCTACTCCTACGTCGGCCCCATGGACCGCTGGGGCGTACGTGGTCGGCGTGGCACGGGCGCTGTATGTATGGGGCATCCTGGTGGAGAAGCGCATGCGCGCGCTGACCCACCCGGTCCGCACCCTGGTCCTCGACGCCCTGCGCCGATCGCCCCGCTCAGGCATGCCTCAGCGACGCAGATCACCGCACGGCTGACTACAGTGCGGCGGAGGATGCGGGTAGTCTCAGAGGACTGCATAAGTTACCGCTTAGTAATCTCCCCGAAGAACCCTCGCAGGCCCGAGGAGCCCCGAAATGCAACTCGCCGCGATCATCGTGTCGATGGTCCTCATGGCAGTCGGCGTCGCCCTGTTCGGCCGAGCCATCACGCAGATCTTCCGCTTCGTGATGCTCGGCCAGCCCCTCCCGGCCGGTGCCCGGACCAACGACCCCGTCCTGCGGACCATCACCGTGGCCAAGGAGTTCCTCGGCCACACACGGATGAACCGCTGGGGCATCGTCGGCATCGCGCACTGGTTCGTGGCGATCGGCTTCTACACGCTGCTGCTGACCATCGTGAACGCCATCGGCCAGCTCTTCGTGGCCGACTGGGTGCTGCCGATCATCGGCGACTGGGCGCCGTACAACGTCTTCGTCGAGTTCATCGGCACCATGACGGTGCTCGGCATCCTCACGCTGATCGTCATCCGGCAGCTGTCCCGGCCGGACCGGCCCGGGCGCAAGTCCCGCTTCGCGGGCTCCAACACCGGCCAGGCGTACTTCGTCGAGGCGGTCATCCTCGTCGTCGGCACCTGCATCTTCATGCTGCACGCCCTGGAGGGCGCCCAGCACCACGTCGACGGCTACGAGGCGTCGTTCTTCATCTCGTACCCGGTCGTGACGTGGCTGGAGGGCATGGACCTCGCCACGCTGCAGAACCTCACCTACTTCTTCGCCGCCCTGAAGATCGCGGCCTCCTTCATCTGGATGATCACGGTCTCCCTGAAGACCGACATGGGTGTGGCCTGGCACCGCTTCCTCGGCTTCCCGAACATCTGGTTCAAGCGCAACGCGGACGGCTCCACCTCGCTGGGCGCGCTGCTGCCGATGACGAGCGGCGGCAAGCCGATCGACTTCACCGACCCGGGCGACGACGACGTCTTCGGCGTCTCGCAGGTCGAGCAGTTCTCCTGGAAGGGCCTGCTGGACTTCTCCACCTGCACCGAGTGCGGCCGCTGCCAGTCGCAGTGCCCCGCCTGGAACACCGGCAAGCCGCTCTCCCCGAAGCTGCTGATCATGTCCCTGCGGGACCACGCGCACGCCAAGGCGCCGTACCTGCTGGCCGGCGGCGGCAAGACCATGGAGGGCGAGGAGAAGGCGTCCGAGGAGCAGCTGGCGGGCGTGCCCGCGGCGGCCCTGGCGGAGGCCGAGCGCCCGCTGATCGGCACGGCCGAGGAAAACGGCGTCATCGACCCGGACGTCCTGTGGTCCTGCACCACCTGCGGCGCCTGCGTCGAGCAGTGCCCGGTCGACATCGAGCACATCGACCACATCGTCGACATGCGCCGCTACCAGGTCATGATCGAGAGCGCCTTCCCCTCCGAGGCGGGCACGATGCTCAAGAACCTGGAGAAGAAGGGCAACCCCTGGGGCCTGGCGAAGAAGCAGCGCCTGGAGTGGACCAAGGAGGTCGACTTCGAGGTCCCGGTCGTCGGCAAGGACATCGAGGACCTGTCCGAGGTCGAGTACCTGTACTGGGTCGGCTGCGCCGGCGCCCTGGAGGACCGCGCCAAGAAGACCACGAAGGCGTTCGCCGAGCTGCTCCACATCGCGGGCGTGAAGTTCGCGATCATGGGCGGCGACGAGAAGTGCACCGGTGACTCCGCCCGCCGCCTCGGCAACGAGCCCCTGTTCCAGGAGCTCGGCATGGAGAACGTGGCCGCGCTGAACATGGCGTTCGGCGAGGACGACGACGATCCCCAGACGAAGAAGCCGAAGGCGGCGAAGAAGATCGTCGCCACCTGCCCGCACTGCCTCAACACCCTGGGCAACGAGTACCCGCAGCTCGGCGGCGACTACGAGGTCATCCACCACACCCAGCTGCTCCAGCACCTGGTGGACGAGGGCAAGCTCATCCCGGTGACGCCGGTCGAGGGCATCATCACGTACCACGACCCGTGCTACCTGGGCCGCCACAACAAGATCTACACGCCCCCGCGCGAGATCATCGGCAAGGTCCCGGGCCTGCGCAACGAGGAGATGCACCGCCACAAGGAGCGGGGCTTCTGCTGCGGCGCCGGCGGTGCCCGCATGTGGATGGAAGAGCGCATCGGCAAGCGCATCAACAACGAGCGTGTCGACGAGGCCCTGTCCCTCAACCCCGACATCGTCTCCACGGCCTGCCCGTTCTGCCTCGTGATGCTGACCGACTCGGTCAACGGCAAGAAGAACGACGGCAAGGCGAAGGAGTCCATCCAGGTCGTGGACGTCGCCCAGCTGCTGCTGGAGTCGGTGAAGACGCCGGTCGACCCCGAGGACCCGGAGGACCCGGCGGAATCGGAGAGCGCGCCGGAGCCCGAGCCGGTGAAGTAGCACACCGCACCACCGAGGACGCCCCCCGCGCCGGTTCGGCACGGGGGGCGTCGCTGTCTGCCGGATGTGCGCCGGGCAGGAACGCGCTTCGCGTGCCGGCCACCAACGGGTTCTGGAGGCGGAGTTGAAGAGCGACGAGAACCCGGAAGCAACCCCTTAGGGGGTTCCCACGGGAATGCCGTAAGGGATGTCACAGCTCGGCAGCAAAGCCCCGTCCGGAGGCGGGGACCCCGCACGTCACTCCCCAGGACCAGGTACGTTCGATGACGTGGCTGGATTCAGGATCGGACGCGGCGGCCGGGACGACCGCGCCCCGCAAGCGCGAGCGCAACACCCTCCGTACGGGCAGCAGGCGCCCCAGGCTCCGTCGACCCCGTCGTACGGCTACCCGCCGGCGCCGCAGCCCCCCTACCCCCAGTACCAGGGTGGCCAGCAGCCGCCGTACGGCGGGAGTTACGGCGGTAACGCGAGCTACGGCGGCCAGGGCCGCCCCGGCAGCGACGAGCCGGAGTACTTCGGCGGCGACGCGTACCCGCCGCACGCGCCCAACGCCCCGCACGACCCGTACGCGGCCAACAACCCGGGCCACACGCAGGCGTTCTCGATCGACGACCACGCGCCCTACACGCAGGGCGGCGGCACGCAGAACTACCCGCAGGGTGAGCCGTACTACTCGGACCCGGCGGCCCCCGCCGCCCCGATCGGCCCGCGCCTGCGCTGGAAGGAACTGCTGCGGGGCATCGTCCTCTCCCCCGCCCGGACATTCCTCCAGATGCGCGACTACACGATGTGGGGCCCGGCCCTCGTCGTGACGTTCCTCTACGGCCTGCTGGCCGTCTTCGGCTTCGACGGTGCCCGTGAGGAAGCGCTCGACGCGAACCTGTCGAGCCTGGTCCCGATCGTCCTGATGACGGCCGTGGCGATGGTCGTGAGCTCCTTGGTCCTGGGCGTGGTCACCCACACCCTGGCCCGCCAGCTCGGCGGCAACGGCGCCTGGCAGCCCACGGTCGGCCTGTCCATGCTGATCATGTCCGTCACGGACGCGCCCCGCCTGCTCTTCGCGATGTTCTTCGGCGGCGACGCGACCTTCGTCCAGGGCCTGGGCTGGGTCACCTGGGCGGCCGCGGGCGCCCTGCTGACGATGATGGTGAGCCGCTCCCACGACCTGCCCTGGCCGAAGGCGCTCGGGGCGTCGGCGATCCAGCTGATCGCGCTGGTGTCGATCGTGAAGCTGGGCACGTTCTAGCTTTTCGGCCGGTACGACGACCAGGAAGGGCTCCCGGTTCTCTCCGGGAGCCCTTCTCGTGCGTGAGTCCGCAAGTCCGGTCAGGCGGTCAGGCGTCGAGAACCTGCCCCGCCCGCTTCACGACAGGCGGCTCCACGCTCCACGGGAAGTTGATCCACTCGTCGGTCCGCTTCCACACGTACTCGCACTTCACGAGGGAGTGGGACTTCTCGTAGATCACGGCGCTGCGCACCTCGGCGACGGTGTCGAGGCAGAAGTCACGGACGAGCTTGAGCGTCTTGCCGGTGTCCGCGACATCGTCCGTGATGAGAACCTTCTTGTCGGAGAAGTCGATGACATTGGGGACGGGCGCGAGCATGACGGGCATCTCAAGGGTGGTGCCGACACCCGTGTAGAACTCGACGTTCACCAGATGAATGTTCTTGCAGTCGAGGGCGTAGGCGAGCCCACCGGCGACGAAGACGCCGCCGCGCGCGATGCTGAGCACGATGTCGGGCTCGTACCCGTCGTCCGCGATGACCTGGGCCAGCTCACGGACGGCGGCTCCGAACCGCTCGTAGGTCAGGTTCTCACGGACGTCACTCATGTTCGTGTGGCCTCACACCTGCGTCCGATGGAAATTACGGAAGGACCGGGAGGCGGTGGGCCCGCGCTGCCCCTGGTAACGGGAGCCGTAGCGCTCACTGCCGTACGGGTACTCGGCCGGCGAGCTGAGCCGGAACATGCACAGCTGCCCGATCTTCATGCCCGGCCAGAGCTTGATGGGAAGGGTGGCGAGGTTGGACAGTTCAAGGGTGACGTGCCCGCTGAACCCGGGATCGATGAACCCGGCGGTGGAGTGCGTCACCAGCCCGAGCCGCCCCAGCGAACTCTTTCCCTCCAGCCTCGACGCGAGATCGTCAGGCAGTGAGATGACCTCGTACGTACTGGCGAGGACGAACTCCCCGGGGTGCAGGATGAACGGCTCATCGCCCTCGGGCTCCACCAGCCGGGTCAGGTCCGCCTGCTCGATGGAGGGGTCGATGTGCGGGTACCGGTGATTCTCGAACACCCGGAAGAACCGGTCGAGGCGCACGTCGATACTGCTGGGCTGCACCATGGATTCGTCGTAGGGATCGATCCGTACCCGCCCGGCGTCGATCTCGGCCCGGATGTCCTTGTCTGAGAGAAGCACGCCCTGAGGATACGCAAGGCGCGCGGACTCGCCCCAATCGGACGACCCACGCGCGCCTGTATCGCTACTGCCCGTATTCCTACCGCTTCTGCAGAGTCACCGGCACGGCGCTGCGCAGCCGGGCACACCGAGGACACCGGACGAGCCGTCCGGGACCGAGTCGCTCGGCCTGCTGCATCGGGAACGAAGCGGTGCTGAACACGTGCCCATCGGCACAGCGGACGACGGTGCGTTCCATCAAGTCCTAGAGTCCCTTCCCCAAGAGCCGCGTCACGTCTGGCTGGGATGCCGTGACGACGAACGCCACATTACGGGATGAAAGGGACGCCCCTCCAGGCGGCACTCCGACCCCGCGGGACCCTCTCCAACCCCACCACCGTACGCCCCAACTCCCGCCCCCCGCAGCCGGATCCCACCCTCGAAACGCCCCTGAAACGCACTCAGACCCCACGGCATCAGCGCCGGGGGTCTGCGATGAGGTACAGTGACCAAGCAGTCGGACACCGACTCCGGTCGGCGTCTTGCGCGGGTGTAGTTTAATGGTAGAACATCAGCTTCCCAAGCTGAGAGCGCGAGTTCGATTCTCGTCACCCGCTCCATGATGAAACCCCAGGTCAGCGGCCTGGGGTTTGTTTATTGTCTAGTCCAATTTGAGGGCTCCGTGCCCTCCGCGTGCCCTAAGTCGCCCCAATGTGCCACCGGAGGGGATTTCAATGGGCGATTCTGATGACACGTCAGCCGTTTATCTCGAATGGCGAGACGCGTTTTCTGTGACCTGCGCCACTTGTGGACGCCGGGTCGGTGAAGTCGCATACGCAAAGCGCCAGTTCGCGCTGGCGTCGGCTGCGGAGGGCAGTGACTAGCCAGCTTCATCCTTGAGACCCGCCAAGGCCAGGGCGGTGATGCCGCCGCGGGAGAGCCTGAGCGGGCCACCCGCTCAGGCTCTGATCAAGAAGATCCGAGCGTTTCCTGAGTGAACAAAGCGAGCGTCCACTGAGTGGACACCGCTCCCGTTTCCTGAGTGATCAGCTGGGCCGCGGCGGTGTCGGTGCAGTCGCCGCCGGCGACCTTGCGGCAACGGACTGAGGGCCGGTGAGCACGCCGCAGCCGGAGCGGACCGCGCCGGCCAAGGCGTCCGGATCGCGCCGAGGGTGGCGGCCGGGCGCCCAACGTGAAGGTCAGCAACGGCGGCAACAGCGCGGTAGGAATCTCGTGGCGGAGGTCGGCAAGGAAGCTCGCGGCGGCAGCCGTAGTGCCGGACGGCACGCGCGCAGTCCGCGACGGCGGATCGCCGACCGCACCGGTCGGTGACGCGGCTCTGTTCCTCACACCTTCTCGGCCAGCACGCGTGGATGTCCGGCCGTGAGCAGACCGATGTCCTCGACGTCGGACGTCAGGATCGTCACCCGGCCAGGGTGCTGGAGCGCGGTCGCGCACAGCATGGCGTCGATGGCGTACTTGTGACCGTGCAGCCCCGCCGCTCGCAGCAGAGCGGCGGCAGCCTGCGCCACGCTCTGTGTGACCGGCTCGACCCGGAGCCGCGAGAGGGTCCACTTCAGTGCGGCGTCGTTGATCTTCGGGTGGATGACCTCGACCAGCACGGCAGCCGAGGTGATGACCGGCAGATCGGCGTCACGGGCGGCCGTCAGCCACTCGTGCACCTCCCGGTCGCGCTGCACCGCCTTCGCCAGACCCTCACTGTCCAGAACCAGGACACCGCTCACGCAGCGGCCCCGGCACCCGAGGCACCGCCGGTGAGCCTGGCACGCTTGGCCGCCACGGCCTCCGGGTCGGCCGGGCCGTGCACCTTGTCGAAGTCGGCGATCAGCTCGTCCAGGTTGTCCCGCTCGATCTGCCGCTGCGCCGCCTTCTCCAGGTACGCCGAGACGCCCCGCTTGCCGACCCGCTCACGGATCGCCTGCAGGGTGCCCGCCGTCAGAGTGACGGAGATACCGCTGGTGGGGCCGTCACCGGGGAGGAAGTCCAGGTCATCGTCAGGCATGAGTCCGAGTATGCCATTAGGAATGCTATTGCGAGTGATGTGGTCGGCTTCCGATCTGCTGGCGGGGGATGCATGCAGCACTGAAGGCGTGGGGCTCCGGCATGGCACTTGGCCGCAGCCCCACGTCCAGTGGCGTTGTAGGCGCCGGCGAGCGGGCCGGGTGACTGGCAGTCGACCTCGACCCACACGACGGGGCTGTGCAAGGTGCTTGCGGACTTCGGCCGTCTTCACCTTGGCGGCGTCGGCCTTGGCACGGCCCACGAAGGCTTCGACGGATTCGCCGCAGGGTGCGGTTCGGTGCGGTGGTGGAGCGCGGTTCGTCGGCTCGGTGCGTTCGCGGGTTGCTCGGCCCGGCGTCGGTGTCGTGCGTGCCGCGGGCTCCGAGTCCGCCGTGGACGTCGGGTCCGCGGCGGGCAGCGCGGCCCGGCCGTCGGCGGCGTACGGCAGCGTGACGGTGAACTCCGTGCGTCCGGGCCTGTTTTGGACGTCGATGCGGCCACCGTGTGTGTCACTGTCGCCCAGGCCGGGATGCCGGCTGAATGACGCGGCGGGTTCGTACCCACAACCGCGTTCCCCAGTGCGGGCCACTCGGGTTCTGCTACGGGTTCAGAACGACCTTTCCGGCGGCGGTGCCCGACTCGGCCAGCCGCAGGGCGTCGGCGACACGGGTGAGCGGCAGTTGCGCGGCGATCTGGGCTGTGACCTCACCACGCAGGAGGGCGGCGAAGACCTGGGTGAGGTCGGTGCGGAGGCGGGCGCGGAAGCGGTTCTTGGCCAGGGCCCGGCCGGCCCAGACATTGAAGAAGTACGCGCGACGGCGGTTGGGCAGGGCGTTCCACAGCCACACCCGGCCGAGCAGCTTGAGGACGGGCCACTGCTTGGAGCCCTCGTCGTCCCGGGTCGAGGCGCTGCCGTACGAGACGAGCGTGCCGCCGGGGGCGAGGAGGCGCCAGGAGTCGACGATGCCGCGGCCGCCGACGTGGTCGAAGACGGCGTCCACCCCATGGGGGGCGAGTTCGCGGATCCGTGCGGCGACGTCGTCGGTGCGGTAGTCGACGGGGGCGACTCCCCGTTCCCGCAGGGCGTCGTGGTGGCGCGCGGACGCCGTGCCGATCACCTGCGCGCCTGCGGCCTGTGCGAGCTGGACCAGGACCGATCCGACGCCACCGTTCGCGCCGTGCACCACGATGGTGTGTCCCGCACGGACGCGGGCCTTGCGGTGCAGCATCTGCCAGGCGGTGACGCCGTTGACGACGAGGGTCTCCGCCTCCGCCGCACCGATCCCGTCGGGCACGGGTACCACGTCCGCCGCGTCGACGAGCACGTGGCTGGCCCAGCCACCGACCTTGACCAGCGCGGCGACCCGGGTGCCGGCCAGGCCCCGCTCGACTCCCTCACCGGTCGCCAGCACCGTCCCCACGAGGTCGTAGCCGGGCACGAACGGGAATGGCGGCTGGTCGTAGTAGCGGCCGCGCCGCATCTGCTGCTCGGCGAAGGAGACGCCGGTCGCCTCCATCCGGATCACGACCTGGCCGGGGCCCGCGGCGGGTACGGCTCCATGCCGGATCTGAAGTCCCTCGGGCTCGACCTTGCCTGGCAGAACGACCTCGACGAGTCCTTCGGCGTTCATGGCGACCTCCACAGAGTCAGTGAGTTACTCAGCTTCGCGTTCGCTAGAAGTTATAACTGCACAGATTCGGAAGTGTCAATAACTTCAGTGATAACCTCTAACCATGGTGAACTCGGAAGCGAAGACCCCGCGTGCGCGCTACCGCGCCCAGGTGCGTACGGAGATCAAAGAGCGCGCGTGGGAACAGATCGCCGCGGCGGGCGCGTCCGCGCTCTCTCTCAACGCGATCGCCAAGCAGATGGGCATGAGCGGACCCGCGCTGTACCGGTACTTCGGCGGCCGTGACGAGCTGATCACCGAGCTCGTCAGGGACGCGTACCGAAGCCTCGCCGACACCTTCCACGCGGCCTCGCAGGGCGGTGCCGATGTGACCGCGCTGGCGCACGCCTTGCGGGAATGGGCCCTGCGGGACCCACAGCGTTACTTCCTCATCTACGGCACGCCCGTCCCCGGCTACCGAGCACCCGACGACACCACCGCGATCTCCTCCGAGATCATGGCGACCCTGTTGGACGCCTGTGCCGCGCTGCCCTTGGAGGGACCGGCGACACCGTTCGACGCGCACCTCGAAGACCACCGGGACTGGGCGGACGGCCATCCCGCCCCGCCCGCGGCACTCCATCGCGCCCTGACTTTCTGGACCCGGCTGCACGGCGTCCTGTCTCTGGAACTCGCCGGCCACTTCACCGGTATGGGAATCGACCCCGCGCAGCTCTTCGCCGCCGAGCTGGACGACCTGGCGGGTGTGTCGGCGAACTGACCACGTCACGCCCGGCCTTGGTGCGTGCCCACGGCGTGCCGTTCAGAGCGGACAGTCATGTGCTCGACCTCGGTCGCATCGGGCCATACGCGCCGAGGTGGACCATGACGCGCCAGCGGATACCCATCGCTTAGGCGAGGGCATCGACCTGGGCAACGGTGGCAATACCTGTTCCGGCGCCGGCAGCGGTTTGAAGCGGTCCTGGTCCGTCCGGGTCCGGGCCGACAAGGCGTACGACTCGCCGCGGCGCGTGCCCTGGGCTTCCCGTGTGTCTGACAGTGGCTGTCGGGTGGTCGGCGGCGTTCGGGATATCGGTTTCGTTCGACCCATTGACGGCGCCCCTGAGCCGCCTTTACGTTTCGTCCGCAGTTCCGCACATTGTTCGCAGTTTCGAACACAGTCAGGCGTGGTCTACCTCGGCGGCGACTACGCCCGCATTCGTCAACGCCTCCACCGGCAAGGTCATGGACGTCGCCAACCGCGGCACGCCACCGGCACCGACGTACGCCGGTGGGGCTGGCTCAGCAACAACTGCCGGCAGGCGGCTCGTCCCCACGACCGCGTGATCCCGAAAGGCCGCAACAGAAACATGAGACATCTCGCCAGACGGGTTCTGGTGGCCGCGGCGGCCGCACTCGCCGTGCTCACCACCGTGACCACCCCCGCCCAGGCCGCCGCGCCCGCGTCCCCCGCCGTCACCTTCACCAACCCGATAGCCGAGCAGCGTGCCGACCCGCACATCTTCAAGCACACCGACGGCTTCTACTACTTCACCGCCACGGTCCCCGCGTACGACAAGATCGTGATGCGTCGGGCCACCACCCTCCAGGGCCTCGCCACGGCCCCGGAGACCACGATCTGGACCAAGCACGCCACCGGTGAGATGGGCGCCCACATCTGGGCCCCGGAGATCCACTTCATCGACGGCAAGTGGTACATCTACTTCACCGCCGGCTGGTCCAACGACATCTGGCGGATCCGCCCGTACGTCCTGGAGACCAGCGCCGCCAACCCGCTCACCGGCACCTGGACCGAGAAGGGCAGGATCAGCCTGCCCATGGACACCTTCTCGCTGGACGCCACCACCTTCACGCACAACGGCACCCGCTACCTGAGCTGGGCCCAGGAGGACCCGGCGTTCGGCAAGGGCACGCAAATTTACCTGGCGAAGATGGCCAACCCCTGGACCATCGAGGGCACCCCGGCCATGATCTCCAAGCCCCAGTACGCCTGGGAGACCGCCGGCGCCCGCGTCAACGAGGGCCCGGCCGTCATCCAGAAGAACGGCAAGGTCTTCATGACCTTCTCGGCCAGCGCCACCAACGCCAACTACTGCCTCGGGCTGCTGACCGCCGACGCCACCGCCGACCTGATGAACCCGGCCTCCTGGAGCAAGACGCCCACGCCGGTCCTCAAGAGCAACGACAAGACCAGCCAGTACGGCCCCGGCCACAACTCCTTCACGGTCTCCGAGGACGGCAAGTCGGACATCCTCGTCTACCACGCCCGCAACTACCGGGACATCGTCGGCGACCCGCTCAAGGACCCCAACCGCCGCACCCGCTACCAGAAGATCTACTGGAACGCCGACGGCACACCCAACTTCGGCATCCCCGTCGCCGACGGTGTCACCCCCGTCCGCTTCTCCTCGTACAACTACCCGGACAAGTTCATCCGGCACTGGGAGTTCCGGGCCAGGACCGAGTCCGACGTCACCGAACTCGCCGACTCGCAGTTCCGCGTCGTCCCCGGCCTGGCCGGCAACGGCACCGTTTCCCTCGAATCGGCCAACTTCCCCGGCTACTACCTGCGCCACAAGAACAACGAGGTGTGGGTGGAGAAGGACGACGGCACCACCCTGTTCGACAACGACGCCTCGTTCCACGAGCGGGCCGGTCTCGCCGACCCCGCGGCCGTGTCGTACGAGTCGTTCAACTTCCCCGGCCGCTACATCCGGCACTACAACCACCTGCTCTACACCCAGCCGGTGACCACCACCATCGGCCGGCAGGACGCCACCTTCTACAAGGAGTAGGACCGGGCGGACGCACCGTCGGGTTTCCGCGAGACAGGAAGCGGGCCGGGCGACCGGCTCCGCGAGGAGCGGAGTGATCAGTGAGCCATCGGCGCGTCGCCTCAGGGCGGCGCGTGGGTGGCTCACTGTCATGAATCGGCGCCCCTTTCGCGACAGAGTCCAGGAACGCGGGGGGCGGCCCGCGGCCGGAGGCCGCTGATGGGCAGAGCCTCACGCCCCTGGGGTATGCCGGTCGGGCCTGGTCCGATGCCCGTAACGATCGTGCTGGTCGTTACGGGGCGGTGCCGTCCGCCGCCGGACCGGATGCCCCAGGGCGCGCCTGCCGCTCGCCGTGGCTGCCGCGTCGTGGCGGGTGGTCCTGCGGGTTCGAGTGGTCAGGGGCTGCTGCCAGTGCTGAGCGCCCGCCAGGATGGTGGCCAGCGGCTTCGCACAGCGCAAGGCTCAGCCGATCAGGGCCGGTGAGGCACTCATGGTGCCGGTGCGCAGGCTCTGGGGCGGTCGGGGCCGGACCAGCGGCAGGGCGTAATGGTCGCGGATGCTGCGTCACCTGCTCATCGAAGGAAGGCCGGCAGGGCGACGGCCCGCCTCCGCGTCCGCCGTGTTCACACGTCCCGGATCACTTCTTCGAGGCGTCCCACGCGCCGACGTTGAAGCTGCGCAGGAGGGCGATCAGCGCGACCCCGAGCCGCCAGTCCACACCGGGTGCGTGTACGTGCAGTTTGTCACCCTTGGACCTGAACTCCAGCGGAATCTGTCCGTTCGCGCGCCACCGGATGCGCCGGGGTGCGCGTGCGAAGCCGCCCTCGTTGCCGGGGACACTGTCGAAGACAGTGATCACGAGCGCCAACGTCATCAGGGGCAACAGCAGCCACCACATCCACCACCACACGATCCTCCCCTTGAAGCCGACCGCTTCGGGGCCGCCGGACTGGTGCACGGTCCAGCGGGTGCGCAGGCCCCTGCCGCGCAGCGCCTTCTCACGCACGAGTGTGCCGATGACCTCGCCGTGCGCGCCGAGCACCTGAAACCTCGCGACACCGCCGCCGGCCGACACGGTGGCCACGGTGGCCACCCGCTCCCGGCGCCGGTCGTCGGCCCACAGCGCGAAGGAACGAGCCCCGCTGCCACGAGCCTTGAGATACGCGGGTACGCCTCCCGGCGGCAACTCTCGCTCCACGTAGACGATCGAGGGGGCCGGTCCCGACGCATCGGAGAAGCGGACCATGGTTCCCACCGCCGCCGAACTACGGTGATCGTCGCTCTTCGGGCCGTCGTACATGGTCAGTATGTTGCTCACTCGGCGTGCTCCTCGGTATGGGGCCAGGCGGGGCCCAAGTCTCACTCGCTCGCCATCAGTCCGGCAGCCCCCGCCCTCCGTAACAGGGCGTCGACCACCACGTTCCCTTCCCCGGGCCCGATCGTGTGTGTTCGTGTCCATGCAAGAATCGCGATGATGGCCACACGAACTCGGGGGGTCGCTTTGTCAGCCATCACGCCACGTGGAAGGGCAGCACTGCCCGCTGCCCTCGGCGTGCTCCTTCTGCTCGCCGGCATCGGCGTCCTCGCCCTCGCCCTGCCCGGTGCCGTGCGAGAAGGGCGTGACTACGAAGCGGCTCCGCGCTGCCCCGCCCACCAACCGGCGCCGGAGTGCCGCTGGCAGGGCCTCGTCACCGTCACCGGCAAGGAGTACCGCTCGGGCAAGCCCGGCAGCTATCACCTGCAACTCTCCCGCGACGCCCGGACGTCGCAGTGGGTGAAGATGGGCCAGCAGGGCTTCGGCATCGACCGCGATGTCTACGATGCCGTCGAGGCCGGCGACACCGTCACCGCCGTCTACTGGCGCGGGCTCGTTCGCGAAGTGGCCTACCAAGAGCTGCGGCAGGGCACCGACGACCATCCGGGGACCGCCTACCGGCTGCCGCTCGGCGGCGGCCTCGCCCTGCTGTCCCTCGGCGCCGGAATCACCTCCGTGGCGTGGCGCGCCTGGCGCACCGCGGGGCGGCCCAGGGCCCGCCACGACTGGCGTGCCCTCATCCCCATGATGTCCTGCACGCTCTACGCGATGGCGAACTTCGCCATCGCCGTGAGGGGCACCACCTCGATGGCGGTGAGCCTGGTCGTCTCGGGAGGCGTCGGTGCCGTCATTCTCACCGTCGCCCTGGTGCGCGCCCGCGTACAGCTTCGGCGGGAGCGCCGGCCGAGCCCGACGGTCCCCGTCCATCCCCAGGTGCCGTACGGCGAGATCGTCGTACCAGGAAAGGTCCTCGGCAACGTCCCGTACGCCCTGCCGGGCCACACCCATCTCGTGGCCGCCCCCGGACTGCTGGCCTCTGTTCCCGGCGCCGGCAAGGTCCGACGCGGCACGTACCCGGATCCCCTCCCCGGCCCCCGCGCGTACCTGCCATCCACGCTGACCCCGATTCGGGTGCGCGAGCCCCGCGCCGAGGATCCCGCCGGCGGGCCGGCGGAGTGCCATGTCATCGAGTGCCGGGACGGCGCCTGGGAGGTCCTCCTGGCGGTCGACATCCGGGCCACCGGCCAGGTCCTCGGCGCCTTCGCCTCCCGCAACCCTGCGCCCACGTCCTGACCGGCCCGCGAACGCAACGACCGCCGGCGGGCGCGGCAAAGACCTTGATGTATCAGGCGCACTGTCCCCTGTCCCGCCGCCGACAGGAGTCGGCGCCACGAGGTCGCTGGCGGTCCGCTGTTGCCTGTCGGATGTCCGGGTCCGCTGAGCCGGAGGAGGCCGCTCGGCCTTCGGATCATTCGGTACCGCCCAGTGCCGTCATCGGGGTGATGCGGGTGGCGCGGCGGGCGGGCAGGAGGCCGGCGAGGGCGGTGAGGAGTGCCAGGCCGGTGAAGACCGCCAGCAGTTGCCCTGCGGGCAGGCGCAGGGGCGCTTCCGTGACGGTGGTCCGGATGAGGAGCCAGGCGTAGGGGATGCCGAGTGCCAGGCCGAGGACACCGCCGAGCACTCCGTACAGGCCCGCTTCCATGGTGATGGTCCGGCGCAGTGCGCCGCCGCCCAGTCCCAGCACGCGCAGCAGTCCGAACTCACGGGTGCGTTCGATCGCGGTCAGGCTGGTGGTGGCGGTGACGCCGACGACCGCGATGAGGACGGTCAGGGCGACGAGACCGAGTGCGGTGGTGCCGGTGAGCCGGATCGTGTCCCGGCTGCCGTCCCGGGCTTCCGCCAGAACACTGATGGTGACGGCGTCGGGGTCGGCGGCGTGGGCACGGATCGTGGTCTCCAGCGCCCGGTGCGCTTCGCCGCGGGCGGCGAGGCCCTCGCCGGCGGCGTCGGCGAGGATGCCAGTCGCGTTCCGGTCGGCGCCCATCCGGTCGAGATCGGCGGGGGCGACGAGTACGCCTGCCTGGAGCGGCCCCTGGCCCGGCAGCGTGGCGGCGACGGTCAGCCGGATGTCGCCGCGGCGGGAGGGGAGGGCGAAGGTGTCGCCCGTGGTGACGCCGAGGAGGTCGGCCGCGACGACCGCGCTGCCCGGTGCCAGGTCGTCGAAGGCGCCTGTGGCGGCGTCGATGTCCTTGCCGGTGGGCAGGGCGTCCGGATCCAGGTCCGACACCTCGATCTCCTGTCGCGCCCCCTCGGGGCCGACGGGGAACTGGAGAGTCCGGTAGCTGATGACATGGCTGAGCTCGGGCAATGCGGCGAACTGCCGTACGACGGCCGGGTCCAGGCCCTTGCCGCCGTCCGCGACCCGGAAGTCGGCGGGAGCCTGGAGGGCGTCGGCACGCTCCATGTAGCCGGTGAGGCACGCGACGCCGACGAGTGCGCCGGAGACCAGGGCGACGCCGAGGGCGACGACGACGGAGACCGCTGCGGCCCGGCGCGGGGTGCCTCCGACGCCGCTGACGGCCAGTTGGCCGGTGGCGCCCAGTCGGCGCAGCGGCCACCCGGCCACGGCCAGGACAGGGCGGACCAGGAGCGGGCCGAGAGCGACCAGCGCCAGGAAGGCCAGGGTCGCCGAGGCGACGGTGCCCAGCATGGCCAGGTCACGGTCGTAGTCCTGCCGGCCCGGCCTCCACAAGGACCCGGCCGCCCGCCCCACCGCCGCGCGGCTGGCCGCCACGGTCCAGGCCACCGACCCCTGGCTCCCCGCCGGGCTGCTCGCCCACCTCGGACGGCACGCCGCCAGGCTCCTCGACGAGGAGGGCGACCCCACCCCGGTACCGACACCCGTAGCCGCGTCCCGGCGCAGAAGGAAACGCCCGCGGACCACCAAACGCCCGCTGCTCATCGGCGTAGGCTCTGCCGTCGCACTCGCGCTCGCGCTCGCGCTCGCCGGGAGCCTCGCCTTCGCCCTGTGGCCTGGCAAGCGCACCACCACGACCAGCGATTCGGAGATCCCCGCCGCCTTCCATGGCGCCTGGGAAGGCGTCGTCACGGGCACTCAGGAAGTCCCGACGGAGACCGCCCGCATTGAGATCACCGACGGCGAACCGGGCGACAAGGCGGCCACCTACGTCACGGTCACGGGCGAGCGGCTCTGCATGGGGCGTTCGACCCTTGTCTCGGCGAACGAGGACAAGGTCGTGTTCGGCGCGAGAGCGACGTGACGACCAGCGTGCCCGCCAAGCAGTGCACCCCGGCCGCGCACCAGACGCTGACCATGCGCTCGCCCGACGTCCTGCAGTGGAGGTCGGGGGCGGCGACGGCCTCGTTCCGCAGAGTGAAGGCGGCGCCGGAGGTCGTGCCCGCGGAGCTCGTGGGCCACTGGAAGCAGGCCCCGAACCCCGAACTGCCGGCGGACCAGCAGGACCTGTGGTCGTTCCGGATCACCATCAGCCAGGGCCCGATCGGGGCCTCGCTCGTCCACATAGCGGAGAGCTACCCGAAGACGGACGAGGAGACCGGCGAAGAGACCGGCGACACCGTCAACTGCGCGAGCACCGCCGTCGTCGGCGGCGCCGGCAACCTGCTGATCATCGGCCCGCCGGAACCGGACACAGCCGCGGGCGCCTGGGGGCCCGGCTGCAACAAGTGGGACTCCTCGCAGAGCCTGCGCGTCGAACGCTTCAACGGCGAGGACCGGCTGCTGATGTACGGCATGATCGCGGAGGGCGAGCCCGGCGAGTACGTCAAGACGGACTGAGTCCCCGACCCACCGCACCCTCGACCGGGTCAGGGGGCCTTCCAGAGGGTCAGTTCGGTGACGTAGTCGCGTGCCTTGTAACCGGCGTCGTCCTTCTGGACGATGACGTCCTTGATGGTGAGCATCGCCAGGTTGTCCTCGTCGGTGACAGTGCACAGCACGGTGCCCGGGGTCAGCTGGTCTTCCTGGGCGTCGTCGGCGAGTTCGGAGGGCAGCGCGTTGGTCGCCGCGCCCTCGGCGCATTCCTCGGGTGTGCTGCCCGCGCTCTTTCCCGCGGTCGTCACGAAGCGCAGGGTGTACCTGCCTCCGAACTCCTCGTACTGCAGCTCGATTCCGGTCGTGGCGCTGGAGGCGTTCGTGTCGATCTTCGGTGCGTCCAGATCGACGGCGGTGTACGAGCTGCGGCCGGCGGTGAACTGGGCGCGCAGGGTGAGCGGCTTGTCCTTGAAGATCTCCGTATAGCCGTTCGGCGTCGCGTTCGCGGTGGGCGAGGCGTCGCTGCCCGGTGCGGCGGCGCCCGGGGTGGTGGCGGGAGGGGCCTGGGATCCGCCGGACGTCGAGGCGGTCGGTTGTCCGCCGCTGCCCCGGGCGTCCGCGTCCGCGTCGTCGTCGCGGGTGAAGACCCAGGCGGCTGCCGCGACCACGACCACGGCCAGCGCGGTCGCGCCGATCGTCAGCGGTGTCCGGCGGCGGGCCGGAGCCGACGCTGTGGGCGGGCCGGAGGGGAATCCGGGCGGTGGCACAGGGCGCGCCGGGTCGTGGTGCGGTCGCTCGCCGGGCCGGGAGCCGGGCCGGGAGGTGTGGGTGGGCGTGTATCCGCCGGACGCCGGGCCGTCCGGCGGTGCGCTGCCCGCTGCCGCGGCGGCGCCGGGAGGCACGGTCATGGCGTCCGCCACCGAACCCGGAGGCTCAGTCGTGGCTCCCGCCACGGGATCCGGAGCCGCGGTCGCGGCGGCCCCCGCCACGGGACCCGGAGGCGCGGTCACGGCCCCCGCCGCGTCCCCGGAATCCGGACCGGGCTCCGTCTCTGCCTGCTGTTGGGCAAGTCGTTCCCGGTGGGCGATGTCCGCCGCGATGGGCGCGGGCAGCCAGCCGGTGAAGTCCCGCAGCGGTCGCTCGCCCAACTCCTCGCACAGTTCGGCCAGCTCGGAGGGGGCGGGGCGGGCGGCCGGGTCGGCGGCGAGCGTGCGTTCCAGAACGGTGCGCAGCGGCTCGGGATAGGCCGTCAGATCCGGTGGGCGGAACTCGGTGTTGGCGATCTTGGTTGCCAGGGTGATGGCTCCGGCGTCGCCGTAGGGGTGGCGGCCGGTCGCGGCGACGGCGGCGATCAGGCCGAGCGAGAAGATGTCGGTCGCCGGTGTGAGGTCTTGGCCGTTGGCGTGTTCCGGCGACATGTACTGGGGTGTGCCGATGAGCCCGCCGCTGCGGGTGAGCTGGGTGGCGTCGGCGGCCCGTGCGATGCCGAAGTCGATGATCCAGGGGCCTTCGGAGCCGACGAGGATGTTGCTCGGCTTCATGTCGCGGTGGATCACGCCCGCCTTGTGCACGGCGTGCAGCGCCTCCGCCGCGCAGCCGGTCAGCTGCAGCACCGCGGGCAGCGGGAGCGTTCCGTGGCCGATGAGGATCTGGTCCAGGGCGAGGCCGGGAACATAGGTGGTGGCCAGCCAGGGCTGGGGGCCGGTGGTGTCGTGGTCGACGACGGGGACGATGTGGTAGCCCCGCACCCGGCGGGCGGAGGTCGCCTCCTGCTCGAAGCGGCGGCGGAACTCCTCGTCCTGGGCGTACTCCCGACGGATCACCTTCAGGGCGACGGGCTGGTTGCCGCGCGTACGGGACAGGTAGACGGATCCCATCCCGCCCTCGCCGATCCGGGCGAGCAAACGGTAACCGGCCACTTCTCGCGGGTCGTCGGGGCCCAGCGGGCTCAAGTGACCAGCTGCTCCAGGACTGTTCAAGAAATCCACCCTCCCAGGCGTGATCGTAACCGCGTGACCCCGCCGACGGTAGACATTCTTGGAGATCAAGGAAAAGCAGCAAGTATCAAAGGAGAAACGGCGAGTATCAAGGGAAAGTCGGAGAGGCTGGGCGTTCATGGAACATCATCTGGCCGCGTCGGCGGAGCGAGCCGACTATCTGGTGGAGCTGTCCAACGTCGTACGCGACACCTCCATCGGCCCACGCGGGCCGCGCTCCCTGCGCCGCCTCGGCCTGGTCCTGCGGGCCCTGATGGAGCTCACCAGGGATCCCGACGTCTCCGTCTACCTGGTCGCGGACACCAGTCTGCTGGGCGGGCAGCGGGAGTTCGGCGACCAGGCGGAGGTCCGGCGGCTGCGGGGCTGGGTGGCCGACGGGCTGGTCGAGGAGGTCGACGACGCCGACGAACGCGTCCTCGAACTGGCCCGCATGACCGCGACCCCGGTCGTCACCGGCGACCAGTACGTCGACCACCGCGCCGAACACCCGTGGATCCAGGGCAACACCTGGCAGTTCCTCAAACCCGAGCCCCGCCCCGACGGATCCGTCGCGCTCGTCGCGATGGACATGGGTCGGCGCTCCGCGGCCGAGATCTCCCGCAAGATGGAACTGTCCGCGCTCAAGAAACAAGGTCTCCTCGGACCCTCCAGCACCCCGCTGACCGAGGTGATCATGCGGGCCTGGCGCTGCCCGGAGCCCCGCTGCTCCCTCTACGACATCCGCCGCGGCGACCGGATCCTGCTGCCCCGCATGCGGCGCGGCGTCCCCACCTGCGAACTCCATGGCGCACCTCTGGAGGACGACGGCCCGCGCCTGGGCACCACCCAGCTCAAGGCCGTCATCGACGGCACCTGCCTGGCCCGCTACACCCTCGACGAAGGCTCCGAAGCGCACGTCGGCCGCCTCCCCGGCCCAGCGGGCATCGCCCTGCACAGCCTGCTGTCCCCGCAGGTCGCCCAGCAGGTCAGCCGCAGACATGTGGCCGTCTCCGCCCGGAACGGTACGGTCCTGATCCGCGACATCAGCACGTACGGCACCCGCATACGCCGCACCGGCAGGCGGGGCGGGATCGGCCCCTGGGAGACGCTGCCCCCGCAGACCGACCGTCCCTTCCGCCCCGGCGACGAGGTCGAACTCGCACCCGGCGTCGTCCTCACCCGCAGCGGTCGGCGCTTCCCCGCCGAACTCGCCGACGCCTGGCGTACGGAAGCCGGCCGCGCCCCGGTGTCCCCCAGCGCGGCGGCGCCCACCCGCCGGACCTGATCGGACCTTCTCCGCACGGCCCCGAAGCCGGGAGAGGCGGAGTGTCGGAGGCGGAGTGTCGGACTTCGGCTGTGCCGAGGAGCCGCGAGGCCCAGGTCAGCGGCCCAGTGACCTACCTGGAAGGCGCCAACGTGTCGGCGGGAATGGTCTGCTCCGTCCAGATGGTCTTGCCGGTCGCCGTGTAGCGGGTGCCCCATCGCTGGGCGAGCTGGGCCACGATCAGCAGGCCCCGCCCTCCCTCGTCGGTGGTCCGGGCATGGCGCAGGCGCGGTGAAGTGCTGCTGGCGTCGGAGACCTCGCAGATCAGGCCGCGGTCCCGGATCAGGCGCAGGCAGACCGGTCCGGTCGCATGGCGGATGGCGTTGGTGACCAGTTCGCTGGCGATGAGCTCCGTGGTGAAGCCGAGATCGTCCATGCCCCACTCCGCCAGCTGCCCGACGGCGAGGGTGCGGGCGTGCGCGACGGCGGCCGGATCGCGGGGCAGGTCCCAGGAGACGACCTGGTCCGGAGCCAGGACATGGGTCCGGGCGAGGAGCAGGGCCGCGTCGTCGGACGGCGGACGCGTCAGCAGGGCATCGACCGCGCCCCGGCCGATCTCCTCCAGCGTCGGCCCGCGCACCGCGAGAGCGTCACACAGTCGGGAGAGCCCGACGTCGATGTCCCGGTCGTAGGTCTCGATGAGACCGTCGGTGTAGAGGGCGATGAGGCTGCCTTCGGCCAGCTCCACCTCGGCGGACTCGAAGGGGAGGGAACCGAGGCCGAGTGGTGGTCCGGCGGGCAGGTCGAGGATGTCGACGGTACCGTCGGGGCCGACGGTCACGGGCGGGAGGTGACCGGCCCGGGCCAGCGTGCAGCGTCTGATGACCGGGTCGTACACGGCGTACAGGCAGGTGGCCCCCAGGAACGCGGTACCCGCGGTCTCGTCCCCGGCCTCCGCCGGCTCCTTGTCGCCGTACGCTCCCATGAGGCCGATGACCAGGTCGTCCAGATGGGCCAGCAGTTCGTCCGGGGGGAGGTCCAGGTTGGCGAGCGTGCGTACCGCGGTGCGCAGGCGCCCCATGGTCGCCGCCGCGTTCATGCCGTGGCCGACGACATCCCCGACGACCAGGGCGACGCGGGCTCCGGAGAGCGGAATCACGTCGAACCAGTCGCCGCCCACACCGCTGGGGGCATCCGCCGGCAGGTACCACGACGCCGCCTCCAGAGCGGACCCTCCCGTCAGCTCCTGCGGGAGCAGAGAACGCTGCATGGAACGGGCCGCGATGCGCTCGCGGGTGAAGCGGCGCGCGTTGTCGACGCACACCGCCGCGCGGGAGACGAGTTCCTCTGCGAGGCGTACGTCGTCGTCCTCGAAGGGGCCGAGACGCCCGGACCGGGCGAACGTCGCCACGCCCAGGGTGACGCCGCGTGCCCGCACCGGGACCACCATCAGCGAGCGGAAGTCGAACGCGCGGATGGAGGCGCCCAGGGACTGGTCCTCGGTCACCCAGGCGCTGGTGGAGGGGTCCAGGACCCGTTCCACCAGGGTCCTGCTCTCCAGCAGGCAGCGGGTGACGGGCGACGCGGGAGCGCGCCGTACCGTCTCTCCCACGGCCAGACTCGCCTCCGGACTGCCCTCGCGCACCGACTGCTGCCCTGCGCGGCGGATGACGGGCGTCATGCCGACCGGTCCGGGGGCAGGCTCCTCGCCCCTCATGACCGAGTCCAGCAGGTCGACGGCGACGAAGTCGGCGAGAGACGGCACGGCCTCGTCGGCCAGTTCCTGCGCGGTCCGCGTCACATCCAGCGTGCTGCCGATACAGGCGGTGGCGTGGTTCAGCAGGGCCAGGCGTTCCTGGGCCTGCCGGCGCTCGGTGACGTCGATGACCATGTACCAGATGCCCACGTCCCGGCCCTGGCGGTCCTTCATCGCGAAGAAGGAGGCGGAGAAGAAGCGTTCGCGGTCGGGGGCCGTGTAAGGGGGGCCGCGGAACTCGTAGTCCATCACCGGGGCCCCGGTCTGGAGAACGGTCCGCATCTTCTCCTCGAACACCTCCGCCTCCAGCACCGGCAGCACGTCCTTCACCCGCCGTCCCAGCCGTTGTCCGAGGGGGATCAGGCGATCCAGCGGCTCGTTCACCCAGACGTACCGCAGGTCCGTGTCCAGGACGGCGATACCGACCGGTGCGTGGGTGAGGAACGGCGCGAGCATCAGCTGGTTCACGCCGCCGCCCGGCATCCGCCAGAAGGCCCGTTTCGGCGGACGGCCGACGAACCTGCCGAAGGCCAGTGCGGCGACCGTGGCGACCAGCACGCCCGGGACCATCTCGTAGATGCCCGACTCGAGCGGCCCGAGCAGTGGATTGATCCTCTTCCAGAGCAGCACCGTGGCCGCGCCCGACACGATCCCGGCCATGGCCCCCGCCCAGGTCATGCGCGGCCAGTACAGCGAGAGGAGGACGACCGGCCCGAAGGCGGCTCCGAAGCCCGCCCAGGCGTGGGCGACGATGCCCAGCAGCCCACCGCCCCTGAGCGCGATCACGAAGGCCACCAGGATCACCACGACGACGGCGCCGCGACCGACCCACACCAGCGCCCGGTCCGAGGCACGCCGGTTGAGGAGCGCGCGGTAGAAGTCCTCCGTGAGGGCGGTGGAGGACACGAGGAGCTGGCTGTCCGCTGTCGACATGATCGCGGCCAGTACCGCGATCAGCATCACCCCGGCGATCCAGGGGTTCAGCAGCACCCGGCTCAGGACGATGTACACCGTGTCCGGGTCACTGAGCGGCGGGCCGAGCCGGGCGATCCCGACGAGGCCGACGAGCGTGGCACCGCCGAGCACGACGACGACCCAGCCCGTTCCGATACGGCGGGCCGCGGGGATGGCACGGATGCTGCGGATGCCCATGAAGCGGGCCAGGATGTGCGGCTGCCCGAAGTAGCCGAGACCCCAGGCGAGCAGCGAGACGATCGCGACGGCGCCGAGTGACCCGCCTGCCGACCACCGGCCGTCCGCGTAGTCGACCTCGGCCCCCATGTCCAGCAGACCCGGCGCCTTGTCGTCGAGAGCGTCGCGCAGTGCCCCGAAGCCGCCGAGGAACCCGACACCGACCAGGGGGAGCACGAGCAGGGCGAGGAACATCAGCGCGGCCTGCATCACATGCGTCAGGCTCACGGCGAGGAAGCCGCCCAGGCCCGAGTAGATGACGATGACCAGGGCGGTCAGGGTCACCCCGAGCCCGAAACGGAGGCCGAAGACCTGCTCGAACAACAGACCGCCGGCCACCAGCCCGCTGGCGACATAGACCGTGAAGAACACGAGGGTGACCGCCGCCGAGGCCATCCTGAGCATCCGGGTGCGGTCCTCGAACCGCTCCTCCAGATAGGCCGACAGGTTGACGGCGTTACCGGCGTGCTCGGTGTAGGTACGCAGCCTCGGCGCGACGAACAGCCAGTTGAGGTAGGTGCCGACCACCAGGCCGACCGCGATCCAGCTGGCACCGATCCCGGCCGCGTACACCGCTCCGGGAAGCGCGAGGAACAGCCAGCCGGACATGTCGCTGGCCCCCGCGGACAGGGCGGCGACGAGCGCGCTGAGCCGACGGCCGCCCAGGGCGAAGTCGGCGAACGTGTGAGTGCGGGTGTACGCCCAGACACCTGTTCCGATCATGGCGGCCACATACACGAGGAACGTGGTCACGATCGGCGCACTCAAGTCGAACATGGTGTCCTAGCCTGCGAGGTTCCTGAGCATGGGCGCGACCGTCGGCACGCCTGGCAGCCATGTATGCCTTGGCGTACAAATGTACAGATCTGGGTCGTAAGGGAGCGACCGGAACCTCCGCACCGGTTGCCGCACGGCCGCACCGTCTCACCCGCGGGGGTGTCCCGCCGGGGTCAGGAGCTGGGTCGCCGCCAGCTGGGCGTACAGCTCGTCCCTGGCCACCAGCTCCTCGTGGGTGCCGACCGCGCGTACCCTGCCCGCGTCCATGACGACGATGCGGTCGGCTTCCGTGACCGTCGACAGGCGGTGGGCCACCACCAGCACGGTGGTCTCGCGTGCGGTCTCGGCGATGGCGTCCCGCAGTGCCAGCTCGTTGACGGCGTCGAGTTGTGAGGTCGCCTCGTCCAGGAGCAGCAGCCGGGGCCCGCGCAGCAGCGCGCGGGCGATCGCGATGCGCTGGCGCTCGCCGCCGGACAGTTTCGAGCCGCGGTGCCCGACCAGGGTGTCCAGGCCGTGCGGGAGACGCTCGACGAGGGCGTCGAGCCTGGTCCGGGCGATGACCTCGCGAATGTCGTCGTCGGTCGCGTCGGGCGCGGCGAAGACCAGGTTCTCCCGCAGCGTGCCGGCCAGCACCGGCGCGTCCTGCTCGACGTATCCGATGACGGACCGCAGCTCGGACAGCGGCCACTTGGTCACGTCCTTGCCGTCGACCAGGACGCGGCCGCCGGCCGCTTCGTAGAACCGCTCGACGAGCGCGAAGACCGTCGACTTGCCCGCGCCCGAGGGGCCGACGAAGGCCGTCATCCCGCCGCCCGGCACCTCGAACTCCACCCGCTGGTGGATACACGGCAGCCCGGGCCCGTACCGGAAGGACACCTCCTCGAAGCGGACCGACGCCGGACGCGGCCGCACCGCTTCCGTCGCCGCCGCCCGCACCGGCCGGTGCCGGTCCCGCGGCTCCACCGCCAGGCCGTCCACCTGCGCGATCCGGGCAATCGCCGCCGCGCCCTCCTGGTAGTGGGACGCGGCCTCGACCAACTTGTACACCGGCTCCATCAGGTAGAAGAGGTACAGCAGGAACGCGATGAGCGTGGACACGGCGATCTCCCCGGACGCCACGCGAGCCCCGCCGACGGCGAGCACCGCGAGGAACGCCAGCTGGACGGCGAGGTTGTCCGCCGAACCCATCAGGGCCTCCCACTTCGCGCTGCGCACGCCGTGGCGCCAAGCCCTGCGTGCCGCCGCCTCGACGCGAGCGGCCTCCCGCTCCTCGGCGCCGGACGCCTTCACCGTACGGAATGCGCCGAAGACCCGCTCCAGGCCCGTGGACATCTCCCCGACAGCCGCCTGCGAACGCTCGGTGGCCTGCCCGATCCTCGGCATCACCAGCGCGACGCCGGCACCGAGTACCGCGACCACACCGAGCGTGACACCGAGCAGAACGGCATCGAGAAACGCCATCACCACGACCGCCGCGACCAGCGTCACCGCCCCCGTCGCCGCGGAGACCACCGCCTGGGTGCTGACGGCCCGCAACAGCGTGGTGTCGGAGGTCACCCGCGACATCAGATCGCCCGGCTGCATCCGGTCCACCTCCGCCGGCCGCAGCCGCAGCAACCGTCCGATGAGGCTGCGGCGGGCGGCGAGCACCACCGACTCCGCCGTCCGTTCCAGCACATAGGCACCGAACGCCTCGGCCACCGTGCTGAGCAGCACCAGCACGGTCAACAACAGCAGGACGGTGCCGATCGTGCCACCGGACGCGAGCCGGTCGACCAGCGTCTTCGTGGCCAGCGGCTGCAGCAGCCCCCCGGCGGCCCCGGCCAGCGCGCACAACAGACCGAGCGCGACGGCCCACCGGTGCGGCCGGACGTACCCGTACAGCGCCTTGAACGTCTCGTGGGCGCGCAAGGACTCGGCACCCGTCGCCTTGGGGGCGGATGCGGTGTTCACAGGATTCCTTCCCTACATTTGTGTCATGCCGCCAGCGTGGAAGCCCGGGCCTTCCGTCGGCCATCCGACGGTCGTCGGGTGCACCCCCGCCAAGTGGCTGCAGCCGCCCGCGCACAGTGAGACCGGAGCAACCAAGGCTCACCGGACGGAATTCGCCCGTTTGGTGGCGCTGTTGAGCAGGTGCTCCAGCGGTCCGCGGCGGAAGAAGCGGGACCAGATCGCCGCGAACCCGGTGGCCCCGACGATGAAGCAGAGCAGCCGCGCGGTGGAGGCGGACTGCGGCGGGGTGGCCGCTTCGCCGGGCAGGGCGAGGATCACCAGGATGTGGCCCACGTAAAGGGTCGGGGACATGGTGCCGACCACGATCCCCAGGCTGCCGATGAGGTCGAACGTGGAACCGCTGTGCGGCTCGGCTGCCGGCAGTCCCCACGCGTCGGTGCCCACCCAGCCCACCGCCGACCGGCATGTCGAAGGATCCCGATGCCATGCCGGTGACTACGAACGTCGTCCAGGTGATCGCCGCGTAGAGGCCGGTGAGCAGGAGATCGAGCACGGCACACGCCGGAGAGTCGTGCGATCGGGTCCCAGGAGTCGACGCTGTTCACGATCGACTCGGTGAGCAGCGCCCGGATCACGTACGCCACCTGCGGCGTGACGACCGCGAGCGTGACCGCGGTGATCGGAGCGTCCTGGCCCGCAGCCGCAGCAGGGCAGGGCCAGCAGGATCACGGCCCGGATCACGATCCGCGCCTTCGCCTGCCGGCCGGCCAGTCCGGTCTTCGGCTCGAAGCGGCCTGCGATCAGCGTCAACGAGAACCCGGCGAGGGTGGCGAACAGCGCCGACGCCCGAACATGCCGAACACGGCCAGTGCACGGGCGAGGTCCACCCCGACCGGCCGCGCCGTCGGAGCGGGGCGTTCCGTCGCCGTGGCGGACCGGCGGTCGACCATCCGCCGGGCTTCGGGAGGCCCGCCGGTCGGCCGAGACCGACCCCCTCCGATCGGCGGGGGTCGGTCTCGGCCGTACACGAACGGCTGTGGTGGACGGGACGCGCTACTGGGAGAACGAGAAGTACAGGGTTCGGGCGTAGTCGCCCGTCGCCGTGGTGGGGCCGCCGCTGGGGCCGGTCGCGGCCGGCGGGTCGAACTTGGTGCCGATCGCCGGGATGGCGTCGAGGAACGACAGATCGCCGTTCGGGAAGGGCGGCGCGGTGTGGCGGGGGTCGGGTCCGAAGCGGGGGGTGAAGAGGCGGAGGTAGAGGTCCTCGTCCTCGGAGACGACCGTGAGACGTCCGGCGGTGGTGTGCAGGGACGCCCAGCGGACGTCCGCGTGGTAGCCCTTGAACTCCGGGTACTCCCAGCCGTCGGCACCGGTGGCGGTGTCGTTGTACTGCTTCGTCCAGACGTCCGGCGCCACGCCGCGCAGCCGGTTCTTCCACACCCTGTGGGGGCCGTGGCCGAGCCAGGTCACTCCGGTCACCTGCGATTCGGGGTGGTCGAAGCCGACGCCGAAGAAGTCGTGCTCGCCGGTGAGGTGGTAGCGGTAGTGCAGTTGCAGCCAGCCGCTGGGGTGCAGATGCCACCGGACGTGGCGCAGGACGCCGGAGTACTCGGCCTGCACCGAGTAGCCGTTGCCGTCGGGGCCGTGCGTCAGGCGGGTGAGGTCGGCCGTTCCGGTGGTGGGCAGCGGGCCGCGGGACAGCGCGAAGTCCGTCCCTCGGTGGGTGACACCGGCCAGCAAGCCCGTCGTGGCGTCGAGCGTGACCGTGGTGTGGCGGGAGGTGAGGGTGAGCCTGTCAGCGGCTGTGAGGGAGCCGCGTACGGCAGGGCCCGGGCCCGTCCGTACCAGTCGCCGGGCCTGGTCGGCGGCGGACGCGATGGTCCAGGTCCAGCTGCGGATCTCGCGGCCGTCGGCGTCCGTGACGGTGAGCGCCATGGCGTCGGCACGCCGCCAGCCGTACGGCAGGGGCAGGCGCAGCACTCCTTGCGCGCCGGGCTCGATGTCCGGGGCGGAGGCGGTGCCTTGGGCGCGTACGGTGTGGCCGTCCCGCCGCTGCGAGGGGGTGTGGAAGTTCAGGAGCCGCCAAGAGAAGCGGCAGGTACGGGTGTTGGTGAAGGCGTAGTGGTTGGTGAGGCGGATCCGCCCGTCGAAGTCGTCCGGCAGGCCCGAGGTGAACCGCTCCGGCTCGGCGAGTTGTACGGGAGACCAGATGTCCTTGATCGTGTAGAAGCTGGCCTCCTTCTCGCGGAAGGGGCCGAGGATGCCGTCGGGTGCGGCGTTGTTCGCCACATCGATGGCGCCGCCGAGGTCGTCGCGCACGATGCCCTCGTCGAGCAGTGCCCACAGGAAGCCTCCGGCGGAGAGACGCTCATGCCCCATCAGCTTCCAGTAGTCGTCGAGCCCCGCGCCGGCGCCGCCGTCGTACAGGCCGTGGAGGAACTCGGTGGGCATGAAGACGTCGCCCTTTTCCTGGAGGATGCGGCGCGTGCTCTCGTACGTCTCGTAGTGGTCGGTGTTGATGCCGCCGAAGTTCGCCCAGGGGTGGAGAACGGTGCGCTGCTGGGGGTCGTGGCGGGCGTAGTCGTCGTCGAGGGCGGTGTTCCAGCCGCCTTCGTTGCCGTTGCACCAGAACAGGATCGACGGGTGGTTGACGTCACGGGTGACCATCGAGGCGACGAGGGGCCTGCCCGGCTCCTCGTCGTAGAACTTCTGCCAGCCGGCCAGTTCGTCGAGCACGTACAGCCCGAGTTCGTCGGCGAGGTCGAGGAAGTGCGTGTCCGGCGGGTAGTGGGCCATCCGGACCGCGTTCATGTTCATCTCCTGCATCAGCAGGATGTCCTTGCGACTGATGCGCGCGCTGGTCGCCCGGCCGGACGTGGGCCAGATGGTGTGCCGGTTGGCTCCCTTGAGGATGGCCTTGACGCCGTTGACGTACACGCCGTCGCCGGGGCGCACCTCGACGGTGCGGAAGCCGAATCTCTCGTCGACGCGGTGGACGGTGCGGCGGTCGCCGGCGCGGAGCGCGACCTCGACGCGGTAGAGGTGCGGGGTCTCCGCCGTCCACTGGCGGGGGGAGTCGACAGTGGTCCTGAGGGTCACCTTCGTGTCGCCGGGAGCGACGGCCGCGGTGAACGGGGCGCCGACCGGGCGGCCGGACAGGTCGGTGACCCGGGCGACGAGACGGTCGGCGGAACCGGTGCCCGACAGATGGGCGTCGATCCGCAGCGTGCCGTCGGCGCGGGCGTCGACGGCGATGCGTTCGATGTGCTGGAGCGGGAACGCCTCCAGGTGGACGGGGCGGTAGATGCCGCCGAAGTTCCAGTAGTCGCCGAGGCGTTCGGCCCGGTTGACGGAGTCGTCGGTGGACTCCTTGCTGACCGTCACCTCCAGGAGGTTGTCCTGGCCCGGACGCAGCTTTCCGGTCACCTCGTAACGGAACCGGTAGAAGCCGCCGCGGTGGACGGGCCCGACCGACTCGCCGTTGATCCACGCCTCGGTCTCGGTCATCGCCCCTTCGAAGACGAGGAAGACGCGTCTGTCACGCCAGTGGGCGGGGGGCGTGAAGGTGTGCCGGTAGTGGCCGTTCTCCTCCGGGCGCAGATTCCACCCGTAGTTGTACGTGCCGTAGCCGTGGAACTCCCAGTTGGACGGAACCGGGATGCTGTCCCAACTGCCGCTGCGCCGCCCGCTGGTGCACAGGAAGTCCCAGTCGACCGGGTGGTCGGCGTCCTCTCCGGACAGATACAGGCGCTCGGTGCGGGTGGAGGCGTCCGTTGCCTCGGCCGTCTCGGCGGCCAGGGCCGAGCCTGCGGGAATGCCTCCGGCGACGGCCGCGCCGGCGGCCCCGGCGGCGCCGAGTATCAGAACGCCACGGCGTGACATCTGCATGAAATCTCCAGCCTTCAGGTGGTCATCGGGGAGGGGCGGCGGGGACGTGCGGGGTGGCCGACGAGCCCGGTCGGCACACAATCGTCGAAGCGCTTGCGCGCACAACGCCGCAGATCAGAGCACACTCGGGGGAGCGACGACGACATTAGGAGTCGAATGAATCGAACACAAGAGGGCAGCAGAAGTCGCAGGACGGGCAGGCATCTTCGGGATGCCTGCCGCCGACCGGCGTTACTCGGGCGTCATGCTCGCCACGAAGGCGTGCCCGTGGTCGATCCGCTCACCCTCCCGCTCGCCGGCTCACCTGCCGCTCCAGGTCCCGAAGATCCTTGACCAGGGACGAGCGCACCTGGCGCCCCATCATCGGCCCGGCCAACCGGTAGAGGCCGGAGGCGTCACCGCGCACACGGATCCGGGCGAGCGTGCCGCCGTCCGGAAGCGGGTCGAAGGAGTAGGTCACGTGCATCGGCATCGGGCCTGCCACCGAGACCATGTCCAGCAGCCTCGGCGGGTCGTACTCAGCGACTCGCAGCACGTAGTCGATCCGCTTGCCCAGGAAGTACGCCGTCCGCGTCACCTCCGCCCCGACCCCGAAACCGCCCGCCTCCGCCTGCCGCGTCAGCTGAGCCGTCCGGATCCCCTGGGTCCACTCGGCATCGTGGTGCCAGTCCATGGCATACGCCGCCACCCGGTCACACGTCAGCGGGATCACCCGCTCCACCGTCACGTCGATACTCATCCGCCGCCCCGTTCCCCGGATGCCCGGCCGCCGTTCCATGGAGGCACCCCGGACGGTCGGAGGCAACCGGAGGCCGCAGCGGACCACCCGCGCGTAGGGAAGGGCGGTCACATACCTGCCCCCACCACCCGCTCCGTCCGAACCGCTGGACGTCCGGTCAGGCCACCGCGGTCAACAGGTCGGCCAGCACGTCGGGACGTTCCAGGGCGATGAAGTGGCCTGCCTCGGGGACCTGCGTGAAGTCGGCGGCCGGAAGCAGTCGCTTGTTGGCTTCCCGGTCCGAGGGACGGGACCAGTCCTTCTCGCCGTAGACGAGGTGGACGGGGGCCTGTACCTCGGGGTAGCGGGAGCGGGCCGCGATGAGGCTGGGCAGGGCCTGGTACACGGCTCGGGCGACGGTCGGGTAGCCGGGGCGGCTGCCCACCTGGAGGAGTTCGTCCACGTAGTCCTCCCGCAGCGCGCTCTTGTCGCCGAGCCCGCCCTGAAGGATCTTGCTGAGGGCGGGCCTGGGCTCGACCCCGGCGATCACCGGGCCCACCCCCGGGGCGAGGACACCACTGACCACGACACGGGCCAGGAGGCCGGACCGGGCGATTCCGCCGCGGAAGTCGTAGGCGTTGACCGCGACGACGCGCCGTACCCGCTCCGGGAGATCGGCGGCGGTGGTCAGGGCGAGCACCGCCCCCATCGACTCCCCGACCAGCGTCACGTCGTGGAGGTCGAGTCCGGTGAGGAGCCGCTCGACGCCCGCGCGCATGGCCGGCTCGTCGTACGACGCCCCGGGCACGATCTCGGAGTGGCCCATCCCCGGCAGGTCGAGGGCGTACACGGTGTAGTGTTCCGCGATCAGCGGGATGAGGAGGCGGAAGTGCTCGGCCTGGGTGCGCACGGTGTGCAGCAGGACCAGGGGGGCACCGGTGCCCGCCTTGAGGTGGCGCAGCGTTCCCTCGCGGCTGTGGCGTCCCGCGCGCGGGGCGAGGGTGTGGCTGGTGGTCCCCGGAATGTGGATCGTGGGACGGGACTCCTGGGTGGGCATCTCGCCGACTCCTTGGGTGCGTTGGGGCTTACTTCGCCAGCTGGGCGTACAGTCCCGCCAGGTCGCCGGCCAGGCCCGTCTTGACCTGCCGCGAGATGTCGTCGGCGAGCACCTCGTACGCACCCGTCTCGACCCCGTCGAGGGCGAGGGCGGCGACGTCGCGAGGGTCGGCCTTGGGGGCGTCGACATCGGCCGCCAGGTCCGTGTCGACGTAGCCGACGTGCAGTCCGGTGACGGCGATGCCGCGGGGCTGGAGCTCCAGGCGCAGGGAGTTGGTCTGCGACCACAGGGCGGCCTTCGAGGCGCTGTAGGAGCCGCCGAGGGCGATCCAGGAGAGCACGGAGTGCACGTTGAGGAGGTGGCCGCCGCCGTTGCGCTCGATGACCGGTACGAAGGCCCGGGTGACCAGCAGCGGGCCGTAGAAGTTGGTCTCGAACTCCCGGCGCACGTCGTCGACCGGGGAGTCGAGGAAGGACGCGCCGACCGCGGCGCCGGCGTTGTTGATCAGCACGGTGACGTCTTCCGCCTGCGCGGCGGCCGCCGCCACGGAGGCCGGGTCGGTGACCTCCAGCGCAACCGGGACCGCGTCCGGGTGCGTGACGCCGCGCGGGTCGCGGGCCGTGGCGTAGACCTTGCCGGCACCGCGCGCGTACAGCTCCTCCACCAGCGCCTTGCCTATGCCGCGGCTGCCGCCGGTGACGAAGACGTTTGCGCCCTTCAGTGCGGTCATGACTGCCTCCACAGATGAGAAACCGATCGGTTTCCACCAAGGTAAACCGATCGGTTTCCATACGCAAGCCCGGCAGGGCGGTGCCGGGAGGGTCAGTCGACCGCCCCCACGCTCGTCCCGCCCGGCCGGAGGCCATCGCGTACTGTTCCCGCACGGCTGCGGGGTGCGAAGGTCGAAGGACCCACACCTGAACCGGGGGGACGTAGATGGACGTGATGATCAGGCCCGCGCGGGCAACGGAGGCCGGCGTACTCACCGACCTGGCCCTGCGGTCCAAGGCGTATTGGGGCTATGACGCCGAGTTCCTGGAGGCGTGTCGGGACGAACTCACCGTTGCCGCGGACGAGATCGCACGCCGACGAGCCACGGTGGCTGACAGGGACGGCCACATCCTGGGCTTCACGACTCTTGAGGGAGAGCCACCCACCGGCGTTCTGGGCATGATGTTCGTCGAGCCGCAGGCCATGGGCCAGGGGATCGGCCGCCTGCTGTTCGAACACACCATCGCCGCCGGACGCGACCTGGGGTTCACCCGGCTCGCGATCGACGCGGACCCGCATGCCGAGCCGTTCTACCGCGCGATGGGCGCGGTCCGCACAGGGAACGTCCCCTCGGGCTCCATCGTCGGCAGAGTGCTGCCGCGGATGGTCGTCACCATCCAGGACTGAATCCGCGGTCCGACCGCACCGCGAGGTGCCCTGAAAAAAATTTCCCGACTCGCGGCAACCCTGTGCGGCGCCTGTGACAACAAGGAGGCGGATCCGGTCAGTTCCGGTGACCGGATCCACCTCCCTCTGGTGAACGGCTGCAAGGAGTAACACCCCCCATGAAGAACCCCACGAACGGCGGGCGCCGCGGGCGTCACCGGCGTCGCTGGACCGCCACTGGTCTGCTGATCGGCGTGCCCGCCGTCCTGGTGCCGTATCTCCTGTTCGCGCAGGAGGACTCGCAGGCCGCGACGGTCGACGGCGACGCCTACTACCGGCTGGTCTCCGTGCGCAGCGGCAAGGTGCTGGACGTCAGCTCCTTCTCCACCGCCGACGGCACCCGTATCCAGCAGTACACCGACCAGAACACCGCCAACCAGCAGTGGAAGCTGCGGCCCGTCGGGGACGGCTACTACGAGCTGGTCAACCGCAACAGCGGCAAAGTCCTTGGCATAGCGGGCAACTCCACCGCCCGGGCGGCCGCCGCCGAACAGCAGACCGACAGCTCCTCCCCCTCCCAGGAGTGGCGCATCGACGAGGTGGGCGGTTCCGGCGCCGTCACCTTCACCTCCCGCAGCAGCGGCCAGGTCCTGGACGTCCACGGGGGCTCCACGGCCCAGGGCGCGGTGGTCATCCAGTATCCGGGCCACGGCGGCACCAACCAGCAGTGGGAGCTGGTGAAGGTGGCCGAGGCGCAGACGGCCGCGACCGGACCGTACGCGTGGAAGAACGCCCAGGTGGTGGGCGGCGGTTATGTCACCGGGCTGGTGTTCAACCCGCGGGAGAAGGGCCTGCTGTACGCGCGTACCGACATGGGCGGCGCCTACCGCTGGGACCCCGCGGCCGAGCAGTGGATCCCGCTGACCGACTGGATCGGTGAGAAGGACTGGAACCTGCTGGGCATCGACGCGCTGGCCACCGACCCCGTCGACCCCAACCGGCTCTACCTGTCGGCGGGCACCTACACCAACAACTGGGCGGGCAACGGCGCGATCCTGCGCTCCACCGACCGGGGCCGCACCTTCGAGCGCACCGATCTGCCGTTCAAGCTGGGCGCCAACGAGGACGGCCGCGGCGCGGGCGAGCGGCTCGTGGTCGACCCCGCGGACAACCGCAACCTGCTGCTGGGCACCCGTAAGAACGGCCTGTGGCGCAGCACGGACAGCGGTGCGACCTGGAAGCCGGTCTCCTCGTTCCCCGTCAAGGACGGGGCGAGCAGCGGCGCGGGCATCTCCTTCGTGACGTACGGCCCGGCCGGCAGCAAGACGATCTACGTCGGCGTCAACGACAGGTCCACCTCCCTGTACCGCTCCACCGACGGCGGCAGCACCTGGCAGCCCGTCTCCGGGCAGCCCACCGGCCAGATGCCGCAGCACGGCGTGCTCTCCGGGGACGGCTCGCTGTACTTGACGTACACCAACAACCTCGGACCCAACGGCGTGACGGCGGGTTCGGTCTGGAAGCACACGCCGTCCGGCGGGACGTGGAAGAACATCTCCCCGTCCCAGGGCAACTACGGGTTCTCCGGCCTGGCCGTCGACCCGCAGAAGCCGTCCACGGTGATGGTCACCACCCTCGGCCGCTGGTGGCCCGAGGACGAGATCTACCGCAGCACCGACGGCGGCGGGACGTGGAAGGCGCTGGCCAACCAGTCGGAACGGAACGCCTCCGCCGCTCCCTACATCGGTGACCACACCGGGCACTGGATGACCGCCCTGGCCATCGACCCGTTCAACTCGGGGCACGTGCTGTACGGCACCGGCAACGGCATCTGGCGCAGCAAGAACGCCAACGCCAGCGACAGCGGCGGCACCAGCCACTGGACCGCGGGGGCTCGAGGACTGGAGGAGACCGCGCTGCTGGACGCGGTCGCCCCGCCCGGCGGCGCCACCGTCGTCACCGCCATGGGCGACCAGGGCGGCTTCCGCCACGACTCCCTGACCAAGGTGCCCGACGGGCGACTGGACAACCCGATGATGACCAACAGCACCGACATCGACTTCGCCCAGTCCAACCCGTCGTTGATGGTCCGCGTCGGCCGTGGCGGCGAGAAGGACGGCGCCTACTCCACCGACGGCGGCAGCAACTGGACCGGCTTCAGGTCGGAGCCGGTGGCCGGCGCCCAGGACGGCCACATCGCGCTGGCCGCTGACGGCTCCGCCATCGTCTGGACCCAGGACGGGCAGGCCCCGTACCGCTCGACCGACAAGGGGGCCAGCTGGTCGAGGGTCGGCGGCCTGGGCACCGGCGCCGTGGTCGTCGCCGACCGCTCCTCGGCCAAGACCTTCTACTCACTGTCCGGCGGCACGCTCTACGCCAGCACCGACGGCGGCGCGACCTTCACCGCCCGCGCCACCAACCTGCCCAACGGCCGGCTCGAGGCCGTCCCCGGCATCGCCGGGGACCTGTGGATCGCGGGCGACAGCAAGGGGCTGCTGCACTCCACCGACGGCGGCCGCACCTTCACCACGCTCAGCACGGTGAAGTCGGCCTCCGCCCTCGGCTTCGGCAAGGCCGCGCCGGGCGCCTCCTACCAGGCGCTGTACCTGATCGGCACCGTCAAGGACGTCACCGGAGTCTTCCGCTCCACCGACAAGGGCGCCACCTGGCTCCGCGTCAACGACGACGCCCACCAGTGGGGCGCCATCGGCAGCTCGGGCGTCATCACCGGCGACCCCGACACCTTCGGCCGCGTCTACGTCGGCACCAACGGCCGCGGCCTCCAGTACGGCGACCCGTCCTGACCCCACCCCCGAACGGGGCCGCGGCCACAACGCCCTGCGGCCCCGCCACGGCTGAGGCACCTCGCGGAGGCCCCGGTGGCCCAAAGGGGCCCGCCTCTTCGTGAGAGCCCTCGGGAGACCCCCGTACCCCAGGGGGCGTGAGCGCACCCGCTCACGCCCCCTGCGGCGTGCGCGGTCGGCGCCGGCAGGTCACTGCTCGGCCATCGACGAATGGCCCTCGGCTACGCGTCGCCGCCCGGGGTGACGCGGCGGTAGGCGCCATGGGCGTTGACGAGGTGGGTGGTCGTCGTGCCGAGGACGGTTGCCGTGGTCAGGGCGGTCAGGTGCCAGGCGTCCGTGCCGGGCTGCCAGGCGAGTTCTCCGTGCGGGGCGGTGGCGAAGCCGTTGTGGAAGAGCCAGCACACCAGTGCGGTGCCCGGTGCCGCGGTGAAGCGGGCGCACAGGCCCAGCAGGGCGGCCAGGGCACACAGGGCGAGCAGGGCGTGGGGCGGCTCGGTCAGCGCGCGGGTCGCGGCCAGGGCGGCCGTGACCAGGAGCGCGCCGGTGAAGGCGGCGGCCCACACCAGTGGGGTGGCCACGGGCTCGGGCACCGGCCGGATCCCGGCCCTCCACGGCCGCCATTCCACCATCGGCGGCTTCCCTTCCCGATCACGGCGCCACATACCACTGGTGACATCTCAGCGCAGCGACAACGGTTCCGGGCGGGCCGGCCGGTCTTCTTAACGGGTTCCGTACGGGTTCATCGGGTACGCGGTCGACGGCTTGCGTACCGTCAGTCCAGTTCGGCGAAGGACTCCACCGCCTGGATCTTGCCGGTGACGATGATGACGTCGCCCTTTTCTATGACCGTCTCGGCGGTGGCATGGGTGAAACCCTCGCCGGGCCGCTTGATCCCGACGACGGTGACGCCGTACTTGGTCCGGACCCCGCTCTCGCCCAGCGGTACGCCGGTGGCCACCGCCGGGGTGACCGTCTTGACCAGGGCGTAGTTGTCGTCGAACTCGATGAAGTCCAGCATGCGGCCGGTCACCAGGTGGGCGACGCGCTCGCCCATCTCGTGTTCGGGCAGGACCACGTGGTGGACGCCGAGGCGTTCCAGGATCTGGCCGTGCTGGCGACTGATGGCCTTCGCCCAGATGTTCGGGACCCTGGCCTCCAGCAGGTTGGAGGCGATGAGGATGGACGCCTCTATGTCGGTGCCGATGCCGACGACGGCGCTGGTGAACTCGTGCACGCCGAGCTGCCGCAGCACCTCGGAGTCGGTGCAGTCGGCGACGGCCGCGTGGGTGAGGTCGTCGCTCATCTTCTGCACGAGGTGGGGGTCGGTGTCGACACCGAGGACGTCCCAGCCGCGCCGCATCAGCTCGTTGGCCAGCGAGCTGCCGAACCGGCCGAGACCTATCACCGCGACGCGCTGGTCGCCGTGGGGGTTGGCGTACTGGACCGAGAGCTGCTTGGCGCGGCGGCGGCGCAGGGAGTGCAGGTAACTAGCCAATGACAGGTCGCTCCTCGGGTAGCTGGTAGCGGCGGGTCCGCTCGCGCAGAGCGAGCGCCGAGACCAGGGTGACCGGTCCGAGCCGGCCGACGAACATGAGCACGATGACGATCAGGCGCCCTGAGGTCGGCAGGTCCCCGGTGATACCGGTGGACAGCCCGACCGTGCCGAACGCCGACACGGCCTCGAAGAGCACCTGCTCGAAGGGTTTGTGGACGACGGCGAGCAAGGCGAGGGTCGCGGTCATCACGAAGCCCACCCCGGCCAGCGCCACGGTCAGCGCCTGCCGCAGCACATGCGGAGCGAGCCGGCGGCCCATCACGCCGGAGTGCGGCTCGCCGCGCACCTCGGCCACCATCGCCGCGCCCAGCACCGCGAAGGTGGTGACCTTGATGCCGCCCGCCGTGCCCGCGCTGCCGCCGCCGACGAACATCAGCATGCAGGTCAGCAGCAGCGTCGCGTCCGTCATCGCGCCGACGTCGACACTGTTGAACCCGGCCGTGCGGGACATCGCCGAGTGGAAGAACCCGGCGAGGATCTTCTTGTACCAGTCGAACGGGCCCAGCGTGCCCGCGTTGGTCCACTCCAGGACGCACGTCAGCACGGTGCCCGCCAGCAGCAGCACCGCCGTCGTGACGACCGTCAGCCTGAGGTGCAGCGACCAGCCGCGCCGGCCGGTCAGCTGCCGCCGTCGGCGGTGCCGCAGCAGCTCCAGCAGCACCGGGAAGCCGATGCCGCCGAGGATCACGGCCACCGCGACGGGCAGCGTCATCCAGGGATCCTGGGCGTACCGGGTCAGGCTGTCCGCGTGCAGGCCGAACCCGGCGTTGTTGAAGGCGGACACCGCGTGGAAGAACCCCAGATACGTCGCGTCGCCGATCGACTCCGCGTACCCGAAGCGCAGCCGCAGCGCCAGGACCGCGCCCACCGCCAGCTCCACCGCCACGGTGCACCCGGCGACACCCAGCAGCACCCGCCGTACGTCCCCGATGCCCAGGCTCTTCGTCTCGGCCTGCGCGGTCAGCTGCATGCGCAGCCGCAGCTTGCCGGAGATCAGCAGGCCGAGCAGCGAGGCCATCGTCATGATGCCGAAGCCGCCGACCTGGAACAGCGCCAGGACCACGCCCTCGCCGAAACCGCTCCAGTAGGTGCCGGTGTCCACGACCACCAGGCCCGTCACACAGACCGCCGAGGTCGCCGTGAACAGCGCGGTCACCACGTCCGTGCGGCCGCCGCCCTCGCTGGCCACCGGCAGCATCAGCAGCACGGTCCCCAGCAGGATCACCGCGCCGAATCCGGTCACCACCGTCCGCGCGGGATGAGCCGTGAACAGCGCGTGCCATCCCCGCACCGCCCTGGATGGGCGCGTCGGTCCCGTCGACCGCGCCATGGCACGTCCCGCCACGCTTCGGCTCCTCCACCTGTCGTGTCCGCTGTCGTGTCCGCCAAGTCATCGTCATGGTTCCGACAGGTCGGCGCCCAGATCCCGGCGGCACACCCTAACCGAACGGAAGAGCGAGCGGCAGCGATCGGCCCCGACCCGGCGGCGCAGGTGTTACGTCATCGTTGTGGCCGCGACATCGGGGCGGGCCGGGGGCCGGCCGGGGGCGGTGCGAAGGGTGAGGACCATGGTCAGGCCGCCGCCGGGGGTGTCCTCGGCGTGCAGGGTGCCCCGCATGGCCTCGGCGAAGCCGCGGGCGACCGCGAGGCCGAGTCCCACGCCGGCGCCGCGCGGGGCGTCGCCGTAGCGCTGGAACGGTTCGAAGATGCGCTCCTTGGCGTCGTCCGGCACGCCGGGGCCGCGGTCGGCGACCCGCAGCTCGACACGGTCGCCGAGCGCGCTGGCGGAGACCTGCACGGGGCGGTCGTCGGGACTGTACTTGACGGCGTTCTCGACGACGTTGGCGACGGCCCGCTCCAGCAGCCCCTTGTCGACGGCGACCATGGGAAGCGTCTCGGGGATGTCGAGGCCGACACTGTCCTCGTCCACGCCGACCAGGGCCATCGGGACGACCTCGTCGAGGTCGATCTCCCGGATCAGCGGGGTGACGGTGCCCGTCTGCAGCCGGGACATGTCCAGCAGGTTGTCCACCAGACCCCCGAGCCGGTCCGCGCCCGCCTCGATGCTCTCCAGCAGCTCCGCCCGGTCCTCCTCCGACCAGGCGACGTCGTCGGAGCGCAGCGAGGACACGGACGCCTTGATGGCGGCGAGCGGGGTGCGCAGGTCATGGCTGACGGCGGCGAGGAGCGCCGTGCGGATGCGGTTGCCCTCGGCCAGTTCCTTGGCCTGGTCGGCCTGCACCTGAAGGCGCTGGACATCCAGGACTACGGCGGCCTGGGCGGCGAAGGCGGACAGCACGCGCCGGTCCTCGGCGGGCAGGACACGGCCGTACAGGGCGAGCGCCATGTGGTCGCCGACCGGCATGTCGACATCGGCGTCCTCGGGCCGCTCGATCGCACGGGTGTCTCCGACGCTGCCCACGCAGGTCCACGGATCGAGGTCGCTCGCCCGCTCCAGCAGGGCCGCCGTCTCCATGGCGAAGGTGTCCCGGACGCGCTCCAGCAGCTCCTCCAGGCTGGTCTCACCGCGCAGCACACTGCCCGCCAGCAGGGACAGCACCTCCGACTCCGCGCGCAGCCGCGCGGCCTGCTGGGTGCGCCGGGCGGCCACGTCGACCACGGAGGCCACGGCGACCGCGACCGCGAAGAAGGCCGCGATGGCGACGACGTCCTCCGCCTCCGCGATGATCCAGGTGTGCACGGGCGGGGTGAAGAAGTAGTTCAGCAGCAGTGACCCCGCGGTCGCCGAGGCGAGGGCCGGGCGCAGGCCGCCCAGCAGTGCGGCGGCGACCGTCAGCGTCAGGAAGAGCAGGACGTGGTTGGTGAGGTCCGGGCCCGTGGCGACGTGGGTGAGGGCGTAGGTGAGCAGGAGCGGGCCGGCCACACCGACCAGCCAGCCCCAGATGATCCGGGAGCGGCCGAGCCGGGAGCCCCGCGCCAGGGGCAGGCCGCGCCCCTTGCCCGCCGCGTCGTGGGTGATCAGGTGGACGTCCAGATCGGGTCCGGACTCCCGGGCGACGGACGCGCCGACGCCGGGGCCGAAGACGTACTGCCAGCTCTTGCGGCGGGACACGCCGAGGACGATCTGGGTGGCGTTGACGCCGCGCGCGAACTCCAGCAGCGCGGACGGGATGTCGTCGCCGATGACATGGTGGAACGTACCGCCCAGGCCCTCCACGAGGGCGCGCTGCTCGGCGAGTTCCTTCGGCGAGGCGGAGGTCAGCCCGTCGCTGCGCGCGATGTACACGGCGATGACCTCGCCGCCGGCGCCCTTCTCCGCCAGCCGCGCCGCCCGCCGGATCAGCGTCCGCCCCTCCGGGCCGCCGGTCAGCCCTACGACGATCCGCTCACGGGCCTGCCAGGTGGAGCGGATGTTGTGCTCCCCGCGGTACTGCTGCAGGTACTCGTCGACCCGGTCCGCCACCCACAGCAGCGCAAGCTCCCGCAGCGCGGTCAGGTTGCCGGGCCGGAAGTAGTTCGACAGGGCCGCGTCGACCTTGTCCGGCTGGTAGATGTTGCCGTGCGCCATGCGGCGGCGCAGCGCCTGCGGGGACATGTCGACCAGCTCGATCTGGTCGGCGCGCCGGACCACCTCGTCGGGGACGGTCTCCTGCTGCCGTATGCCGGTGATCGCCTCGACGACGTCACCCAGCGACTCCAGGTGCTGGATGTTCACGGTGGAGATCACGTCGACACCGGCGGCCAGCAGCTCTTCGACGTCCTGCCAGCGCTTGGTGTTGCGGGAGCCGGGCACGTTGGTGTGTGCGAGCTCGTCGACCAGCGCCACCTGGGGGCGGCGGGCCAGGACCGCGTCGACGTCCATCTCCGTGAACGTCGTACCCCGGTACTCGATCTCGCGGCGCGGCGTGACCTCCAGGCCGTGCAGCATCACCTCGGTGCGCGGCCGGTCGTGGTGCTCCACGAAGCCGACCACGCAGTCGGTGCCGCGCTCCACGCGCCGGTGGGCCTCGGAGAGCATGGCGTAGGTCTTGCCGACGCCGGGTGCCGCGCCGAGGTAGATGCGTAGCTTGCCGCGTGCCATGGGTCTCGGTGTCTCGTCTCTGCGGGGATGTGCGGCGGGGCTCATACCGGCTCACCACCCCCAGCCGGGCCGTGTACACCCGAAGATAGTTCGGCCGGGCAGGAACCGGGGAGGGCGAGGGCGGCCGCCGTCCGGCGCCTACAGCCGGCCCACTCCTTTGGCGATGAGCGCCACCAGCGCGAACACCACGACGGCGGCGAAGACGAAGGCCACGTCGGCCATCGCAGGCTCCCTGAACAGGACTCGACATCGGACTGACCACACCAGCAAACGCCCCGTGCGGCCGGACTCAACGCCCCTTGACGCCCCTCTTACGGCGACGCCGCTCCCTTTGACGCACTCCTTACGCGCCGATCGCGCCGGCCGGTCGAGGGAGGTCGCACCGAATGGGTAGGTCTGCCGATGCGCGCCGGCCCGTGGCCTCGCCAGCATGGTGGCGAGGTCCGAGGAGAGGAGCGGTGAGATGGCCGGCATCGGTGAGGGCGCCGTCGTCTCGGCGGGTCCCGTGGAGTTCGTTCGGGTCAACGGGGTGCGGATCGCGTACGCGGCGGCCGGTGACGGGCCGGTTCCGCTCGTGCTCGTGCACGGCAGCTGGGGTTCGCACCACAACTGGGATCCGGTCGTACCGGGCCTGGTCCCCCGGTTCCGCGTCGTCACCTACGACCGGAGGGGCCACAGCGACAGCGAGCGCGTCTTGGGCCAGGGCAGTTTCGACGAGGACGTGGCCGATCTCGCCGCGCTGATCGAGCGGCTCGGGGCGGCCCCGGCCTGGGTCGTCGGCAACTCGGCCGGCGCGGTCATCACGCTCGGGCTGGCCGCGGCCCGCCCCCACCTGCTGCGCGGGATCGTCGTGCACGAGCCGCCGCTGTGGTCCCTGCTGCCGCGGGGCGGTCCCGAGGCCGCCGCCGTCGAGACCCTGCGGCGGGGGCCACTCGCGGACGTGCTGCGCCGCATCGACGCGGGCGACCACGCCGGCGCGGCCGAGCTGTTCGTCGACGCGGTCGCCCTCGGGCCGGGCAGCTGGGCGCGGATGCCCGACCGGATGCGGCGCACGTTCGTCGGGAACGCCCCGACCTACCTCGACGAGGGCCGCGATCCCCGCGCCGACACCGTCGACCAGGCCGCGCTGGCCCGGTATCGCGGACCGGTACTGCTCACGTCCGGTGACCGGAGCCCGCCCTGGTTCCGGCCGGTGGTGACCCGGCTCGCGGAGCTGCTGCCGCAGGCCGAGCACGTCGTGTACCCCGGTGCGGGCCACATTCCGCATGTGACGCATCCGGCGGCGTTCCTGCGCGTGACCATGGCGTTCATGTCCCGCGCGGAGAGCAGGCAGGAGGCACGGCGATGAGCGGCAGCCCCGGCATTAACCGGTTCGACGTCCGCGCCCCGGACGGCACCCCGCTCGCCGTATGGGCCGAGGGTGAGGGACCCGCGCTGGTCATGGTGCACGGTTCGCTGCAGGACCACACCGTCTCGGCCGCCCTGGTCGGCGAGCTCCGTACCGGCCTGACCACCTTCGCCCTGGACCGCCGGGGCTTCGGCGCCAGCGGTGACGGAGCCGACTATGCGATCGAGCGGGAGTTCGAGGACGTGGCCGCCGTCGTCGACGCCGTGGCCGCCCGGACCGGCGGTCCGGTCGCCGTGTGGGGCCACTCCTACGGGGCGAGCCTCGCCATGGGCGGCGCGACGCTCACGGGGAACGTCGGCCACCTGCTGCTGTACGAGCCCAGCCTCGGGCTCGTCTACCCCGACGGCTGGATCGGCAGGGTCGAGCGGGCGCTCGCCGACGGAGACGACGAGGAAGCCGTCGTCCTGGTGCTCCGGGACGTGCTGGAGTTCACCGACGCGCAGATCGACGCCGTACGCTCCGGCCCGGAGTGGGCACGCCGCGTCGCCGTGGCACCGACCGTGGCCCGGGAGGCACGGGCCGAGGAGGAGTGGGTCTACCGGCCCGGACAGTTCACCGGGATCACGGCACGGACACTCCTCCTGTCCGGCTCCGAGAGCCCACCGGCGCTCAAGCAGGCCACCGACCGGGCCGCGGCGGCGATCCCCGGTGCCCGGATCCGTGTCCTCGACGGTCACGCGCACATCGCCCACCGGACGGACCCGGCGATGGTGGCGGCGGTCGTACGGGGGTTCCTCACGTCATGAACCCGGGGGGGTCTCAGCCCCTCACCAGGTCGTGCTCCATGGCGAACAGGGCGGCGGCCGCGCGGGTGGAGTGGCCGATCTTGCCGTAGATGTGCTGGACGTGGTGCTCGGCGGTGCGGGGCGAGATCACCAGCCGGCCGGCGATCTCCCTGTTCGTCAGACCGCGGGCCAGCAGACGCAGCACGTCGACCTCCCGGTCCGTGAGCCCGGCCGGCGGGCTCGGCCGCAGCCGCGGCGGCACCTGCCCGGCGGCCGCTACGACGGCCCGCGCGCAGTCGGGATCGAGACGGCCGGCCGCGGCCTCCTCGGCCAGCAGGTCGGCGGCCCGGGCGGGGCTGTGGGCGGGCCGGTGCGGACGGTTCTGCGTCGCCGCCTGGTACGTGTCGGCGGCCGCGAGGATCCGCGCCGCCACGGGGATCCCGGCGGCCGGCAGCCCATGGTGGTAGCCGCTGCCGTCGAGCCGCTCGTGATGCAGGCCCGCCGTGCGGCCCAGCGGTTCGAGGACGCGCGAACAGGCCAGGATCCGCTCCGTGTGGTACGGGTGCAGGCGGATCTGCTCACGCTCGGTACGGGTCACCGGACCGGGCCGGTCCCAGATCCCGCTGGAGACGCCGACCCGCCCCAGGTCGTGCAGCAGCGCGGCCCGCCGCAGGTCCTCGACCTCGCGTTCCGGCAGTCCGAGCGAACGGGCGGCGCCGTCGGCCAGCGCGGCGACCCCCGCCGAGTGGCCCAGCGTGTACGGCGCCTTGAGATCGACCATGTCCCCGAAGGCGCGCGCCACCTGATCGAGTTCGCCCCGGGTCACGTACCGCACCGGCGCCGGCTCGGCCTCCAGAACCGCCTCCCACGGATCCACGGCGTCGATCCCGCGCAGCAGGGCGGGCCCGTGCCGCCGGAACACGTCGACGACGGCGGGGTCGAACCAGCCTCCTGCCCTGCGCCCCAGTGCGGCCATGGCCGCGTCCGGCCCGCCGGACCGGTGGAACAGCACGGCCTGCGTGGCCACCTCACTGATCCGCGCCGGGAGCGCGATCTCGTCCTTCGCCAGCCCCTGCGGCTCACCCTTGCCGTCCCACCGCTCGAACTGCTGGAACAGACAGTCCCGGACCTCCTGGCCGAGGCCGAGCCGGCCGGCGAGCAGGGAGGCCGCCTCGCAGACGGACCGGAAGATCGTCTTCCCGTGCTGGAGGTTGCCCAGGACGGCGCGGGTCACCAGCCGCGGCCGGTGCACGCCCGCGCCCCGTCCGGTGCCGAGGGTCAGGGCGAGCATCTCCCGGGCGTCACCGAAGTCCGCGGGTTCGGCGGCCGACCGTGACGCCAGTTCGTCGCCGCCGAACAGGCGTGCCTCGACGGCCGCCGTGGCCGTACAGCCGAGGTGGCGCAGCAGGGAGGCCAGATACACGTCCCGCACCTGCCGCTCGGGCAGATCCAGGGCCCTGGCGAGACCGGTCGCCAGCAGACAGGACCGGACCGCCTTCTCCGGCGGCTGCCCCATGCCGAGGTCGGTGGCCACCGACAGGGCGGCCAGCAGCTCCGTCAACCGCGACTGCTCCGGCATGGTCACTCCCCGGAGGTAGGGGCATGCCCATTTTCCCACGTGTTCTCCACCCGGCAGCATGGCCCGCTGGTGACCCCCGGGCCGGTTGTTCAGGGGGTGTCGCGGAGGGTGGTCGCCACGCCGTTGGTGATCTCCACCTCGGCGGTGAAGCCCTTCTTGGCGGCGCTCTCCAGTTCGGCTTCCGTGCACTCGGTGCCGCCCTGCTCCCCTTCCCCAGTCCCCGGGCCCCCGCAGACCTGGCCGTAGCCCCAGATGCGGGTGTCCTCGGCGATGAAGAACTGCTGCGCGGTGCCGTGCTCCTCGGTGACCGTGTATGTGCCCGGTGCGAGGTAGGAGACATGGCCGAACCAGGTGCCGTTGACGCCCTTGCCCTTGGCGCGCCGCTCGGAGACCCGGGTGGCGACTCCGTCCTTCATCTCCACATCGGCAGGGACGGCACCCTTCTTGGCGGCCGTCTCCAACTGGTCCTGTGTGCACGGCGCGTCCACCTTCGACTGCGCGTCCCCGCAGATGGTGCCCGCGCCGTGGACCTCGGTGTCGTCGGCGACCCAGAACTGCTGGTCGCCCTTGCCCGGGACGGACACGATGTACTTGCCCGGCGCGAGGTAGGTGACCGTGCCGTTGCTGAACGTCCCGCTGACGCCCTTGCTGCCCGCCGACCGGTCCCCGGCCTTCTCCCCGGCCTTCTCCCCGGCCTTGTCCGCCGCCTTGTCCGCGACCGCGGCCGAGCCCTTGCTGCCCTGTTCGGAGGACGAGGTCGAGGACGAGCCGCCGCTGGTCGCGGAGTCGTTCTGGCAGGCGGTCATCAGCAGCCCCGCGGTGATCGCGGCGGTGACGACGGCGGCCTTGCGCAGGTGACGGTTCATCACGGGAGGTCCTTCCGATGCGAGGAGGAGCGGGGCCGGCGGTGCGTCCGCCGTTGTCCCGCGGTGTGACCGACAAGAGGGCCCACCGCTCCCGGAGGTCACGCCCGTCCCCGCATCACGACACCGCCATCACACGCTCGTGACACAGCAACACGGCCGTACCAGGGCGCCCCCCTACGGACCCGTCCCTGTCCGACGTCGGCCGCCGCAGGGACCTGCTGGCCCGCGACACCGCCGGGAAGCTGTGGCTGCACCCGGGCAACGGCCGGGGCGTCTTCGGCACCCGCAAGGTCAGCGGCACCGGCGGCTGGAACACCATCAACCAGCTGGCCTCACCGGGCGACGTGAACGGCGACGGCTCTGACGCCGCCCCCGCGCGCCACGCCGACCTACGGTGCCGTAAGTTACGGTACCGAAGGTTGCTCTCCGCAGCCTCTGGCGCGACGTTTGCGAGGACCCATGCGCACAGCCCGGACCACCGAAGACCTGCCGTGGCTGATCCAGGGGGGAATGGGCGTGGGCGTGTCCGGGTGGCGGCTCGCCCGGGCCGTCGCGCGCACCGGGCAGCTGGGGGTCGTCTCCGGTACCGCTCTCGACACGCTGCTCATCCGGGGGTTGCAGAGCGGCGATCCAGGAGGCCGTCTGAGGCGGGCGCTGGCCGCCTTCCCCGTGCCGGAGCTCGCCGGGGCGGTGCGGGAGCGGTACTTCGTCGAGGGCGGGGTCGGGGAAGGGGAGCGGTTCGCGGCCACTCCCCGGCTCACGGCCGACGCGGCGTGTCCGGCCCGGGCGCTGACCGTCGTCGCCAACTTCTGCGAGGTGTGGCTCGCCAAGGAGGGGCACGGCGGACCGGTCGGCGTCAACTACCTGGAGAAGGTCCAACTCGCCACCGTACCGGCCATGTTCGGGGCGATCCTCGCGGGCGTGGACTACGTCCTGGTCGGTGCGGGCGTGCCCGGGCAGATTCCCGGGATCGCCCGTGGGCTCGCCCGGCGTGAGCCGGTCACCGCGCGGGTGGACGTGGAGGGCGACGACCGGCCGCTCGTCCTGCGCTTCGACCCGGCCTCGGTGCTGCGCGGAGCCGATCCGGGCCCGTTGCACCGCCCTCGCGTCCTGGCCATCGTCTCGCTGCCGGCCCTGGCCACGTACCTGAACCGCGACGAGGAGACCAGGCCGGACGGATTCGTCGTCGAAGGCCACCGCGCGGGCGGGCACAGCGCCCCGCCGCGCGGCCCCCTGCGCCTGGACGAGCACGGCGACCCCCTGTACGGCCCCCGGGACAACCCCGACTTCGCGAAGATGGCCGCCCTCGGCCTGCCGTTCTGGATCGCCGGCGGTCAGTGCGGGCCGGAGCAGCTCCGTCAGGCCAGGGAGAGGGGGGCGGCCGGTGTTCAGCTCGGCAGCGTCTTCGCGCTGTGCGAGGAGTCGGGCATGGAGGAGGCGCTGCGGCGGCAGGTGGTCGAGCGTGAACTGGCCGGCGAGCTGACGGTGCGCAACGACCCGGCCGCCTCCCCGACCGCCTTCCCCTTCAAGGTCGCCGACCTGCCCGGCACACTGGCCGACCCCGCCACGAGCGCCGACCGCGCCCGCGTCTGCGACCTCGGCTATCTGCGCACCCCGTACCGGACCGCTCGCGGCGACATCGGCTACCGATGCCCGGCGGAACCCCGCGCGGCCTACGTCCGCAAGGGCGGAACCCCCGAACACACGGAGGGGCGGCAGTGCCTGTGCAACGGCCTGCTGGCCGCCGTAGGGCTCGGCCAGCGCCGGCCGCGGGGCGTGGTGGAACCGCCCATCGTCACCATCGGCCAGGACCTGGACTTCCTCCGGGACATCACCCCGGACGGCACGCCGTACAGCGCCGAGACGGTGGTGCGGTGGCTTTCCGCGGGGCTGACGGGGAGACGGCGCCTGCACCCGTCTGAGCACGACCGCCGCGTGCGAGTGCGATCCTCATCAGCCGCTCCATGATGAAGGCCCAGGTCATCCGACCTGGGCCTTCTTGCCGGCCGTGGTGATCAGCCCGTGAGCCGGTGCATCACCATTCCAGGGCGTCGGCCATGGTGAACTGCCAGTACGTGACTCCGATCGAGTCGTCGACGTAGACGCCCTTCGCGGGGAGTGACGGGTGGGCGGCGGTGCTCGCGTCCGTGTTGAAGTAGACCGCGAGGGACTTGGCCGTGTAGCCGTTGGAACCGCTGCCGTCCGCGGCCGAGAGACGGACGCTCGCGTAGCCCGACTCGCCCGGGGCCAGCGTGACCACCGCCTGCGGCTTGGAGTCCTCGAAGGCCGGCGGGACGGACTGGGCCTCGCCGAACCGGACCGCCGGGTAGTAGACGAGGTCGCAGTTCTTCGAGCCGGTGTTGGTGACGGTGAGGAGGAGGTGGTTCAGGGGGCGGGAGACCTCCGTGGCGGTCGTCCGAGTGGAGGCGGGTGAGCAGGGAGTGAGGGTGGCCCCCGAGTCCTTGGAGTTCGTGGAGCCCGACGAGCCCTCGGAGTTCGTGGAACCCGACCCGCTCTGGGAACCCGTCGTGCCGCTCGACCCGGCAGCGCCGCCTGTCGAGCCTTCGGAGGTCGAGCCCGCAGGGGCGGCCTGTCCCGCCCCGGTGGAGGTTCCCCCACTCGCCTTGGACGGGGGCGTGGTGGAGGCCATGGGCGCCGACGCAGACGCGGATCCCGCCGACGCCCCCTCGTCGCGGACGCCCTCTCCGTTGTTGCACGCCGTCAGCGTCAGCGCGGCGGCCGCGAGCGCGGCGGCGGCGAACATGCGGGTGCGGCCGGTGCGGCGGGTACGTGTGGACATGTGATCCCCCTTGTGCGGTACGGGTGTTGGCAGGGGCCGCTCGACCGGGTGCCGGGAGCGGCGTGCTTGGATGGCCCAAGCTTGTGCAGTGATCCGTCCCGACCGCCAAGACTGGCTGCGCATCCGGGACGCTGGAATGCTTGCGATGGCTCTGACCTGGGGGAATGACCTCCCCCTGGAATGGGGTTCCGGGACACGGGGAGAGAGCGGAATGGTGGCGGGCGACGAATTCGCGGAGCTGTTGGGCCGGTTGAAGGAGCGGTCCGGCCTCAGTTACGGGGTGCTCGGTAAGCGGCTTCACATGAGTGCGTCCACCCTCCACCGGTACGTCAACGGGGACGCCGTACCGACGGACTACGCGCCCGTGGAACGGCTCGCGCGGGTGTGCAAGGCGACGCCCGAGGAACTGGTGGAGCTGCATCGGCAGTGGGTCCTCGCGGATGCCCGGCGGAGGCAGAAGGCGGGCGGGGACCCCAGGCCCACCCCTGCGGAGCGGCAACCGCAGGTGCCGCCGGCGGCGCAGGCCGGGACCGGGGCGGCAGGGCAGACCGACCCCTCGGGATCCGAGACGGCGGGGTCCGAAACGGTGGTCGAGTCCCGTCCCGACGGCGAGCGGTGGCCCTCGAAGGAAGCCCGCGCGGTGCGGCGCCGTACCGTCGTACTCACCGGAGTCGCCGTCGCCGCCGCCGTGTCGGCCGCGCTCGTCGTGAATCTCCTGCCCGGCAGGTCAGATGACGACCGGGCCGGGGAGCAGTCCATCGGGGCGGCCGCCTCCCCATCCGTCGACGAGGCGCCCCGCGCCTCCGAGTCGGCCGAGGCGAAGGGCGGTTCTGCCTCGCCGTCCGCCTCACGCAGCGGGAGTCCCTCGGCTTCCGCCTCCGTCTCCCCGAGCAGTGGGGCCGGGACGGACCGGGGGGGCAGTGCCCAGGACGGAGCCACCGCGCCCACCGTCGCCGTCAATCCGTACAAGTGGGAGAACCCATGCGGCCCGCACTTCCTGGTCGACCGGCGGCCCGAGCAGGTGCCCCCGCCGCCGAGCGAGCCGGACGCGCGCGGGTGGGTCAACGCGCTGGGCGGGGTCACCGCCGGGCAGCAGCTGCTCGCGCTGACCGTGCAGGGCACCGGGAAGGCCACCGTGGTCCTGAAGGACCTGCATGTCCGGGTCGTGGAGAAGAGCGCGCCGCTCGCCTGGAACGACTTCGCGATGGGTGTCGGGTGCGGTGGTGACGTGGAGACGGTGGCGTTCGAGGTGGACCTCGATGCCGGGCGGCCCGCGCTCTCCCCCAGGGCCGGTCAGCGCGACTTCCCGTACAAGGTGAGTGAGTCCGATCCCGAAGTCTTCTATGTCTTCGCCGACGCGCGGGCGCACAACGTGAGCTGGTACCTGGAACTGGACTGGTCCAGCGGTGACCAGCAGGGCACCGTACGCGTCGACGACAACGGCAAGCCCTTCCGGACGAGCGGGAACGTGGGACGGCCCGCCTACACCTATCCGCTTGGTTCCTCCGAGTGGGGCCGGGACGAGACCGACCCCGACATTCCCGGCTGAACGCCCCCGGGAGGCGATGGGCCGGGGCGCGCGGAGCCGTGCGCGGTCTCAGCCGTCCGTGGTGGGTGGTGTGGTCCCGGTGGGGTCGGGGGTCAGGTCGCAAGTGCTGGATGTCGAGGTGCCGTCCTGGCCGGTCAGGTGGACGGTGGGCCGGCCGTTGGGGGTCTCGTTGTGGGCGATGGTGCAGGTGAGTTGGCGTAGGGCGGTGGTGTCCAGGCCGGTCAGGGGGATGGGGAGGAGGGTCGTGATCTGGCCGGTCGGGGTGGATTTGACGCTGAGAGGGCCTTTGAGGGGCGTGGAGGGGAGGGAGGTTTCGAGGCCGGCGGAGCGGTCTTCCGGGCGGGGGCCGGCGAGCAGGGCGAGGATGATCTTTTCCGTGGGGACGGGTTCCTGGGACTGGGCGGCCGACACTTCGTAGTCGGGGCCGAAGCCGATCGACGAGGCGGTCTTGCGGACCACGGGGTGGAGTGCGCCGTCCGGGGTGTGGAAGAAGAGCAGCATGTCGTAGTTGCGGTTGAAGAACGCCTCGACGGTGGCGGGGCCGCCGGCCTCGATGACGTCGGTTTCCTGGATGCCGCAGGCGGAGAGCGGGAGGAGCGCCGCTACGGCCACAGCGGCCCGGCGCGACCGCGCGCGGCTCATGCGGGGTTCTCCTCCGTGTGGAGTGGCAGCTCGACGGTGAAGACGGCGCCGGAACCGGGGAGGTTCCGCGCGTGGATCGTGCCGCCGTGGAGGCGTACGTTCTCCAGGGTGATCGCCAGGCCCAGGCCGCTGCCCGCCGAGCGGGTGCGGGCCGCGTCGGCCTTGTAGAAGCGGTCGAAGATGTGCGGGAGCACGTCGGGGTGGATGCCGGGGCCGCTGTCCGCGACCTCGGCGATCAGGAGGGGGGGTGCGGTCGGGGACGGGGCCTGCGTGCGCAGGCGGACCGTGACGGGGGCCGTGCCGTGGCGCAGCGCGTTGCCCACGAGGTTGGCGATGACGACGTCGAAGCGGCGGGGGTCGAGTCGGGCCCGGATGCCGTCGGGCAGGTCGGTGCGGATCCGGTCGTCGCCGTCGGTCCAGTGGCGGGCGGCCAGGCTCTTGCGGATGGCCTCGGCCACATCGACCTCGTCGGTGTGCAGTTCGGCCGCGCGGGCGTCGAAGCGGGAGATCTCCATCAGGTCCTCGACGAGCACGGCGAGCTTTCCGGTCTCGGCGCTGATCAGCCGTACCGCGCGGGCGGTGTCGGGGTCCAGGCGGTCCGCGTCCTCGTCGAGGACCTCGGTGACGGCGAGCATTCCGGCGAGCGGGGTGCGCAGTTCGTGCGAGACGTCGGAGGCGAAGCGGCGGGCGCGTTCCTCGGCGTCACGCAGTTCCCGCACGGAGTGTTCGAGCTGGCCCGCGGACTCGTTGAACGTGTGGGCGAGGTCGGCGAGTTCGTCGCTGCCCCGCACCGGGATGCGGGTGTCGAGTCTGCCGTTGCCCATGCTCCGGGCGGCCTGACGCAGTTCCCTTACCGGGCGCAGCACGCTGCGCGCGGCGAGCAGGCCGGGGATCAGCGCGATCGCGAGGCCGGGCAGTGCGCCGTCCCGGGCGGCGGTGAGGAGGGCGTCGACGTTGACCTGCTCGTCGGTCAACCGCATGACGGCGTAGAGGACGAGCCCGCTGGGCAGCACGTCGTACGGGCCGGTTTTGAAGACGGTGGGCATGGCGATGGTCAGGTAGGGAACGCCGTCCTTGACGACCCGCTCGAAGCTGCCGTTGGGGTTGGCCCGGGCGGCGCGGCGCAGTTCGGCCGTGATGACGGTGGAGACGGGGTTCTCGCCGGAGGAGGCGCGCAGCGAACCGTACTCGGCGAACACCACCCAGGGGCGCGGCTTGCCCTTGCGGGCGAGGTCCCGCAGGACCTCCTCCAGGCCCTCCTCCTGCACGGGCAGGGCCCAGGCCGTCTGCTGGACCTGGTCGCGGAACGACGAGACCGCCGTGTCCTGGGCGGTCTGCAGCAGCGCGTTGCGGGCCTCGCGGTACGTCAGCGCCGACGTCGTACCGGCGCTGACGGCGGCGACCAGCAGGAAGGCGAACAGCAGCCGGGTGCGCAGCCCGAACGCCCTGACACGACGCGGTCGGCCGGTGCTCACAGCGGTCCGAAGCGGTAGCCGAAACCGCGCACCGTCTGGACGTAGCGGGGGCTGCCGGCCTCGTCCTCGATCTTGCCGCGCAGGCGCGCGACGCAGGCGTCGACCAGGCGGGCGTCGGCGTGGTAGCTGTGCTCCCAGACGTGCTCCAGCAGTTGCTGTCTGCTGAACACCTGCTCGGGTGCGGCGGACAGGTGCAGCAGGAGTCTGAGCTCGGAGGGGGCGAGCGCGAGGCGCTCGCCGGCCTTGGTGACGGTCAGGCCGACCCGGTCGACGGCCAGTTCGCCGTGGACCTCGATGGCCGGCCGGCCGCCCGGAACGCCGCCGCCGTCGTCGATGCGGCGCAGTACGGCGCGGATCCGGGCCTCGATCACCTCGGTGCGGGCGGGCTTGACGATGTAGTCGTCGGCGCCGGCCTCCAGGCCGATGACCACGTCGAAGTCGTCGCCGCGCGCGGTGAGCATGATGATCGGCAGCTGGCTGCGCTCGCGGACCTGACGGCAGACCTGGACGCCGTTCATACCGGGCAGCATCAGGTCCAGCAGCAGCAGGTCGGGGCGGAACTCGGCCAGCGCGGCCAGGCCGGCCTCGCCGGTCGCGGCCGCCCGTACGTCGTGGCCTCGGCGGCGCAGACCGAGTTCGACCCCCTCGCGTACGGAAGGGTCGTCCTCGATGAGGAGCACGCGGGGCATCGGCGGTTCTCCCTCGGTGGTGGTCGGCTCGCGGCCGCAGCGGGCAGAGGTGGCCAGACCGGCGGTGGCCGGCTCGGTGTTGGTCACGTCCGGGTCGTCCGTCGGTGTAGACGCCTGAGCAGCGCGTCCAGTTCGGTGAGGCGCAGCGGACGGGCGAGCAGGGCGAAGGTGAGGACGACGGCGGTCGCGCCGGCGGCCGCGGCGGCCAGGGCCCCCGCACGTGCGGCGCCCAGGGCGGTCAGGTGGCCCAGTGCGGTCGCCGGTACGGCGGCGAGCAGCAGCCGTACGTGCGCGCCGACGGCGGTCGAGCGCAGGGGGCGGGCCACGGCGAGCCGCCGGCTCAGCACCCGCGCGGTCACCGCCCAGCCCGCGCACAGCGCCAGCGAGTACCCCGCCGCCATGCCCGTCACGGCCCAGCGGGCCGGCAGCAGCTGCGCGGCGGCCAGGGACAGTCCCGCGTTGAGGGCGACGATCACCAGGTTCAGCAGGAACGGCGTACGGGTGTCGGAGAGCGCGTAGAACGTGCGGGACAGGACGTACTGGCCGGACAGGGCGACGAGCCCGGGCGCGAAGGCCATCAGGATGCCGGCCATGGCGGCCGTGTCGGCGGCGCTCGTCCTGCCGTACCCGAAGACGAGGGCCGTCACCGGCTGGGCGAGGGCGAACAGCGCGCAGGCGGCGGGTACGACGGCCGAGGCGCTGACGCGCAGGGCGTGGGAGACGTCGCGCCGCAGCGCGGCGGTGTCGCCGTCGGCGGCGGACGCGCTCATCCGGGGCAGCAGCGCGGTCACCACGGAGACCGTGATGATGCCGTGCGGGACGACCCACAGGGCGTAGGCGTTGTTGTAGGCGCCGTATCCGGGGCCGCCGTCCACGCCCGCGGTGGTGGCCAGGCGGGTGGTGACCCAGTAGGCGGCCTGGTTGGCCAGGACCAGCAGCACCAGCCAACCCGCCGACCGCAGGGGGCGGGTCAGTCCGCTGCCGCGCCAGTCGAAGCGGGGCCGCCAGCGGAAGCGGGCCGCGCGCAGGGCGGGGACGAGGGCGAGCGCCTGGGCGGCGATTCCGGCGGTGGTGCCCCAGCCCAGCACGGCGGTCTCGGCGGCCGTGAGCGCACCCCCGCCCCCCATGGCCAGCGCCAGATACAGGCCGAACACGGCGATGACGACGACGTTGTTCAGGACCGGCGCCCACATCATCGCCCCGAACCGGCCGCGCGCGTTGAGCACCTGCCCGAGCAGGGTGAACAGGCCGAGGAAGAAGATCTGCGGCAGGCAGTAGCGGGCGAACGCGACGGTCATGGCCGCCTGTCCGCCGGTGTAGTCGGTGTACGCGCCGACGATCGCGGGGGCCGCCCACACCGCCGTCGTGGTGATCGCCAGCAGGGCGACCACACAGACGGTGACGAGCCGGTCGGTGTACGCGGCGCCGCCGTCGTCGTGCTCCTTGGCGGCCTTGACCAGCTCGGGCACGAAGACGGCGTTCAGCGCGCCGCCGAGGAGCAGCATGTAGACGATGGTGGGCAGGGCGTTGCCGACCGCGTAGCCGTCGGCGACCGGCCCGATGGTGCCGATCGCCGCCGCGACGACGGCGGAGCGGGCGAAGCCGGTGGCGCGGGCGACGACGGATCCGGCGGCCATGACGGCACTGCCCCGCGCGGCGGAGACCGCCTCCCTGCTGGTCGGTGTCGCCTGTTTCATCGGCGGTTCAGATACGCCTGGAAGGCGCGGTGGAGCGTGTGGTTGGCGCTGCCGCCCAACGGTCTCTCCCATTCCCCCAACGTCTCGACGACCTGTCCGCCGGTGCCGAGCTTCCACCGCAGCAGTCCGTACGAGCGTTCCTCAGGATCGAGAGTGGAGGGTACCCCGCGCATGTCGTAGACGTGCGCCGAGCGCGTGGGCGTCCTGCAGCATCCTCCACTGCAGGGCGTTGGAGGGCCGCACCTCGCGGCGGTGGTCGGCGGAGGCTCCGGTCTGGTACCAGACCCGGCGGCCCACCGTGATCATCGTGTGGGCGGCGAGGATCTCTCCCCGGTGACGGGCGAGGTACAGCTTCATCCGGCCGGGCTCCTCCGCGTTGAGCGCCGCGTACTGGCGCTCGTAGTACGCGAGCGAGCGGCCGAGCCGGAAGCCGTCGCGGCGCTCGGTGACGGTCAGCAGCCGGTAGAACTCGGGCAGTTCGGCGGCGCTGCCCACCACCACCTCCACGCCCTCCTTCTGGGCGCGGCGGACGTTGCGGCGCCACTCCTGGTTGAGCCCGGACCACAGGTCCTCGGTGGTCCTTCCGGCGAGCGGTACGTGGAAGACGTACCGGGGCTGCGCGTCGCCGTCCTGACCGGTCCCGTCACCGCCGCAGCGGCGCCACCCGCCGGCCCGCAGCCGCTCGGCGACGGCGGTGCCGAGCGGGTCGACCTCGCTGGCGAGGACGTCGCCCAGCCGCCGGCCCGGGCCGGCGTGCGGCTTGAGCAGGGCGGCGTCCCAGCGCCGGTAGGCGGGCGACGGGCCGATGCGCACGGCGAAGGCGCCCGCGCGGCGCAGGTGTTCCAGCAGCGGACCGAGCCAGCCGTCGACGTCGGGGTCGGTCCAGTCGGCGACGGGGCCTTCGGGGAGGTAGGCGAAGTACTTGCGGGTGCCGGGGAACTGCCGCAGCAGCACCAGGGCCACGCCCTTCAGTTCGCCGGCCTCCGGGTCCGGCCCCCAGCCGAGCAGCTGGGCGCGCCAGCCCTCCTTGACGTCGGCCCAGGACGGGCACTGCAGGAAGCCGGCGCCGAGCGCCGCGCCGTCGGGGGACGCGAGGAAGGCGCGGTACGTCTCCGGGGTGATGGCGCGCAGGGCGAAGCCGGGGCTCCCCGCTCGGCGCACGCGGCTGGGCGGAACGAGCAGCGCTGACACAGTGTGAGCCTCTCCTTCTCCCCGGTCCGTCCCGGGGACACACAGGAGGCTCACAGCGGTCCATGACCGCCCCGTCCGGTGAATGTGACCGGACCATGACCGTTCCTCACCAGTCGCCGTCACATGGCTCCGTAGCGGCTGACCTCGGGTTTTCCGGTTCTACAGTCACGACATCCACCACCTCGTCGCCCATCCCGGAGGCTCTGTTGTCACGCACCCGTGTACTCGTCCATGCTCGGGCCGCTGTTGCGGCGGCTCTGCTCGCTCCCCTCGCCGCCTGTTCGTCGGGCGCCTCCCCGAGCGCCGCGGACCCCGAGGTGACGCCGGGCGCCGAGGACCGCCCTGTCACGGTCACCGTCACGCCCGCGGGAGAACGGGCCCCGGCGGGCGGGCCCGTGACGGTCAGGGCCGCGGGCGGCACCCTCACCTCGGTGACCGTCACCGACGCCGAGGGCCACCGGCTGGCCGGGAAGGTCGCCGCCGACGGCCGGTCATGGGTCTCCGACCGCAGGGCCGCTCCCGGTACGGCGTACACGGTGACGGCGGCGGCCAAGGCCGAGGGCGGAACCGCGAGGACGACCAAGGCCGCTTTCACCACGGCCCCGGCGGACAAGGTCAACAAGGTCGACTGGCGGCCGGGCACCGGCACCACCGTCGGCATCGCCCAGCCGATCTCCCTGGTCTTCGACAACCCGGTCGCGAACAAGGCCGAGGTGGAGAAGCAGCTCAAGGTCACCACCTCGAACGGCACCGAGGGCTCCTGGGGCTGGATACGCGACTGGTCGGGCCGGGACCGCGTGGACTGGCGGCCCAGGACGTACTGGAAGCCCGGCACCGAGGTCACCCTGAACGCCGAGCTGAACGGCACCGACTCGGGCGCCGCCGGCGGCTGGTTCGTACGCGACTACACGACGACCTTCACCATCGGCGCCCAGCAGATGGTCAAGGTCGACCTGGACAGCCACCAGCTCACCCTCGTGCGCGACGGCGAGACCGTCCGCCGTATCCCGGTCTCCGGCGGCACGCCCGGCGGTGACAAGCGCTCCTGGCGCGGGACCGCCGTGCTCATGGCCAAGGAGGGCACGATCAACATGAACTCCGAGACGGTGGGCCTCGGCGACGCCTACGACAAGATGGTCGACCACTCGATGCGGCTGACCTGGTCGGGCATGTACGCGCACGCCGCCCCGTGGAACGCGCAGTACTTCGGCAGGGCCAACCGGAGTTCCGGCTGCATCGGCATGAGCGACGCCGACGCGGCCTGGTTCTACGGGCAGGTGCGGCCGGGCGACCCCTTCGAGATCACCGGCAGGGACACCAAGGGCGTGGTCGCACCCGGCAACGGCTTCGGCGCGTGGAACGTCTCCTGGACCGACTGGCAGGGCAGGAGCGCCCTGCGCTGATCCGGTCAGACCACTTCGGGCTGCTGCTCCGATCGCGGCTCGGGCACGGGTGCCGGCGTGGTCGGTTCCTGCCACCGTGTCGTGGTGCTGCGTACGTAGCCGTGGACGACCGAAGCCATCGCCAGGAGGAGCAGCGGCCCGGCCAGCCACGGGAGTTCGGCCATCTGCACCGGGAGGTAGCGGTACGACACGAGGAGCGCGGCGAACACCGCCGTGCCGTGGGCGACCAGCTGGATGCCCGCCCGGTCCCAGCCGCGGTCGTGCGCGCGCAGGGCTGCCTCGATCGTGACCGCGAAGACCACGCCGGCGACGAGATCCGCGCCGTAGTGGTAGCCGAATCCCAGCGTCGCGGCGAGCGTGGCGATCAGCCAGAAGGTGCCCGCGTAGCGCAGCAGCCGGGGGCCCTTGCGGGAGTGGATGAAGATCGCGGTGGCCCATGCGGTGTGCAGGCTGGGCATGCAGTTGCGCGGGGTGATCTCGTCGAACGGGATCGGGTGCGGGGCGCCGACCGGCGGCAGTGTGTCCGGCCACAGGTTGGCCACCGCCCACTGCTCGGTGGGCGGCGAGGGCGGCCACAGGTCGGCCGACGCCCAGTACTCGTTGCCGGCGCCGTAGGCGTAGAGCGGTCCGACCACCGGGAAGATCATGTAGATGGCGGGGCCGAGGAGGCCGATCACCAGGAAGGTGCGCACCAGGTGGTGGCGCGGGAAGCGGCGCTCGGCCGCCACGTGCCGCATCTGGTACAGCGACACGACGACCGCGGCCACCGCGAGCTGGGCGTAGACGTAGTTGAGGGCGTGGGCGCCGACGGTGCCGGTGGCCGTGAGGATCCGGCCCGCCAGCCAGGACGGATCGCCCAGCGCGTGGTCGGCGGTCGCCACGTACTGGTCGAGCACCGTCGGGCGGGTCTCCGACGTGATCAGCAGCCAGGTGTCGCCGGTCTTACGTCCGGCCACCAGCAGCAGGCCCAGGCCGGCGCCCTTGAGCATCAGGAGGCGTTCCCGGCCGGTGCGGCGCGTCACGGCGATGACCGCGCAGCCCAGGATCACCCACAGGGCGCCGTTGCCGAAGGGGTGGCCGTGGGTCACCTCCACGTCGAACGTCCACCGCACCAGGAAGAAGGCGAGGTCGATGCCGATCGCGGTGCCGGCCGCGACGAACCGTTGCCGCCGGGTGAGGACCACCATCGTCAACGCCATGCCGGCGTACAGCGCGAAGCCCGACTTGGGCGGGCAGACCACCTCTCGGGTGAGGCTGGTGATCGGCCCCATCAGGGCGTAGTGCCGTGCGGCGATCTCCAGCGCGGCGAGGAACCCGAGGGTCACCAGACCTGCGGTGGTCCACAGGATCACGCGTGGCTGACGCCATGGGGAGGACGCAGATATCAATTGTTCGGCCGATTTGTCAGATATTGGTCAGGGCGGGTGATGATGCGGACATTCGTCGTGAGCTCGAACATGCTAGCGGCGCAGCTCGGTCTCAGCTCACGGGCGGTTCGGAGGACGGCCGTCGCCGCCGGAAGGTTCCCTTTCCGGCCGAGGACCGGCTCACCGAGGTGACGGCGGGCGAGGCGGTGCCGTGGTGGGTGGGGTGACACGGCAGGAGAGGGTGGGGGGCTGGGTCGGTGGGGAGAAGGGGTCGGTGCCGGCGAGGAGGAGGGTGGGGGAGCCGTGCATGCCGGCTCACTCGGCCTGTTCCGGGTCGGTGATCTCCTGCCAGGTGACGGTGATGTCGGGGCGGTCCGCGAGGGCTTCGGCGAGGCGGGCCGGTAGCAGGGGGGTGTGGGGCTTCTCGGCGACGAGGAGAGGGCATAGCCGAGTACGCCGTCGGCGACCGCCCGGCGCGCGGCGGCAAGGGCTTCCGGAGCCTTGTCCCGGGTCAGGTCGGCGAACGCGGTCGCCGCGGTCAGGCGCAGCAGGTCCAGCCGGGCGCCGATCTGGTCGATCACGCGGGTCATGTCCTGGTCGTGGCGCTCGGTACGGAGCGTGCGCAGGCCGGCGGCGGCCAGGATGCCGACGTACTCGTCGAGGGAGCGCGCGTCGGCGACGCAGGCGATGCGGGCGGTCAGACCGGTCAGTTCGGGCGGCAGCCGGCCGGGGACGGCGGTGACATCCGTGATGCCGACCCGTCCGCCGGGCCGCAGGACACGGGCGAACTCGGCGGCGGCCCGCGCCTTGTCGGGGAAGGTGCACAGCGCGCACTCGCACACGACCGCGTCGAACACACCGTCCGGGAACGGCAGTCGCTCCGCGTCACCCGTGGCGAACACCGCCCGCTCGGCGAGGCCGGCGGCGACGGCGGCGCCCCGTGCCAGGGCGGTGTTGGCCGGCGCGTAGTCGACGCCGTCCACCTGGCAGCCGTAGCCGTCGGCGAGCAGCAGGGCGGTCGCGCCCCGGCCGGAGGCGACGTCCAGGACCCGGCGTCCGGGGTGAGGGCCAGCTGGGGTCTGGTCGTCCTGCATCTGGGGCTGCTGGAGCGGCGCGACCGGCTCGCACCGGCCGACGTGCTCACCCTCCTCCGGGGGAACCTCCCGGCCACCGCCGTGGGAGCGAGCCGCTGGTCGGGGCTGCTGGCCGTGGTCCTCGACCTCGCGGACGGGCGGCTGGCCCGCCGCCGGGCCACGGTGACGCCCTTCGGCGACCACGCCGACTCCCTCGCCGACGCGGCGTTCTGGACCTGGCTGGCGATCCGGCACGAGCCCAGCCGGACGCTGCGGGCGGCGGCCGTCGCCGCCTGGGCGGTGCCGGTCGCCGCGATGACCGCCGTCGCCATCAGCCGTGGCGCCATGCCCGACCGGCCCCGCCCCACGCTGCTGCGCCCCGCGGCCGCGCTGCAGGCCGTCATCGCCGTGCGTCACCTGGGCCGCGTCCGGCGGGGCGCCTGAGGAGTCAGCTCTCCACGACCCCGAGCTGTCGCATCAGCCCGAGCTCGTCCCAGTTCCACCAGCTCTCGGCGATCTTGCCGCCCTGGCAGCGGAACGTGGCGTGGCCGGTTCCGGAGACGTCGCGGTTGGTGGCTTCCATGCCCTGGTAGGCGCCGGTGTGCCGGCCCTGGTAGGTCAGCCGGCAGCTCACCACGTCGCCCTCGGCGATCATGCCCTCCACCTTGATGCGGAAGTCGAAGGCGTTCATGATCTCGGTGTTCTCCCGCTTGGCCTGGGCGAGGTCCACGTCGTAGGAGGAGAGGGCGGTGTCGTGCTCGCGGTAGTCACCGGTGCACAGCTCGTCGGCGACGTCGAACCTCTTGGCGTTGACGACCTCGTCGAAGAAGCGGCTGACGGCGTTCTTGTTGAGCTGTTCGTCCCGTACGACGTCGAGGTCCGTGAACTTGGGCGTCTCGTCGCAGGCGGCGACCAGTTCCTCGAAGATGCGGTTGGTCTCGGGGAGGTTGGAGTTCTTCATCGCCTCCTCGTACGACGGGAACTCCACGATCTCGACGACGTGCGTGGAGTCCTGGCGGTCCCGCCCGACGATGGAGTGCGTGGCGGTCCGCTTGCCCTGGGTCGCTTCCACCCAGTCGTCCATCAGCCGGTTGAGGTGATCGACGTTGCTGGTCTTGCAGTCGATGAGCTGGACGAAGGTCATGAGCCCCTCCCGTGCGGTGAGTGACGTGCGTGACTGTGGACACGCGTGATGCATTGGGGCGATTTCAGCGTATACCGGGCATTCCGCTCCCGCCTCGTGGACTCCGTGGCCACCGAGAAGCAGGGGCTCGCTCAGGAAAGGCGGCGCTTCGCGAGACGGCGTACGAGACGCGGGGCGGCCGCGCCGGCCAGGAGGGCGGCGAGGGGGAGGACGATGTCCACCCAGGGGTTGCGAAGGGGCTTGTAGGTGGCCGTGCCGTCCTTGATCTCGATGAAGCCGACCGGCCGGGCCGCGACGCCACCGCCGCCTCCCCCGCCCTCGCCGGTCTTGTCCCGGCCGACTTCCAGCCCCGCGCCGCCGCCGAAGCCGAAGGCGACCTCGGCGACCGGGATGACGGTGACGCCGTCACCGACCACGGGCTCTCCGTAGACGGCGGTCACCGAGGCCCGGCCGCCGAGCTTGTCGGCCAGGCGTTCCAGGAGGGCGGCCGAGGCGTGGGCCGCGTTCGGCTCGATGGGCGGGGTGGTGGTCATCGGGTGCCTCCTGAGTGGGCGCGTACGGCGGTGCCGAGGATGTGGGTGGCGGCCGGTGAGGGGACGCGGGTGTCGGGGAAGGGGAACGTGTCGGCGGTGGTGAGGGTGAAGCCGGCCGCCGTGAGGGCCGCCCGGCTGTCCCGGCCGGTGTGGCAACCGCCCATCAGCCGGGGCCAGATGGTGGCGTCCAGGGCGCGCTGCACGCGGCGCATGGCAGGCGATTCGGCCTGGACGTGCTCGAAGAAGCGCAGTTGGCCGCCCGGGCGCAGGACCCGGTGGAGTTCGGCGAGGGCGGCGTGCGGGTCGGTGACGGAGCACAGCGTCAGACAGAGCACCGCCGCGTCGAAGGAGCCGTCGGGGAAGGGCAGTTGCTCGGCCCGGCCGTCGTACGTCTCCACCGGGACCGGGGCGCTGCGGCCCTGTTCCTCCGCCAGGGCGCGCAGGCGCGGCTCCGGCTCGACGGCGGCGAGGCGTTTCACCTCGGGTGGGTAGTGCGGGAAGTTCAGGCCGTTGCCCGCGCCCACCTCGATCACCTCGCCGGACAGGTCGGCCAGCAGCCGGCGGCGGTGTTCGACGACCCCGGCCTTGTCCAGGGCCGGGGCGGCGAGCCTGGTGTAGAAGCGGGCGAAGACCGGGTGCCTGATGCGCTCGGCCATGGTGACCATCTCCCTCTGCGGTGTCGCCGACGCTACCCTTGATGCGGAGGTGCTACATAGTGAAGTCACTTCACGATATCCCCGGGGGCCCCTCGACCGCCAGGGCCTCTCTCGACCGGCTCTTCGAACTGGCCGAGGTCCTGGGCACGATGATGCAGCGCGGGGTCGCCGAGCGCGGCCTGACCACCGCGCGGGCCGGTGTGCTGTGGGCGCTGTTCCACGAGGGGCCGATGACCCAGCGGGCGCTGGCCGGCCGGCTGGGGGTCACGCCCCGCAATGTCACCGGGCTGCTGGACGCGCTCCAGGAGGACGGGCTGGTGGTCCGCGAGGCCCATCCGACCGACCGGCGCGCGACCCTCGTCTCGCTCACCGGGGCGGGACGCGAGGTCACCGCCGGGCTGCGCGGCGGACGCGACGAGCTGGCCGCCGCACTCTTCGCGGACCTGCCCCCCGACCGGCTCGCCGACTTCACCGCCACCCTGGGGCAGGTGATCGACCGGCTGCGGGCATCGGGGCCGTAGGTGTCAGGCGGTGTGCCACGGCGCGTCGGCGCGGGTGGACCGTGCGCCGACGGTCAGCCGGAGGGCGTACGTCGGCCGCTCCGCGCGCACGGGCCCGAGGTACTCGTGGCCGGTCATGTGACACCAGGCGGGCAGATCGAGGGGCGCGGCCGGGTCGGTGGCCAGGACATGGACGACGGAGCCGGGACGTGCCGCGTCGACGGCGGCGCGCAGTCGGAGCAGGAGCGTGACGCACAGCAGGCCGGTGCCGTCCACGGTGACGTCGGGTGGCGGGGTCATCGGCTGCTCGCGGTGGCGGCCATGGCCGGGCGGACGGCCAGGACATGGACGACGGAGCCCGGGCGGGCCGCGTCGACAGCGGCGCGCAGTCCGAGCAGAAGCGTGACGCACAGCAGGCCGGTGCCGTCCACGGTGACGTCGGGTGGCGGGGTCATCGGCTGCTCGCGGTGGCGGCTATGGCCGGGAGGACGGCCAGGGCGAGGATGCCGCCGGTGAGGGCGAGGACGGGGTAGCTCGCGGCGGCGACGACGGCGCCGGAGGCCAGGCCGCCGGTGGCGCCGGCGATGGCGATGGAGACGTCGACCATGCCCTGTGTCTTGGCGCGGGTGGCCAGCGGAACGGCGTCGGTGATGATCGCGGTGCCGGACACCAGCCCGAAGTTCCAGCCGAGCCCCAGCAGGGCCAGTGCGAGGGCCAGCAGGGCGACGGAGTCGCCGGGCGCGGTGGCGGCGAGGATGCCCGCGGCCAGCAGGGTGACGCCCGACGCGGCGGCGACCGCGACGGGGCCGAGGCGGTCGACGGACCAGCCGGTGAGCGGTGACGGCAGGTACATCGCCCCGACGTGGATGGCGATGACGAGGCCGGCCGCGGTGGTGCCGTGTCCGTGGTCGTGCATGTGGACCGGCGTCATCGTCATGATCGCGACCATGACCAGCTGGGTGAGGATCATGATCAGGGCGCCCAGGACGACGTAGGAGCCGCGTCGTCCGCCGGGCGTCGGTGTGGCGCGTGGGGACGCCTCGGTGGTCGTCGTCCGCTCGTGGTCGAGGGTGCGGGCGAGCAGGAGGGGGTCGGGGCGCAGCCAGACGGCCAGGACGAGGGCGGCCAGCGCGTAGGCGGCGCCGGCCAGGAGGAAGGGGCCGGCCAGGCGCGGGATGCCGAGGGCGTGGGCGAGGTCGCCGGTGGGTGAGGCGAGGTTGGGGCCGAGGACGCCGCCGAGGGTGGTGGCGACCAGGACGGTGGAGACGGCACGGGCGCGGTGGGCGGGGGCGGCCAGGTCGGCGCCTGCGTACCGCGCCTGGAGGTTGGTGGCGGTGCCGGCGCCGTAGACGAACAGGGCGAGGAACAGCAGGGCGGGGCTGTCGACGACGGCGGCCACGGTGACGGCCGCGGCGCCCACCGCCCCGGTGAGATATCCGGCGGCCAGGCCCGGTCGGCGGCCGCGGGCCTGCGAGATGCGGCCGACGGCGACCGCGGTGAGCGCCGACCCCGCCGTGAACAGGGCGCTGGGCAGCCCGGCGAGGCCGGTCGAGCCGAGCATGTCCTGGGCGAGCAGCGCGCCGACGGTGATACCGGCGGCCAGTCCGGCACCGCTGAGCACCTGCGAGACGACCAGGACGGTCAGGACGCGGCGCTGTGCCTCGGGGTGCGGGGATATACCGGCTTCGGCGGGGGCCGTACTCGTCACTGGGGGCTCTTCCTCTCGTCCGGACGTGTCGCATCAGGTCGGTCCCGGTCCCCGACGTCGACGGGCAGCTCGGCCAGGCGCCACTCCAGCATCCCGTCGCGGAGGCGGATCGCCCTGCGTCCGCGGTCGCTGAGCAGCCGTACGGCGTTGTGGGCGAGCACGCAGTACTCGCCGCGGCAGTACACGACGACCTCGGCCTCCTCGGGCAACTCGCCGATCCGGTCGGCCAGTTCGCCGACCGGGATGGAGAGCGCGCCGGGGATGTGCCCGGCCCGGTACTCCTCCACCGGCCGCACGTCCAGCACCACCACCTCCCCGGCCGCCGCCCGAGCCCGCAACTCCTCCCGGGTCATCCCGGCCGCGCCGTCCGCGCCGAGGTACGCCTCACGGGCGGGCGGCACCGCCGTCTGGTGGGCCTCGGTGACCTTGCGCAGCAGCGCGAACAGCTGGGCGACGTCGTCCCCGGCGAGCCGGTAGTGGATCCGTACGCCCTCCCGCCGCGTCGCGACGAACCCGGCCTGCTTGAGGGTCTGCAGATGCGCCGAGGCCGTCGTCAGGTTCAGGCCCGCGGCCTTGGCGAGGGCGTCGACCGTGCGCTCGCCCTGGGCCAGCAGGTCGAGCAGTTCCAGGCGCTTTCCGCTGGCCAGCGCCTTGCCGCCGACCGCGAAGGCGTCGTAGAGCCGCGCCTTGGTGTCGGCCGTGGTCGTTCCCTTTCCCGCCATGCCAGCCCCTCCTCCATAAATCCATGGAATAGTGTAGTTGAAGGGAACGGATGAATGGAGAGGAGGAGTAGGAGTCATGAGCTTCACCGACGACCACCTGATCCCCCTGGTCGACGCGGGCCTCGGCAACAGCGCCTACCTCGTCGACCTCGGCGACGGCCGCGCCCTGGCCGTCGACGCCTGCCGCGACCTGCGCGCCCTGCGGGCCGCCGCCGAGCGGCGCGGGCTGCGCGTGGCGTTCGCCGCGGACACCCATCTGCACGCCGACTTCCTCTCCGGCGCCGTCCAGCTCGCCCACGACGACGACGCGACCGTCCTGGCCTCCGCCGCCGGACACCGCGCGTTCCCCCACCGCGGCCTGACCGACGGCGACGAGACCGACCTCGGCGGGCTGACCCTGCGTGCCCTGGCCACCCCCGGCCACACCGACGAGCACCTCTCCTTCCTGCTCCTCGACGGCGCCCGCGAGCTGGGCGTGTTCACCGGCGGCTCGCTGATCGTGAACTCCGCCGCCCGCACCGACCTGCTGGGCGCCGACCGGACCGAGGAGCTGGCCCGCGCCCAGTACCGCTCGCTGCGCCGCCTGGCCGCGCTCCCCGACCGGCTGCCCGTCTGGCCCACCCATGGCGCCGGTTCCTTCTGCTCCGCCCCGCCCGGCGCCGAGCGCACCACCACCATCGGCGCCCAGAAGCGCGCCAACCCGCTGCTCACCGCCCCGGACGAGGACACCTTCGTACGACGGCTGCTGGGCGGCCTCGGCTCCTACCCCGCCTACTTCGCCCGCCTCTCCGAGGCCAACCGGCGCGGCCCGGCCGTGCTGGATCCGCCCCCGGAGCCGACCGCCCTCACCGTCCCCGAGGTACGGCGCCTGCTCGGCGAAGGGGCCCAGCCGGTCGACGTCCGCCCGGTCCCGGACTTCGCCGCCGGACACATCCCCGGGGCCGTGTCCGTACCGCTCCGGGACCAGTTCGCCACCTGGCTGGGCTGGCTCCTGCCCGACGACACCCCGCTCGTCTTCGTCACGGCCCCCGGGCAGGACCTCACCGAACTCACCTGGCAGGCCCTGAAGATCGGCTACGAACGCCTCGCCGGCCACCTCGACATGCGGGCCTGGACCGGCCCGCAGGACACCGTCGAACTCCTGGCCCCCGCTCAGCTCACCGACCGCCGCCCGATCCTCGACGTCCGCCAGCGCACGGAGTACACCGCCGGCCACATCCCCGGAGCCACCGCCATCGAGCTCGGCGCACTGCCCGCCCGCACCGGCGAGGCACCCACCGGCGCGGTCGTGCACTGCGGGCACGGCGAGCGCGCCATGACCGCCGCCAGCCTCCTCCAGCGTGCCGGACACCACCGGATCGCCGTCCTGGCCGGCGGCCCGGCCGACTGGTCGCAGGCCACCGGCCGCGCGCTGGAGGAAGGCGAGTGACCACCGACAGCACCACCACACACGACGGCGGCGGCAACGGCATCCGCCTCGGACTACGCGCCAACCTCGCCCAGTTCACCCTGCTCGTCGCCGTCAACGCCCTGGTCGGCGGCATGCTCGGCCAGGAACGCGTCGTACTGCCCCTCCTCGCCGACGACGTCTTCCGCCTCTCCGCCCACACCGCCGCCCTCACGTACATCGTGGCCTTCGGCGCCACCAAGGCGGTCACCAACTTCTTCGCCGGCACCCTCTCCGACCGCTACGGCCGCAAACCGGTCCTCCTGACCGGCTGGCTGATCGCCCTGCCCGTACCCCTGCTGCTGATCTGGGCCCCGTCCTGGGGCTGGGTGGTCGCCGCCAACGTGCTGCTCGGCATCAACCAGGGACTGACCTGGTCCACCACCGTCATCATGAAGATCGACCTGGTCGGCCCGGCGCGGCGCGGCCTGGCCATGGGCTTCAACGAGGCCGCCGGCTACATGGCGTTGGCGGCCACCGCCATGGCCACCGGCGCCATCGCCTCCCACACCGGCCTGCGCCCCGAGCCGTTCTTCCTCGGCATCGCCTACGCCGCCCTCGGCACCGGCGTGTCCGCCCTGGCCGTACGGGAGACCCGCGACCACGCCCGCCTGGAGGCCGCCCGGCACCCCACCCACCCCGACCACCACGAGCACCTGACCACCGCCCGGATCGCCCACCTCACGACCATCCGCGACAAGGCCCTCTCCTCCGCCAGCCAGGCCGGCCTCGTCAACAACCTCAACGACGCCCTCGCCTGGGGCATCTTCCCCCTCCTCTTCGCCGCGCACGGCCTGCCCCTCGCCCAGATCGGCGTCCTCAGCGCCCTCTACCCGGCCGTCTGGGGCCTCGGCCAGCCGGCCACCGGCTGGTGGTCCGACCGCGTCGGCCGAAAACACCTCATCACCGCCGGCATGCTGCTCCAGGCCGCGGCCATCGCCCTGGTCGCCCTCGGCACCACCTTCCCCGTCTGGGCCGCCGCCCAGATCCTCCTCGGCATCGGCACCGCCCTCGTCTACCCCACCCTCCTCGCCGTCATCGGCGACGTGGCCCACCCCGCCTGGCGCGCCCGCGCAGTCGGCGTCTACCGCCTCTGGCGCGACACCGGCTTCGCCGTCGGCGCCCTCCTCGCCGGCACCCTCGCCGACGCCTACGGCCTGACCACCGCCATCTGGACCATCGCCGCCCTCACAGCGGCCTCCGGCCTACTCGTGGCGATGCGCATGTACGAGACACATCCCCGCCTCGCCGGCTGACCGGCCGACCGACGCCACAGAATCCAGCGAACCCACTCCAGTTCCTGCCCCAGCAGCAGGCCGGACGCCGCGGCGGCCTACGAAGCGCACTGCGCGCCCCGGTAGTTGCCATGCCCGCCGACCCTGTGCGGGCACGGCAACGGCCCCCGTCATTGCGGGGGCCGTTGAGCGAGTCCCGGACTGCGGGTCCGGGTACCGTTCTGATTGCGACGTCAGAACGGAGACCGGTATGCCCCCGCACGCTGAAGATCACACGGGCGCGCGTATCAAGCACGTGCGCAAGGTCCGCCAGTTGACCCAGCGCGAACTGGCAGACCTCTCGCACGTGTCGTACAGCACCATCACGAAGATCGAGCAGGGCGTCATGCCGGCGAGCCCGTCCGTGACAGGAGCGCTGGCCCGCGCCCTGTCGGTACCAGTCGCTGAACTCAACGGCCAGCCCTATCTGGAGGAGCTGCGGCAGGACCAGCTCGATGGGCTCATCAACCCCATCCGAGAGGCGCTCAACATCTACGATCTCGGCGCCGATCCAGGCGTCTCCCCGCGTCCGATCGAGGAACTGGAGGAGCACGCCGACAAACTGTGCGCCATGGTCCGGGCAACAAACATCAAGCAGGTGGCCGCTGATCTGCCTGGCCTGATCCACGAGGCGACGACGGCCGCGCACACGAACCCGGTCGACCGCAACTGGCAACTGCTCGCGAGCGCCTACCGCACCGCGTACGACGTGACAACGAAACTCGGCTACCCGGACCTGTGCATGGTGGCCTTGGACCGCATGGACTGGGCCGCGCATCGCGCCTCGGATCCGGTGCTCGGTGGCATGCGTCAGTACCTGCGTTCCCTCGCCTACCTGCGGGCCAGCGACTACCGCACCGGTAAGCGGCTCGTAAGCCTCGGTATGGCCACCTTGCAGCAGGCCGAACCCGGAAGAGTCCGGGACGTCCTGGTCGGGCAGTTGCACCTCGGGGCAGCGGTGTTGGCCGGCCGGGACAAGGACAAGGAGGAGGCGCAAGGACACCTCTCCGAGGCTGCTCGTATCGCGAAGAGCACCGGGCCGGCGGAGAAGGTGCACTGGCTGAGCTTCGGCCCGACGAATGTCGGTGTGCACCGGGTGAGCGTGCTCGCGGAGCTGGACCTGTATCCGGAGGCTGTGCACGAGGCGGAGGGCGTTTCCGTCCCCGAGGGCTGGCCGCCGTCCCGGCTTGGCCACCACCACGCGGAGGTGGCCCGGGCCCAGATGTGGACGGGACGCACCGACGCCGCTTTCCGGAGCTTGCTCGCGGCGCGCAAGCTGGCGCCGCAGCAGACCCGCTATCACCCGACTGTGCGCGAGACGTACGCCGGTCTGGAATCCGCTAGGCGCAGGATGCCCGACTCGTTCAGCAACTTCGGGGCGTGGCTGGGGATGTGACGCTGCGTTGAGTCGGGGCCGGAGCTATCAGTGAGGTCTGATAGTTCCGGCCCTTTGCTGTCGGCACTCTGGCAACAGACGACAAAGACCCCCGCGACGGGCTAGGTCCGGGGGCGTGGCCAACACTGCTGAGGAGCGCCGACATCATGAACGCTACAGCTCCGCCCATGGAACGCACACAAGGTCCCGGCATGACGATGCGGGTCCACACCGTGAACCGGTACGGCACGATCACCGCCGACCGTGGCACGCGCGCCGTGACGCCCGCGGCCGGGCCGCTCCCGGCGAGGCCGGGGACCTACTACCCGCCGTGCCAGTGCCCGAGCCATCGTGCGGGGGTGACCCGGTGAGCATCACCCTGGAAGTCACCCCAGAGGTACTCGCGGTCCTGGGCCTGCCCGCGCGGGAGACGAGGGACGACGCGCAGCAGCGCGGCACCGCGTGCGTGTGGTGCCATCACGAGCTGAACACCGAGTCGGCCATCGACCTCGGCGAGCAGGCCCCGCCCGAGCGCTGGTTCCCGCGTGCCTGCCGCCCCTGCGTCGGCACCCGTGCCTGGCCGGGAGCCGTCAGCCACGCCATGGCCTGCACGTCGACGTGCGGTGGCCAGTCGGGGCATCTGTGCGACACGGGCCGCCTGCTGTACCGGCTGAGCACGCGCCACTGGGTCCACTGCGACCGCTGCGGCAAGCGGATCGAACCCGGCCAGGAGTACGACGAGTACTTCCCGGAGTCCGGCACCGGCTTCCCGCCCCCGGTGTACACGCACCGGGAGCCGTGCGAGCGACAGCCGCGCAGGTGGCTGTGAAGAGGCTGGTCGGCCTGCTCGTATACCCGGCGGCCGTGACCGGCCCGGTCCCCGCCCTGGTGCTGGCGCGGACACCTGCCTGACGCACCCCCCGGCGACCGCAGGTCAGGGTCGCACACCAGATATCCCCCTCCCCGTCCCGGAAAGAGCCCGGCCCGACGAGGAGTGACTCATATTCAAGTTCCAAGAGGAAAGGACATGTGGTGACCACTGTTGCGGACCTGCGGGAGGTCTTCCCGCTCGCGCTCGAGGGCGGGCGCATCCCTCACAGCGCGGAGGAGCCGACCGGGCCGACAACGCGCCCGTGGATCCTCCGGTTCGCCCGTATCCCGGACGCGCAGCAGGCCGTCGTGCTGCCGCCCGTGAAGTACGACGAGGAGCGCCAGGTGTCGGTGAGCCTGTACGACGGGGAGCTGCCGTTCATGCAGACGCACACCCCGACGGTCCCGGACGGCAACGTGACGAACCCCCCGCCGCTGGACGAGGGCACGAAAGACTGATCCACAGATGCCCACCGTTCTCGTGATCGCAGCGCGCGACGACTGGCCGACCGACCGTGTGGTCAAGGCCCTTACGGACGGCGGGGCGGAGGTGTTCCGCATGGACACCGCAGAGTTTCCACAGGAACTCACCTTTGCCGGGCGCATCGATGCCCGGCAAGGGTGGTTCGGCGGACTTGCCACCGCCCACCGCGCCGTGAACCTCGCTGACGTCAGCGCCGTCTACTACCGCACCCCGAACGCCTTCAACCTGCCCGCCGCCATGTCCGGGCCCGAGCGTCGGTTCGCCGCTGCCCAGGCCCGCTCCGGTCTGGGCGGGATCATCTCGGCGCTCGACTGCCGCTGGGTCAGCCACCCGGCCGCCATGTCCCGCGCCGAGTACAAGCCGCTCCAGCTCGCCACCGCGCGAGCCTGTGGCCTCACCATTCCGCCCACCCTCATCACCAACCGGCCCGATGCTGTCCGAGCCTTCATCGGCGACATGCGCGGCGCCGTCATCTGCAAGCCGGTCGCCTCCCCGGTGCTGATCGAGGACGACCAGCTCAAGACCGTCTACACCCGCCGCCTGACGGAGAACGACCTGGAGGACCTGAGCGGCATCGACACGACCGCACACCTCTTCCAAGCCTGGATCGACAAGGCGCACGAGGTACGCCTGACGGTTGTCGGTCGCCGCCTGCTCGCAGCCGAGGTCCACGCGGGCAGCAACGCCGCCCACACGGACTGGCGCAGCGACTACGCCTCCCTCACCTACCGCGCCACCGAAGTCCCCGACGGCATCGCCGCGGGCGTGCGACGCTACATGGAGCGGCTCACCCTCAGCTTTGCCGCCCTGGACTTCATCGTCGGCCCCGACGGCGCATGGACGTTCCTGGAGGCGAACCCTTGCGGACAGTGGGACTGGATCGAACACGCCACCGGTCTGCCGATCTCCCAGGCCATCGCCGACGAACTGCAAGGAGCGGCCACATGAGCGCCCCCGCCCTGGACCGTGCCCGCCCGCACCTGGCCGCACTCACCGAGCACCTCCAACAGGCGGGCGCGATCCGCAGCAAGGCATGGGCCGACGCCTTCGCGTCGGTGCCGCGTCACGTGTTCGTCCCGTCCTGGTTCGAGCAGGAGACCAACGACAAGGGCATCGCCGTGTGGCGGCAGCGCCAGGCCGCCGACGAGACCACGCTCACCGCCGTCTACCGCGACATCACCCTCGTCACAGCCCTCGACCCCACCACCGCCGAGCAGGTCGCCGACACGGCCTGGACGGGCATCCCCACCTCGTCCAGCACCCTGCCCAGCCTCATGGCCGGGATGCTTGAGGACCTGGACGTCCAGGACGGTCACCGCGTCCTGGAGATCGGCACCGGTACCGGTTACAACGCCGCGTTGCTGTGCGCCCGGCTCGGTCCGGCAGCCGTCCACTCCATGGACGTCGACGAGGAACTGGTCGACACCGCGCGGCAGCGCCTGGCGCTGATCGGATACGAGCCGCAGCTCGTGGCCGGAGACGGCACGCAGGGCTGGCCAGACGGGATTCTCTTCGACCGGCTCATCGCCACCTGCTCGGTACCCGCCGTCCCCGGCGAGTGGCTGGAGCAACTCCGCCCGGGAGGCGTCCTGGTCACCGACATCGCGCTCGGCATCGAGGGCGGACTCGTACGCCTGTCCCCGCAAGGTGACGGACGCACACGCGGCGCCTTCACCGCCACAGCCGGACGCTTCATGCCGGCCCGCAGCCAAGCCCGCACCTATCCGGAACAGCCGCGCCCCGAGCGGGCTCCGGCGGCCGGGAGCCGGCCCACGCCCCTCACCGCAGCCGAGATCCGTGCTCACTACCCGCTGCGGCTGGTGCTCGCCTTCCAGCTGCCCGGCACCGAACTCGTCTACCACGTCGACGAGAACGGGATGGCGCTCCAGCTACAGCGGAACGACGGCTCGTGGGCGCGCGTGCCACTCAGTGGGGAAGGCGCGGGCATCGTGACGTACGGCGATCACGACGGGCTGTGGAAGGCAGCCGAGGCAGCCTGGAAGTGGTGGGCGAGCGTTGGGCGGCCTGAGCAGGACCGGTTCGGTTACGCCCGGGAGGCTGACGGGAGCGCCTATGCCTGGTACCTGGCCGACGGCACGCTCTGGCACCTGCCTGGTCAGCGGTCGAGCGGTGACCACGCGTCCGGTTGAGGGGTCAGTACCGCGGAGACGACTGACGTGGACGAGGACATGACGTCCGTGATGAAGCGGCGGCGGGGGAGGGCGAGGTGGTGCAGGGCGCGGCCGTGGTCGGCGGCGACGACCAAGGTGGCCGCGAGGAGGAGGAGTTGCCACAGGAGCAGTACCGGGCGGCGCAGGGGGCGGGGGAGTTCGGTCAGGGAGGTGTGGAGGCGCCCGCAGTGGAAGGGGACGTGGCGTTCCTCGTCGGAGAGGATGCGGGACGCCACGTCCGAGGTGAGCGGGTCGGGGCTGCCGTCGCGCAGGGCGCGGTAGTAGCGCAGGGCGACGACCTCCGCGATCATCAGGACCAGCAGTTCCATGCGCAGGCCCATGAGGCGTCGTAGCCGTACGAAAGCCGCGTCGGTCCAGTGGCCGGTCAGCGTCGGGGCGCCGCCCGCGGCGAGCAGCCGGGCGAGGAGCCGGGCGTGGTTCTGTTCCTCGGCGACGAAGAGCCGTACCGCACGCGCGTAGTCGGCGTCGCCTGCCTGGTCGGCCTTGCCGATGAGGTTCGCGCCGTCACCGTCCTCGCCGACCTGGAAGCGCTGGACGCTGGCCCGGACCGCCGGGTGCAGCGTCGCCCCCTGCTCCCAGTCCGGGTCGCCCTGAGCGTCCCTGCGCTCCCGTTCCTCCTCGAACCGCCGTGTCCACTTGGCGTACTCACCCATGTGCGCCCACCCCTCTCCAGGACACGGCCACCGTGCCCTGGAGAGGGACGACGCCGACCGGCGCCGAATCGTTCCACGCCGTGTCACCATGCCCGGGTTGGCCGAAGTCGGCCAGCGGCGGTGATCACCCGGCGCGCCGGTGCGGGGCCCCCGCCCGGTGAGCCCGCGCAGTCGGCGTCTGCCGCCTCTGGCGCGACGTCGGCTTCGCCGTCGCCACCCTCATGGCGGCCTCCGGGCTCATCGTGACAACGGTTGCGGCAGCAATCCCAACCCGGCGTGAGCCGGGCAGGCGCCGGACTCCGCGAGCCGCCGGCCGACGCCGACCTCGCGGGTCGGATCGACGGGAGCGTGGTCAGCGTCGACTCGGCGGCCTGCCGGGGCCGGCTCGCGTGTGTCAGGGGCGCCAGCCGTCGGGGACACGGCCCTGCTGCACCTGCAGGGTGCCGCTGCACGTCCCGGTGTCGGGGTCGCCCCAGATCTTGACGGTGTCGACGTGGTTCGCCCAGGTGCCGCCCCTGGGATGGGCGTAGTTTCCGAGGTTGACGGCGGTGTTCCGCGGGATGCAGATGTACGCGTCCGGGGAGGGGCCGGTGTCGAGCAGCCAGACGGAGTCATCGTTGCGGGTGTTGACGACCGCGTCCGCTCGGTTCTGTCCGCTGACCGGGAGGTTCTGGTAGGCGGTGCCCTGGAACCGGAAGAAGATGCTGCCGCTCTGGTAGGAGCCGTCGTACAGACACACGTTCGGGTAACTGCAGCCGTGCATGGACACGGCGGACGCGGCCGGAGCCGTCAGCATGGTCGAGCCCGCGGCCAGTCCGACGGTGAGCAGGGTCGCCGCCAGCTTTCTGTTCAGCTTCATTGGAACACTTCCCGTGAGGTGGCATGGACGGAGCCGACCGCACCGGCCGACTCCGCGACGAGACTGGGGGTTTGGCGCGATGTTCGGCCACAGTTGACGTTGAAGTGGCCTCGTCCCAGGATGTCCCGTGCACTGACCTGCATCGATGTCGCCCGCGAAGTCCCTGTGGCGGGACGGCCTGAAGCGGGGGTTGGCCGAATTCGGCCCCGCCCCGTGACTGCCGTGGCCGTCGATGCAGAATGAGATCGGGACACAGGGGGGCCGGACCAGCGGTCCCGAACGCGAATCGGGGGAAGCATGTCGCGTTGGAAAGCGCTGCCCGCGGAACTGCATCCGCTCGTCCATCAGTTGATCGTGCGACTGCGCAGACTGAAGGACCGCAGCGAACTGAGCACACGTCAGCTGGCCGCCAAGACCGGGTACAGCGCGAAGTCGTGGCAGCGCTATCTGAACGGCATGTCACTGCCGCCCCGGGAGGCCGTCGAGGCGATGGCGCGCGTCTGCGGTGACGATCCGGACCGGTTGTTGGTGCTGCACGAGATCGCCGCCGAGCGCTGGGCGGAAGCGAGCGCGGTCGACACCGATATCCCCGAGAGAGACAACGGCCCGGCGCACCCGCCCACGCAGCAGCCGCCGTACGGACGTCACCTGCGCGCCGCGATCACGGCGGGGGCGGTGGCCCTGGTGCTGTCCGTCTCCGCGGTGCTCGTGCTGGCCGTTCAGCTCGCCGAAGCCCGCGCCCAGCTCGAGCGCGAGCGCGAGCGCGCCGAGGGGAGCGCGACGGCCCCGGCCACCATGTCGGAGTCCCTGATACCGGTCGTCTACACCTGCCGGCTGGAGCAGCACGACGGCCTCTGGTACGCGGGCCTCAGCCGCACCAAGGACACCATCCTGGCGTACACCCACGTGGGGCCCGAAGTGGCCGAGGCCCAGTGCCTGCTGCGCCGGGCGGGCATCTCGCCGGGCGAGATCGACGGCGTCTTCGGCCCGAAGACCCAGCGTGCGGTCCAGGACATCCAGACTCGGGACGGGCTGGTCGTGGACGGTGTCATCGGCCCGCACACCTGGAAGGCCCTGCGGGAGGCGAAGTGACCAGGGAGCGCACCCGGCTGGTCGCGGCGCTGCGGGAGCTGCGGGCCCGTACGGGTCTGAGCCTGGCGGCGCTGGCGGAGCGGACGTCGTACAGCAAGTCCTCGTGGGAGCGCTACCTGAACGGCAGGAGCCTGCCCCCTCGTCAGGCCGTACAGGAACTGTGCCGGGTCGCGGACGAACCGGACGGCCGGCTGCTGGCCCTGTGGGAGATCGCGGAGTCGGACTGGCGCGGACGCGCGGCGGCCCCCGACCCTGCCCCTGCTCCTGCCCCCACCGCGGATGCGCCGCGGCCCGATCCACAGGAGTCACCGCCGTCCTCCGGGACCGGACGGAGGCACGGCGGCAGAGGCAGGCTCCTGGTGATGCTGGCGTCTGCGTACACCGTGATCGTCGGCGGCGGGGCACTGGTCCTCGTCCTGCCGCCGGACCGGAAGGTCGCGGAGGGCGAACCCCTGTCCGCCTCCGCCCCGTACTCCTTCGTCCCCCCATGCCACGAAGCCGCCTGCGACGGCCGGGACCCGATGAGCCTGGTCTGCGGCATCAGCCCTGACTCCCTGGCCACGTACCGCACCGCCACCGGCGCCCACGTGGAGTTGCGCTACAGCGAGAAGTGCGGCGCGGGCTGGGCCCGGATGTGGGGGACCCGGATCGGCGACCGGCTGGACGTCACGGCGGACGGCGCGGCACAGTACGTGCGCGTCGAGGACCAGGACGACGCGGAGACCTACACCTATACCGCGATGACGGCCGTCCGTCCCAGCGGCACGATCCGGGCCTGCTTCCGGTCCGCGGCGGCCGACGGCCAACAGGAGTGCTTCGAGGCCCGCGTGGGCCGGAACGCCACTCCGTCCGAGACGGTGTCCTCAAGATGAGGCAGCCATACGCCGCACCGACCTGACGGTGTGCGCGGAAGTGTCCCCCGTCAGGCGCCGCGTCCCGATCGGTTACGGTGCGCGCATGCCAGACATACGCGCGCACGGCGGCTATCGGACGGACGGTCTGTGGATCGCGGCGGCGGTGTCGTTCTGCGTCCTGATCGCCGGGTCGGCGATCGCCGGCTTCGGCATGCTGGAGTTCGACGAGCGCTGCATGCACGGGATGACGCGGGGACCGGGCAGGCTGCTGCGGACGCGGAATGAGGCGTTCCCACCGGCCACCATCTGCGAGTTCGAGCGCGGCGAGGTCTCGTCCGTCGGCGGATCCGGAGTGCTCGCCTTCCTGCTCTGGGCCTCGCTGGTGGTCCTGGTGGTCTGTCTGTTCGTGGCCCTGGTCGCGGAGTGCCTCGATCCGCCGCTCGGCAGCGACCTGGTGGTGCCCATGAGCCGGACCGAGAAACTGCGCCGCACCGGGACGGCGTTCTTCGTGACCGGCTCCGTGTTCCTCATGTTCTACGCGCTGGCGGGATGGCAGCTGTTCACGGGGCCGTCGTCGGTCTGTTCGGCGGGCGGAGATTGGGGATCCCAAGCGCCGAAGACCCTGGAGTACAGCTTCTTCCCCCCACAGGCGACCTGTCAGTACACCAGCGGCATGACCCGGCAGCTGAACCCCGACTGGCTGGCCTCCCTGGCGACCGAACTGGCCTTCCCCGCCCTGCTGGCGGGAGTCGGCTTCGCACTCGCCTGGCGGCGCCGGCGGGCGGAGCGGTCCTCGGCCGACGTCCAGGACGGCGACACGCCCTAGGGCCAGGGCACTTCGTTCCCCGAAATTAACCTACCGGCTCTTGGCGACGCGGTCTCTACGCGCGTAACTTGAGCCGACTCCCCCACACCAGGGCTCCCCCCACACCCGTACGACGACGTACCCGAACCAACGCACGAGGAGACCGCCAGGTGTCAACATCCGCAGGAAGCAGACGCCGTGCGCGCCGCGCCGCATACCCGGTGATATCCGTGGGTGTGGCGAGCGCGTTCGCCCTCACCGCCCTGCCCGCCGCGTACGCGGCGCCGTCCGCCACCGCGGTCATCGCCGAGGTGTACGGCGGCGGGGGCAACTCGGGGGCGACCCTGGTACGGGACTTCATCGAGCTCGGCAACGCCGGTTCGGCGGCCTACGACCTGTCGGGCCTCAGCGTGCAGTACCTGCCGGGCTCGCCGTCGGCCTCCTCGCAGTGGCAGGTGACCGCGCTCGACGGGTCGATCGCTCCCGGCGGCCGGTACCTGGTCGCCGAGGCGGCCGGGACCGGCGGTACGACGGCACTGCCCACGCCGGACGCCACCGGCCCGATCGCCATGGCCGCCGGCAGCGGCACGGTCGCCCTGGTCTCCGGCACCACCGCGCTGACCTGCAAGACCGCCGCGGACTGCGCGGCCGACAGCCGGATCGTCGACCTGGTGGGCTACGGCAGCGCCCTCGTCCGGGAGGGCGGCGGCCCGGCGGCCGGCGCCTCCAACACCGCCTCGGTCGCCCGCCCCGCCTCCCTGGCCGACACCGACGACAACGCCGCGGACTTCGCCGCCGGTACGCCGACCCCGGTCAACTCGGCCGGGCAGACCCCGGGTTCGGGGGACGGCGACGGTGACGGCGGTGGCGGCGACGGCGGCGGTTCGACCGAGCCCGGTACCGTCCGAGTCCGCGACATCCAGGGCACCACCCGCCTCTCCCCGCTCGCCGGGCAGACGGTCACCCGGGTGCCCGGCATCGTCACCGGCGTGCGCACCACCGGCTCGCGCGGCTACTGGATCCAGGACCCGCAGGCCGACGCCGACGCCCGCACCAGCGAGGCCGTGTTCGTCTACACCGGCTCGGCCGCCCCGACCGTGGCCGTCGGCGACTCGGTCCTGGTGAGCGGCAAGGTCACCGAGTACTACCCGAGCAGCACCAGCCAGTCCGTCACCGAGATCACCGGCCCCACCCAGACCGTCCTGTCCAGCGGCAACCCGCTGCCCGAGGCCGTCGTACTGGACGACACGACCGTCCCGGACGCGTACGTGCCCACCGCCGGCGGCGGCAGCATCGACACGCTCGCCCTCGAACCGGCCGTCTACGCCCTGGACTTCTACGAGTCCCTGGAGGGCATGCGGGTCGAGGTCTCCGACGCGCGCGTGGTCGGCGCGACCACCCGGTACGACGAGCTGTGGGTCACGGCCAAGCCCGAGGAGACGCCCAGCGCCCGCGGCGGCACCCTGTACTCGTCGTACGACGGACAGGGCACCGGTCGTATCAAGGTGATGTCGCTCGACACCACCAGCGCCTTCCCCGTCGCCAACGTCGGTGACGCGCTGTCCGGCACCACCAGCGGGCCGCTCGACTACTCCCACTTCGGCGGCTACAACCTCCAGGCCACCCGGCTCGGCACGCTGGTCGACGGCGGGCTCCAGCACGAGGTGACCCGCCGGCAGCGCGGCAGGGAGCTGGCGGTCGCCACGTACAACGTGGAGAACCTGGACGCCCGCGACAGCCAGGAGAAGTTCGACCGGCTCGCCGAGGGCGTCGCGGTCAGCCTCAGCTCGCCCGACATCGTCGCCCTGGAGGAGATCCAGGACGACAACGGCCCCGTGAACGACGGCACCGTCACCGCCGAGGCCACCCTGACCCGGTTCACCGACGCCATCCGCGCGGCCGGCGGGCCCGCCTACGCGTGGCGCTATGTCGCACCCGAGAACAACAAGGACGGCGGCGAGCCCGGCGGCAACATCCGCCTGGTCTTCCTCTACAACCCCGAGCGGGTCTCGTTCACCGACCGGCCCGGCGGCGACGCCACCACCAGCACCGGCGTGGTGAAGACCAAGAAGGGCGCCCAGCTCACGCACTCCCCCGGCCGGATCAACCCGACGAGCGACGCCTGGGGCAGCAGCCGCAAGCCGCTGGTGGGCGAGTTCGTCTTCCAGGGCGAGCGCGTCTTCGTGATCGCCAACCACTTCGGCTCCAAGGGCGGCGACCAGCCCCTGCACGGCCGCTTCCAGGAGCCGACCCGCGGCTCGGAGACCAAGCGGCACCAGCAGGCCGCCGAGGTCAACACCTTCGTCAAGTCGCTGCTCGCGGCCGACAAGAACGCCAAGGCCGTCGTCCTCGGTGACCTCAACGACTTCGAGTTCTCGCAGACGGTGACCACGCTGACCGACGGCGGTGTGCTGCGCCCGCTGGTCACCACCCTGCCCGCCGCCGAGCGCTACACCTACGTCTACGACGGCAACTCGCAGACCCTGGACCACATCCTGACGAGCCCGGCCGTCACGCACTTCGACTACGACATCGTGCACATCAACGCCGAGTTCGCCGACCAGGCGAGCGACCACGACCCGCAGATCGTGCGGATCGACCTCAGCAGGTGCCGTAAGGGCTGAGCCCAGCGGCGGGAGGGTGACACGCCCCACAGCGCGCACCCTCCCGCTTCGGGTTCCGGCTCCCTTTCCGGGCGGACAGAAATCTGTCAGCGCAACGCCACATCTTCGCCTCTGCCGACGTTAGGGTTGGGAGCACCAGGGCACCCCTTGCCCCCGCCCTGTCCCCCAGACGAAGGCGCCATGCCGGCCGAGAACTCCCCCGCCCGCAACCTCGACGACGACGACTACCCCGCGTACACCATGGGGCGCGCCGCCGCGATCCTCGGCACCACGCCTGCCTTCCTGCGGGCCCTCGGCGAGGCGAAGCTGATCACTCCGCTGCGTTCGGAGGGCGGCCATCGCCGCTACTCCCGCTACCAGTTGCGCATCGCCTCCCGTGCCCGTGAACTCGTCGACCAGGGCACGCCCATCGAGGCCGCCTGCCGCATCATCATCCTCGAGGACCAGTTGGAGGACGCCCTCCGCCTCAACGAGGAGATGCGCCGCAGACTGGGCGACGCGGGTGCGGGCGACCGCGCCTGAACCGACGAATATCTGCCGCGGCCATCGCAGGATTACGGACAGGCGAGTGCGAGGTTTTCATATCCCCGCCAGGCGAGAATTGGGAAAAGTGCGGGCATCCCGAGCCGGGCTGTGTTACCGTGATAACTGTTGCAGTTTTGATTGCCGAAGATTCCTTCGGGGTGATCATCGCGGCGACTCGGGTCCGTACAGTGCGGATCCCGGCACTGCCCCCTCAAGGGAGATTCAATATGGCATCTGGCACCGTGAAGTGGTTCAACGCGGAAAAGGGCTTCGGCTTCATCGAGCAGGAGGGTGGCGGCCCCGACGTCTTCGCCCACTACTCGAACATCGCCACCTCCGGCTTCCGCGAGCTTCAGGAGGGCCAGAAGGTGACCTTCGACGTCACGCAGGGCCAGAAGGGCCCGCAGGCCGAGAACATCGTTCCTGCCTGACGCTGACGCAGACCACGTGGCTGGGGCCCGCGCTCTTGGGGCGCGGGCCCCAGCCCGTTCTCATTTCCTTCGGCTCAATTCCTGCGAATTTCTCGCGCGGCTCCGCACCGCCGAAGAGAATTCCTCGATACGTGCCGCACGCATCGAGGAGGGGCTCTCCCTGAACCGCAGAAAAACCCGCACATCCGGAACGGCACGAAAGAACGGCACGGCGCGAAAGAACGGCACGGCGGTGAAATCCGGAAGGCCGCGCGCCGAGTTCGCCCTTCCCGTCACCCGCACGGAGGCCCTGCCGCCCGTGGAGGCGTTCGCCGACCTCGATCTCCCCGAGCGGGTGCAGAGCGCGCTCCGCGCCGAGGGCGTGACCGTGCCCTTCCCGATCCAGGCGGCGACCCTGCCGAACTCGCTGGCCGGCCGGGACGTCCTGGGCCGCGGCCGCACGGGGTCGGGCAAGACCCTCGCCTTCGGCCTCCCCCTGCTGGCCCGCCTCGACGGCCGACGGGCCGAACCCCGTCAGCCCCTCGCACTCGTCCTCGTACCCACCCGGGAACTGGCGCAGCAGGTCACCGAGGCCCTCACCCCCTACGCACGGGCCCTGCGCCTGCGCCTGGCCACGGTCGTCGGCGGCATGTCGATCGGCCGTCAGGCCGGTGCGCTGCGCGGCGGCGCCGAGGTGGTCGTCGCGACGCCCGGCCGCCTCAAGGACCTCATCGACCGGGGCGACTGCCGGCTGGACCAGGTGGCCGTCACCGTCCTGGACGAGGCCGACCAGATGACCGACATGGGCTTCCTGCCCCAGGTGACCGCGCTGCTCGACCAGGTGCGCCCGGACGGCCAGCGGCTGCTGTTCTCGGCCACCCTCGACCGCAACATCGACCTCCTGGTGCGCCGCTACCTGCACGACCCCGTGGTCCACTCGGTCGACCCGTCCGCGGGCGCGGTCACCACGATGGAGCACCACCTGCTCCAGGTGCACGACGACGACAAGCACGCCACCGCCACCGAGATCGCCGCCCGCGACGGACGCGTGATCATGTTCCTGGACACCAAGCACGCGGCGGAACGACTCGCCAAGCACCTGCTGTCGGTCGGTGTGCGCGCCTCCGCCCTGCACGGCGGCAAGTCCCAGCCGCAGCGCAACCGGACCCTCGCCCAGTTCAAGGACGGCCACGTCACGGTCCTGGTCGCCACCAACGTCGCCGCGCGCGGCCTGCACGTCGACCAGGTCGACCTCGTCGTGAACGTCGACCCGCCCGGCGACCACAAGGACTACCTGCACCGCGGCGGCCGTACCGCCCGGGCCGGCGAGTCCGGCACCGTCGTCACACTCGTCCTGCCGCACCAGCGGCGCGCGGTGGACCGCCTGATGGCCGACGCCGGCATCGCACCCCGCACCACCCGCGTCCGCCCCGGCGAGGCCGAGCTGAGCCGGATCACCGGCGCGCGGACGCCCTCCGGAGTGCCCGTCACCGTCACGGTCGCCGCCCCGGCCACCCCCGAACGCCCCCGGCGCGCCGGAAGCGCCGGACGCGGCCGGGCCGGCGGGCAGGCCAAGCGGGCCGGCACCCGCGGGTCCGGCCGCGGACGCTCCCCCCGGCGCACCTCCACCACCCCCGACCGCCCCTGACCCCTCGGCCACCCCGCCCCTGGAGGCACCATGCGCTGTGTCATCGCCCGTTTCCCCTTCGACCTGATCAAGAGCGAGGTCGAGCGGTCCATGGAGGGCATCCAGCCCGAACCCGCCCTCGGTGTCTGCGTGACCGTCGGCGACCAGGTCTACCCGGTCAAGCAGGTCGGCCAGGTGATCACCAAGCAGGACCGCCGCGACTTCACCGCGGCCGAGGTGAGCAGGGCCCTCTCCCGGCTCGGCTTCACCTGCCACGAGGTCCCGCAGGCCCGCCCGCACACCCGCCCGTCGCTTCCCTGGAGCGACACCACACTGAGCTAGACCGCTCCGCACGGCCTGCACACGGCCCCATGGCCGCCTCCGCTCTGTCTGAGACGGGATGCTGCTCGATGGACACCACTGGAAGGCCCACCGGGGACGCGTTCCGCGGTGGGGCACAGACCTACCGGATGCCGCTCCCCCGGCTGACGCTCGCCCCCGACGCCGGCCGCGGCCCGCTGCACGGAGGCTGGTGGCCCCGCTGCGACGCGCTGGAACTGGAGCTGCCCGCGCTGATCGGCGCCCTGGCAGCCGGTCCCGGCACGGTGACCCGCGTGAGCGTGGACACCGCGGCCTGGCCCGACGCCCCGCCCACGGTGCTGATGCCCGGGCAGGTCATCGAGGTGCGCCTGTCGGACGTCGACACCGAGGCCCACGCCATCGTCCTGGACCGGGGCACGGCAGGACGCCGGGCACTGCTGGTCGTCCCGCCCGGTGAACCCACCGAAGCGGCCGCCTGGCTCCTGACCGCCGCCGCGGCGCCGGGCAACACCTTGTCGGCCCCGCACCTGCTGGCCCTCGCCGAGGCCCATTGGAACGGGAACGGCCGCGCAGACGGTTCAGGCGGGACGTAGCGTCAGGACGGCTCCTCCGGTGCGTCCTCCGGGGGCGGGGGCAGCGGGAGGTCCTCCGTGGGCGGGCCCGTCGGCCGGTGGTGGGCGGACACGGAATCGGTGAGCTCGTCGGGGTGCGTCCGGTCGACCGGCGGTCTGCTGCTGTCCAGCCAGGAGCGCAGCGGCCCGGCGCCGTGGCCCGGGTCGAGGGTGAGGTGCATACGAGTGCCCCGGCCGGAGGAGAACGCCGGATAACTGCGCTGCTCACCTCCGCCGAACAGCATCCGCAGCGCGTCCGCGACCGTCCGGACCGCTTCGGGATCCATCGAGACGATACGGACCTCCACCCGGCCCTCCTCGTCGGCGGCGGGCTCGTCCGGCAGATCCAGCGGTTCGGAGGTCATGCGGCGTACCCGTCCCGGGCCGGGAGAACGGCTCGCCCACGCCGAGCGGCCCGTACCGTGCGCCGAGGACGAGACCGACCCTCTCGCCGGTGTACGACCTACCCTCGGCTCTTCCCACCGTACTCCTGACCGGCGCACGGGAATGCCGAGGTGACATCGCACCATCAGTGCCGAGTTGCCGCATCTCGTGCGCCGTCCAGTCGAGGCGGGCGAACGCACAACGGGCTGCCGGAGGCGCTCGCTCCAGGGGCCCCCGCGCGGCCCTCGCCCTCGGCGACGAAAAGACCCCGGGCCGCGCCCGCACCGCCCTCGAGCCCGCCTCGGCGGAACTGGCCGACACGGCTGGCGGTCAAGATCTCCCTCACGGTGGCCCTCGGCGACGGGTGACGGTGGCTCAGGCCACCGGGCGTCCCCCATCGCGTTGAGCCGAGGCGAACAGGCCGGCGATGAAGGTGGTCGCGACGAAGGTGCCCGTCATCAGCAGGAAGACGCCGATCACGAAGAGGCCGCTGGAGTCCTCCGACCAGTCGTACCAGGCGGCGGCGGTCAGACCGAGCGTGGTGCCGAGCACGGCGCCCGCGTAGTGGCGCCGGGCCGCCGCCCAGCACACCGGCAGGAGGAGGGTCAGGACCAGGCCGATCACCTGCCATGCGTCGTAGGGGCCGGTCTCCGAGCCGTCCGGCTGTACGTCCTTGTGCTGGTCCCAGCCCAGCCAGGCGGCCCACAGCGCCGACGACACCACGGCTAGCGCGAGGATCGAGCCCAGCTGCGACCCCACCTGCGAAACGAGTTGCTTCACTCCTTGGCTCATGCCCCCAGCGTTTCGGTTCGCGCCGGCCCGGGACAGAGCGAAGGTACTCAGACCGATTCCGAGTAGCTGAGGCCGTTACGGTGGCGGCAGAGGTCCGCCGAACAGCGAAGGAGACAGCCGTGGGCGCCGTACGCATGAGCAGTACGCCGTTGCCGGGGATCGGGGTGCGCTACGACCTGACCACGCGGGAGCGGCGCCGCCTGTCGGTGGTGGCGCACCGGGACGGGTCGCGGACGCTGAGCGCGTACCGGGAGGACGATCCCGACGCGTGCGCGCTGTCCGTGCGGCTGACGTCGGGCGAGACGGAGGCGCTCATCGACGCGATGATGCCGCAGCATCACAGCCCGAGCCTGCTGTCGACGACCGCGCTGGGGCTGGTGGCCGAGCGGGTCGAGCTGGCGGCGGCCTCGCACTGGAACGGGCGGCTGCTCGGCGACACCCGGATGCGGACGCAGACCGGTGTGTCGATCGTGGCGGTGCTGCGCCGGGCCGAGGCGATACCCGCGCCGGGACCGGACTTCCGGCTGGCCGGCGGGGACACGCTGATCGTGATCGGTACGCGTGAGGGCGTGGACGCCGCCGCCGCGATACTCGGGCGGGAGTGATCCGCGGTGCACTCCTCCGCGGTCTTCCTGATCGAGTTCGGCGCGATCATCCTCGGTCTGGGGCTGCTGGGCCGGTTCGCCGGCCGCTTCCGGCTCTCCCCGATCCCGCTGTACCTGCTGGCCGGGCTCGCCTTCGGCACGGGTGGTCTGCTGCCGCTGGGCGCCAGCGAGGAGTTCGTGGCGATCGGCGCCGAGATCGGTGTGATCTTGCTGCTGCTGATGCTGGGCCTGGAGTACACGGCGAGCGACCTGGTCTCCAACCTCAAGACGCAGTACCCGGCCGGACTGGTCGACGCCGCGCTGAACGCGCTGCCCGGCGCCGCGATGGCGCTGCTGCTCGGCTGGGGGCCGGTCGCCGCCGTGGTGCTGGGCGGCGTCACCTGGATCTCCTCCTCCGGGGTCATCGCCAAGGTCCTCGGCGACCTCGGTCGGCTGGGCAACCGGGAGACCCCGGTGATCCTGAGCATCCTGGTCCTGGAGGACCTGTCCATGGCGGTCTACCTGCCGATCATCACCGCCCTGCTGGCGGGTACGGGTCTCGCCGCGGGCAGTGTCACGCTGGCCGTCGCCCTCGGTGCCGCCGGGCTCGTCCTGCTGGCGGCGGTGCGGTACGGCCGGCACATCTCCCGGTTCGTCTCCAGCGACGACCCGGAGAAGCTGCTGCTGGTGGTCCTCGGGCTGACCCTGCTGGTGGCGGGCATCGCGCAGGAGCTGCAGGTGTCCGCCGCGGTGGGGGCCTTCCTGGTCGGTATCGCCCTGTCCGGTGAGGTGGCCGAGGGCGCGCACAACCTCCTCGCCCCGCTGCGCGACCTGTTCGCCGCCGTGTTCTTCGTCTTCTTCGGCCTGCACACCGACCCGGCCAGCATCCCGCCCGTGCTCCTTCCCGCGCTCGCGCTGGCCGTCGTCACCGCGCTGACGAAGATCGCCACCGGGTACTGGGCGGCGAGGCGCGCCGGCATCTCCCCCAAGGGGCGCTGGCGGGCGGGCGGCACGCTGGTCGCGCGCGGGGAGTTCTCCATCGTCATCGCCGGACTCGCCGTCACCGCAGGGATCGAACCCTCGCTCGGCCCGCTCGCCACGGCGTACGTCCTGATCCTGGTGATCGTCGGCCCCCTCACCGCCCGCTACACCGAGCCCGTGGCCCTCCGCCTGACCGCCCGCCGCGGCAGCCCGCCCCCGACGGCCGGCCCACAGCCCACCACGGAGACCCCGGACAGCGTCGGCCGCCCCTGACAGCCCGGCTTCCGCAGGTGGAACCTTCGCTGCGGTCATGGCTGGTCCGAAAGGCCCGGCCTCGCGACGGGGTCACGGCGCGTGGGGCGCCGGTGGGGGAGCCGCGAGGCGGGTGAGGACGGGGCCCGCGATGGCGAGGAGGAAGACGTACGCCGTGACCAGGGGGCCGAGGGTGTCGTGCAGGGTGCCGACCAGACCGACGATCACCAGGGAGAACTCGCCGCGGGCGATGAGCGCGGTCCCGGCGCGCAACTGGCCGCGGCGGCCGACCTGGTCGCGGGCTGCGGCGTACCGTCCGGTGAGGATCTTGGTGACCATGGTGACGGCGGCGAGCGCGAGTGCCGCCGGGAGGGCGGGCAGCAGGTCGGCCGGGGCCACGGACAGCCCGATCGCGAGGAAGTAGATGGCGGCGAAGAGGTCGCGCAGGGGGCTGAGCACGGCGCGGGTCCGGGCGGCGGTCCGGCCGGTCAGGGCGAGCCCGACGAGGAAGGCGCCGACGGCGGCCGAGGCGTGGACGAACTCGGCGAAGGCGGCGACGATCAGGGTGAGACCGAGCACCCGCAGCAGCAGCTGCTCGGCGTCGGGGTGGGCGAGGAGCCGCCCCAGGTGGTGCCCCCACCGGTAGGAGAGGGTCGCGGCGGCGATCACGGCGCCGACCGCGACGAGCACCCCCAGCAGCGCCTGCCACCAGCGGCCGCCGGAGGCGAGCACGGCGAGCACCGGCAGGTAGAGGGCCATCACGCAGTCCTCCATGACCAGCACCGACAGGACCGCCGGGGTCTCCCGGTTGCCGAGTCGACGCAGGTCGGCGAGCAGCCGGGCGATGATGCCGGAGGAGGAGATGTACGTGGCGCCGGCGAGCGCGAGGACACCGACGCCGTCCAGGCCGAGCAGTACCCCGGCCACCGCCCCGGGTGCGGCGTTGAGGACGACGTCGACCAGGGCCGACGGCACGTGCCGGCGCATACCGGCCGCGAACTCGGTCATGGTGAACTCCAGACCGAGCGTCAGCAGCAGCAGTACGACGCCGATCGAGGCCCCGGTCTCCACGAACTGCCCCGCCGCCGGGACCGGCGCCAGGCCGCCCTCGCCGAGGGCCAGGCCCGCCAGCAGGTACAGCGGGATCGGCGAGAGGGTGAAGCGCCGGGCCACCGTGCCGAGGACGCTGAGGGCGGCGAGGATCACCCCCAGCTCCAGCAGCAGCGTGACCGGCGTACGCACGGGGCTCAGCCCCGCAGGATCTGTGCCACGCCCGTGATGCCCTCATGGGTGCCGATCACCACCAGGACGTCCCCGCCCCGCAGGATCTCCTGCGGCGTGGGTGAGGCGATGACGTCCTCGCCCCGCACCACCGCGACGATCGACGCCCCGGTCCGGGTGCGCGCCCGGGTCGCGCCGAGGGGCTGTCCCTCGAACGCGCTGCCCTCGCCCACCTCGACCTGCCCGGACACCAGCCCGGGCACCTCCTTCGTCAGGTCCGCGAACCGCTCCGCGATGCGTGGGGCGCCCAGGATCTCGGCGACCGTGTCCGCCTCCTCACTGTTCAGCTCCAGCACGGGACGGCCCTCGTCCGGATCCTCACCCTCGTAGACCACCAGCTCGAAATCACCGGTGCGCCGGGCCACCACTCCGACCCGCTCGCCCCGGTGGTTGGTGAACTCGTAGCGCAGACCCACACCGGGCAGCAGCACCTCGGTGACATCCATGCCCCCATCATCGAGCCGGTCCTCCCAGCCCGCCATCCGCGACCACCGGGGCGTGCGAAAACCGGTGGAGTCGCGCCGCCGGGCGCCGTTACCGTGCTGCCGGACCGAGTCGTCTACGTCAAGGACGTGCCGTTGTACACCGTGTGAGACCTCCCGAGAGCTGATTCGTCGCGCGTCGCGCCTGTGCGCCGCGCTGCTTCCTGCTGCGGACTTCTCGCTGAAACCGGTGTACTTCTGTGCTCAATGACTGGGTCGTCATGCCCACCTGCCTGCCGACTGTTCTCCGCCGTTGCCACGCGTGCGCGTCCGGGCGCTTCCGGGCGAACGGCAGATTCCGCGTCAACGCGAACCACAAGCTCCTCGACGCCTGGCTCCTCGTGCTCTGCACCGGGTGCGGGGACACGGCGAAACTCACCGTCCTGGAGCGCGTGAACGTGCGCGCCGTACGACCGGGGCTGCTGGACCGGCTCCATGACAACGACCCTGGGCTGGCCGCCGAGTTGCTCCAGGACCCGGTCGTGCGGCGCCGTAATCGGATCGCCCTCGACTGGGACGACGCCTGGCGCCTCGACACCGGCGGACCGGAGCACCTGGACCGTGAGGTGATCGATGTCTCGGTCCGCTTCGCGGCCCGGATCCCCGTACGGCCGGTGCGGCTGATCGCGGAGGGCTGCGGTCTCTCGCGGGCCGAGGTCGAGAGGCTGATCACGGACGGGAAGCTCGTTTCGGCGGCCCGGCTGAGCGGGAAGCTCTCCGGCGACTTCACCTTCACGCTCAAGCGCTGAGCCGTCCTTGGGCGCACGGGCCTGTCCGGCAGGCCACGCCGGGCAGGCCCTATCCGTACACGACCGACCACGGGCGGCGGGTGTCGTCGTCCGGGGCGGGGCGGGAGGTGGCGGTGTGGTTCCGGGAGAGGACCGTGGCGGCCAGTTCGCTGAAGCGGGGGGCGGCCGGGTGGGGTGGGCGGGTGGTGGGCCAGGCGCCGCTGATGCGCAGGGTGAGGGGGCGGTCGGTCAGGGGACGCCAGGCGACCCGGGGTTCCTTGCGGGCCACCGGGCCCTGGTCGAAGGCGACTCCGTGGCCCGCTGTGACGAGGGCGAGCAGGAACTCGGGGTTGGAGGCGTGCCGGAGGCGGCCGGGGACGAAGCCCTCGGCGCGGCAGACGTCGAGGATCCTGTCGTACCAGCCGGGGGCGTGGGCCCTCGGGAACAGCACCAGGTCGTGGCCGGAGAGTTCGCCGAGGGAGACCTCCGGGAGGCGGGCCAGCGGTGAGGTGCGCGGGAGGACGACGCCCAGGTCGAGGGAGGTTTCGGGGCCGAGCCGCAGTTCGGTGGTGTCGACGGGGTGGTGGACGAGTCCGACGTCCAGGCCGCCGGAGGAGAGCAGTCGTATCTGTTCGTCGGTGGTGACCTCCTGGAGGTCCACGGAGAGTCCCGGGGCGTGTTCCGCGCAGGCGGCGAGCAGCGCGGAGAGCACGGCGGCCGTGGTGTCCGGCGGGACGCCCGCGCGGAGCGTGCCGAGGCCGCCGTCGGCGGCGCGGCGGGCCAGCGTGCGCAACCGCTCCTCCCGGGCGAGGAGTTCCTGGGCCTCGTCCAGCAGCGCCGCCCCGGCGGCACTCAGCCGGACGCCGCGCGGTGAGCGGTCGAAGAGTTCCGCGCCTAGTTCCCTCTCCAGCCGGCGGATCGCCTGACTGAGCGGTGGCTGTGCCATGCCCAGCCGCTCGGCCGCCCGGCTGAAGTGCAGCTCGTCGGCTACGGTGACGAAGAGTCGCAGGTGGCGAAGGAGATCCACGGCGATGACCTTACGGGGCGGCGGCTGTGGTCGCCGGGGGGAGTGCGTGGTGATCGAGGAGATCGAGGAGATCGAGGAGCGTGTCCGGCGGGTCTTCGGCGAGGCCGGGTCCGAGGGGCAGTTGCACGCCGTACCGGTCGCGGATCCCGGCCGTGAGGTCGCCATGGGTGCCGACGAACCCGTGGTCATCGCCTCGATCTTCAAGGTGCTGCTGGTGCTGGAGTTCGCCCGGCAGGTCGTCGCCGGGCAGCTCGATCCGAGGGAGCGGGTGCGGGTGACCGCGGCCGACCGGCTCGGTGGCTGGGGCACCGCGGGCTGTCTGGACGACGTCGAGCTGTCGCTGCGCGACCTGGCCCACTTCGCGATGTCGGTCAGCGACAACTCGGCGGCGGACCTGCTGCTGGCCCGCGTCGGCCTGGACACCGTACGGCTGCTCGCCGAGGAGCTCGGGCTGGAGCGGACCCGGATCGTGGGCGGGCCGCGCGATCTGCTGGAGTCGATGCTCGCGGAGGTCGGGGCGCGCGACGAGCGGGAGTTCGCCGTCCGCTATCCGGCCCTCCCCGACGAGCGCAAGCGGCGGCTGGCGGTGCTGGACCCCCGCCACACCACGGCGAGCACGCCTCGGGAGATCACCCGGCTGCTGCGGCTGATCTGGACCGACTCCGCAGGCCCGCCGGAGGCGTGCGCGACGGTACGGCAGTTGATGAGCCGCCAGGTATTCCGGCATCGCCTCGTGTCCGGTTTCCCCGACGACGTCACCGTCGCGGCCAAGACGGGCACCCTGCCTGGCCTGCACATGGAGGCCGGCGTGGCCCGCTACCCGGACGGCGCCTGCTACGCGATCGCCGTCTTCGCCCGCACACAGGACCTGACCGCCTCCCGCGCCACGGTGGACGCGGCGATCGGCCGGGCCGCCGGAACCGCGGTCGGATTTCTTCGCGGTGGCGGCCAGGGCAGCGCTACCGCGCTGACCTGATCGGATATGCGTTCGCATATCGCCGGGGGCCGATTCCGGTCTTGGACAGGGGAGTTCGGGCCCTGCTCTGCTGACGCCATGACCCACCAGACACATGTCGCCGGGGGCCTCGACCGTCGTACGGTGCTGCGTGGCGCCGCGCTCGGTGCGGCCGCCCCGCTGATCCCGGCCACCGGCAACGCCCGGGCCGCCACCCCGGCCACCACCACCGCCCCGGTGTCGTTCCGCTGGCTCGGCACGTCCGGCTGGCGTATCGACGTCGGTGAGCGGACCCTGCTCTTCGACCCGTACCTGACCCGCTTCAGCACCGGCCTCTTCGACGGCGCCTTCGATCCGCGCACCCCGCTGCAGAGCAGGCCCGAGATCGTCGACGCGCACATCGGCCGCCCCGAGGTGGTTCTCGTCAGCCACTCGCACTGGGACCACCTCGCCGACGTACCGCACATCGCCAGGAGCACCGGCGCCCGCGTCATCGGCACCGAGACCACGTACCACCTGCTGGTCTCCCTGGGTGTGGACGCCGGGCAGATCTCCGTGGTGAAGGGCGGCGAGGTGCTGGACCTCGGCGGGATCGTCGTCGAGGTGGTGCCCAGCCTGCACAGCCGCAACAAGAAGTGCGCCTACTTCGCCCCGGGCACGCTCACCTCCCCGCCCGCCACGGCCCCGAGCACCATCGCGGACCTGCCCGAGGGCGACACCCTCGCCTTCCAGGTCACCGCCGGGCAGGACGGACCGTCGGCGTTCCTCATGGGCGCCAGCGACTTCTCCGAGCGGGCCGTACGGGGTCTGCGCCCCGACCTCGCGATGGTCGCCGTTCCCTCCAGCACCTCCACCCACCGCTATGTGCCCCGGCTGCTGCGCGCCCTGGATCACCCCGGCGTCGTCGTCCCCGTCCACTGGGACAACTTCGAGGTGCCGCTGGGCGGTTCGCCGGTGCGGGACCCGTCGATGGACCTGGCCGCGTTCCTCGCCCAGGTGGCGCGCACCTCCCCGGGGGCGCGGGCCGTCGTACCGGACTACCGGACGGTGTACGACGGCGCCATGCGACCCCGGGGGCGGTGACCTACAGCGTCAGGGCCGCCCCTTCGTCACCGCCGTCAGGGGCGGTCGCTTCCTGTCCTGGGCGCGGTCCTGAGATGCGCGCCGAGTTTCTGGAACGCGGTCCATGCCTCGGGGTCGGTCCCGTCCCCGAGGGTGTAGTGGAGCGCCTGATTGGCAGGTGAGCCGAGTTGCCGGGGCTGTGCCTCGATGGGTGAGCGGAGGGCGTGCGTAAGGCCGATCTGGCGCACGTCACGCGGGCCGAGGGTGAAGCAGACCGGAAGGGGTGGGGCCTCCAGCTGTGCCGGGAGGGTCAGGTCGGCGCGGGCCGCTCGGACGGTGGCGAGCATGGTCGTCAGGCCGTGCTCCGCGGTGAGGGTCTCGGCGAGGGCCTCCAAGGCGTCCAGGGGCATGTCCTGCGGCCGGTCGTAGCCGAGTGCGAGGGTGACTTCCTCAGCCACACCCGCCGTCGTACGGGCGATGCGCTGCGTGGCGATGGCCGGACGGTCAGCGCTGCCCACGGCGATCAGCTGCGTGGAGGCGGGGGCCCGGTCGCGGGCCAGATCGGTCAACTGGTGCGGCGACCAGGGCAGGCTGACCGGCTCAGCGGTGCCCCAGCCGACGGGCGGCGCACCGGTGAGGTGCTGCCAGGTGGCCTCCAACGCGCGACCGAGGACGAGTTGCTCGTCCGGCGCATGCACCGTGCGGAAGGAAAGGGCGAGCTGCCGCTGCCGGGTGGCCACGGCTCCTGCAGCGAAGCCGTCGGCGACCGTTGCGCCGGTCGGCATGAAAGCACCGTTCTGCCAGGCGAGTCGGACGCCGGACAGGCCGTCGTAGTACCCGCCTGCCGGGTCCTGCACCACCCAGCGGTTGGGCGTCCCGCCCAGCGCCGCGCGCAGCGGCAGCGTGAGGCGGGTGTGGGGAGGTGTGACCACGTGCAGGGCACGGTTGGCCTGTGCTGAGGCCCGCAGGGTGCCGGAGAGCCAGGCGGTGAGGGGGAGGAGCGGCCGGTCCGCCAGGACGACGGCGGTCGAGTCGGTCAGGGCGTCGACGCCGCCGGAGACTGCTGCCTCGTCGTTCTCATCCGCGGTGGCCAGAACACGTGCGGTGTGCGCGACTCCGGGCGGCCAGACGGTCCCACCGAGCAGCGTCGTCAGCCGACCGCAGACGGATCCCGCAAGGGATATCGCCTCGGGAACGTCGGTGGAGGCACGCATCTCCGTCCACCAGAACGGCAGCTCCGGGGCAGCCACCCGATCCCCGAGAAGGCGGTGGGCCTCGCCTGGCACGTGCACAAGAACCGGCGACTCCACCGAGACCAGCGGACGTCCCGCAGCCGTACACAGCTGGATGACCGCACCGTCGTCGGTAGCCACCAGACCCAGATCGGGACCACCCGCGTGCAGCGCGGTCAGCAGCGACCGGCTGTCGGGCATCTTCGGGGTGAGGGCGATGACATCTCTTGTCATGCGTTGTTTTCCGTCGATCCAGGGGCGAGTTCCGTCTGTTCGTTCACGCTGATCTGGTCCGTCAAAGTCTGTTGGTCAAGTCAGGGCCCATGCCCTGATCATCCGCGTCTGGTTCGGCGAGCCCATCAACGGTGGCCGCTCCGAAATACGTTGGTTCGCCAGGTTCGGGGGGCATGCCGAGCAGAGCAGTGAGATCCCTCAGCGCGGCAGCGAGTCGTGGAGCGTTGTTTCGAAAGATCTCGGGGTGCGGTCGCCCCGCGAAGTCGTACAAGCCCCAGACGTCGTGGTGCACGGAAAGCTCGGCTGAGAGGCCAGTGGGAGCCGTAGAGAGGGACAAGTCGACCAGCCCTGGTTCAGTCCGGGGCTGGCCGCTGACGTCGATCCATTTACCGCTGCCGAGCACACAGATGTCGGCGATATCGGCCGTGGGATATCCAGCGGGACGGCTGCCTCGTACTCGCTCTGGAAGGCTCGGGTCTCCCAGCGGCTTCACCAGATCGAGAATACTTGTGATGCCCGTTGGTCCAGCATCCAGGACGTACCAGGAGTACTTGAGTTCGCTGGGCGCAAGGAGTTCAAACCGAGCCAGTACATCGCACATTCGTGCTGCGACTGAAAGGGCTGGCTCCAGCCCTGGACCGGCAAAGTCGTAGAGATCCCAATACCAGGAACCACGTTCCCGCGGTGCGCGCATCAATGTCGACATGGTCTTTCCTTATGGGAAGGTGGGTCCATCTGGCGGGATGGTTATAGAGCCATCGGTGAAGCGCAGCAAGAAGACCCCGCCCATCCTTCGCGCTTGGAACTCAACATCACTGAACACCCGTGGAGTGAGCCCAGTAATTGATTGATGGACATCCAGGACGGCCACTCGATGATTTATGCCGTCGTAAGCCAATTGCTTGGTGGCCTTCTCGGCGTTTCTCTTGATTCCCTTGACGGTGTCGACGTCCTTCAGCTGGTATCCGTAGTCGATAGAACCGTCGGCGTGCCGTGTGTAGACATCGAGATCGAACGTCTTCGTGTCGAGCTCTACTCCAACCCTCACGGTGCCCTGTTCCATCAGGTCAGTGACGATCCTCATGGCCATGTAAGCAGCTGGCACCATGCCCTTGGGGTCAGCCTTTGTCGGCCCCTGCTTGCAGCTATCCAGCAGCTTCTTATAGCCCTCAATCTCACGGAGATGGCCACGGGAGATCATCTCGGCCACGCCAGCTCCGTATGGGTCCTTGCGTAGAGAGCGAAGCACCCGCTCCTGATCTTGCTGAGACATCTTGGCACGGGACAGTTCCTCAAGGACTCCAGCTTCTTGTTCCGGCTCCATTCTGCCTGTATGAGCCTGCGCAAGGTCATTGACGTCTTCGTGTACTTGGTCGGATCGATGCCAGGAGGACCGTCAGCAGCACCACCAGGCACCGCATGAGAACCGTCCGGCGAGGGCTGATCACCAATGTTGTGTGCATCGCCATAGGAGGGATCCGCACGGTGCGGATCGGGAAGCCCGTGGGGAGAGGAATCCGAAGGGGGTTCACCAGATCCGTGTCCGTGGGCAGGTGCGTCGGGTTCGGTGCTGGTTCCGGCGCCCTGTTCACCGGGGCGGCCTGCTTCCGGTGCCCTGCCACCACTTGAGCCAGGCGTCTCAGGGGTCCTCGGAGCGCTGTCCCCTGTCTTGCCTGTTGAGTGGCTCCCGGCCGAGTTGTCGTGGATGGCACGAGGGGGAAGATTGTCTCCCACGCGGGCTGCGGCTTCAGTTTCGCGGCCCCCGACTCCTGCCAGCTCGCGACCGCCTGACTGGATGTCGGACATGGGGTTGGCCGCAGCTCGGTCATTCGCGGAGAGCTCGTGCGGGGCTTGTTCCTTTGGCTGGTGGATGGTGCCGTCGGCGTTGAGGAGGTCGCCTTCCTTGGTCAGGTAGATGGTCTTGCCGGTGGCTTCGTCGAGGAAGGGGATCGCGTCGGCGGGGACCTTGGGCGAGCGGAGGGCGTCGGCCTGTTGGAGCAGGTTGAGGGTGTCTCCAGAGTGGAGGTCCTTGAGTGCGCGGAAGGTGTCGCCGATCTTGACGAAGGCGACCTCGCCGGCTTTGCCGACGTAGGTGAAGGGGTCGATGGCCTTGCCGACCTTGCTCGCGGCGGACAGGGCGCGGGCTCCGGCGCCGGTTCTGCCCGCCGCGGTGGCCGCTGCGCCGGCTCCTTCGGTGCCGGCGATGGTGGTCAGGACGTTGAAGCTGACGTGGCCTGCGGCGCGGGAGGGGTTGGTCTGCCACTGGTCGTGGGCGACGAAGCCCTTGACCGTCTCCTTGTAGGCGGTGCGGGAGTCGCGCAGCCAGGCGGGGAGTTTGTCGGCGGGGACGAGCCACCAGGTGCCCAGGGTGGCGCTGGTGAGGACGGAGGCGGTGCCGACCTGGGCCAGGCTCTTCCACGCCTGGCCGGCCGCGTCCCAGCCGTCGCCGCCGACCAGGGTCTTCAGGCCGTGGTAAGTGCCGATCACGCCGTCTTCCCAGACGCCGTCCCAGACCTGCTTGCCCTCATGCAGCAGCCAGTCCACGCCCTCCCGCTCCCGCTCCACCGGCAGGCCCCACGGGGTCGCGCCGGCCTGGTCGAGGTCCTCGGCGCGGTAGCCGTACATGTCCGGGCCGTGCGTGCCGTCGTCGACGGTCAGGACCGTGCCGCCGACCAGCGCGGTGATCTTGTTGTGGCAGGCCAGTTCGGCGGCCTGGAACGCGGCGACGGTGTGGTTGACGTCCCGCCAGAGTTCGTTGTTGCGGTCGACCTTGTCCTGGTCCTTGCGCCAGTCACCGTCCCCCGCGACCGAGTTGACGAAGGCGGTCGCGTCCGCCTTCAGCACCGCCAGCTTCTCGATCAGCGGCTGCACTGCGAAGCTGTAGTCCGACAGGGCCTGGGCGACCTGCTCCAGATCACCGGCGAACTCGTCGGCCTTCGTCTTCACCGGGAGGGTGGTGGCGAACAGGTCCGGGGCTTCCGGGGCGCGGTAGAACGCGGCCAGGCCCTGGAAGAGGGTATGCACGTTCCCGCCGGAGGCACGGAACTGCGCCGCGTTCGCGGACAGCAGCATCACGTCCGTGTCCAGCGTGGACAGGTCCCCGATGAAGTGCGGTATCCCGTCCGGGTCGATCAGATCCGCCCCGCCGCTCACTCCTGCGCCCCCGCCCGCAGACCCGGGGTGCCTCCCGCCCCCGGCAGATCCAGCCTCGGTTCCTTCGCCGCCTCCGCCTGGGCGGTCGCCGCCATCGCCAAGTCGCCCTGTACGTAATGGCCGACCGCTTCACCGGCCCCGTTCAGCGACTTCGACGCACGCTCCGCGACATAGCGCAGATCAAGGCTCCAGCGCTGCAGGAACTCACCCAGCGCCGCACCCACCGGCCCCGCCGTGCTCGTGTACGGCCCCAACTGGCTGGTGATCGTCCCCGCCGCCGACGCCGCCTCCGCCAGATTCCCCTGCATCGCCACACCCGTGTCCGACAGATTCCGCGCCTGCGCACCCGACTGCGACAGAACCCCGTACACCCCGACGACGTCGATGTCCCACCCCGTCACACCGCTCCCCCAAGTCCTGCGCATACCACGGGCGTGGGGCCGACATGCGGCGGTCCACCATCCGGATCGTCTCCCGCGTGCGCCCCACGAATCGTCGAACATTCTCTCGCACGCCGCGGTGAACTCGCAGCCCTCCCTTGGCCAGCTGGCTGGATTCAGGCGGTGGAACCCGAGCGGGGCAAGGAGGCTGCAGGCGGCCAGATCGAAGACCGGGACCGTGACGTAACTCGAATTGGCGCAGCTTCAGCCGACAATTGGAGCGAATGTCGCATCTGAAGGGCAGGGAGAGCGAGGTGGAGCGGGCGCCTCGTGCGACATTCGCTCCACTCCCCGCCCCAGAGCGAGCCGAACGGGGTGACGGGCCTCTCGCCGCCCGGGTCGCAGGCCGAACACCGCGGTGACCTACGAAGCAAACAGCCGCCGGACCGCACCACCCGGCCCCGGCGGGACGCGACCGTCAGCCGGGCTCGCCGCCCGCTGGAGCGTCGGTAGGCGGAAGTGGGTCAACGACGTAGGAACCCTTTGCGGGCAAGGTCCCAACCAAGCCACGCTCGCGCAGTGCTCGGACGGCGCGGCGTACCGTTCCTGCACTCACGCGGTACACGTCGGCCAGCTCCCGCTCGTTCTCAAGTCGTCCACCCGGCGGGATCTCCCCAGCACGGATGCGGCGTTCAAGGTCGTCTGCTACCCGCTGCCATTCGTAGATCACCCCTTCATGCTCTGTGCACGCTGCGCGCACCACACTTTGGGAAGCACACTGTGCACAGTGTGCGGACTGTGCGTAAGCTGGTCGTGACGCAAAACAGAACGCCCCCGAGCGATCCGGGCGAGGGATCACTCAGGGGCCTACCGAAGAATGGAGCTTCGGCGTGCAAAACCTTATCTCTGCGCTGCTTGCCTGGGCGCTGTACGTGTTCGCGCGCGGTACTGGCAGACGTCAGGCGGGTACGCGCCCCAACGAGACCCCCGTACGTATGCCGGGGGCGTCCCCTACGGCCGTCCCGCAGTTGCCTGTTCAGCGTTCGCCGTACAGGTTCGACGCGCCCCTCGATGGGCACGAGGCGAGCCCGGTCCGTCTCTACGTCGCTCAGGCCGAGTGGCAGCACCGGCGGCGTCTGGCCGCGCGGCTCGAGCAAGTGGTCGTCGCTGAGGCGGTGGCCGGGTGAGCGGGCAGAGTGAAGGTTCCGGGACGTTCCCGCGTGGGAGGCGGGTGCCGGTCCGGATGTGCGTGCGGTGCGGCGCAATCACCGACACCCCGGTCGTCGTCTCGGAGGTGCACCAGAACTCCGGGCCCGGGTTCACGGTGTACGCGTGCCGAGACTGTGCCCCGCAGATCCCGAAGGTGCCGGACGTGCTCACCTTCCTTTCCTCCGCCCCCAGCGGGGGCGAGGATCAGTGAGCGCCCCCAACGCTGTCGACGCGTCCCGGTTGTCGGCCGAGTGCACGGTCGCCCGCGAGGACGGCTTCGAAGACCTGCACGCCCGGTGCCGCCGGACCGAGGACGTCCCGCTCCCCCACGGCCGGGGCCTGGTCCTGGTGCCCCGCTGCCCGTGCCCCTGCCATACGCCGGCCGAGGGGGAGGCGCGGTGAACCGCCGTCGCAAGATGACCGTGCCCGCGCGGCATGGCCCCGACGGGGCAGCCGTGGAGGTGGGCGCCGCGCTCACCCGCCAGGAGTGGACCCGATGAACGCCGGAACCCCTCCCGAACCGGGCCGCTCGCGGCTGACCCTCAGCACCTACCGCCTGGACGCGCGGAGGCGTCGGATCGACGAGACCATGAAGCGCACGTTCGGCGCGGCTGCCCTCCCGCCGACGTCCCTGGCGTGGCCCCCGTGCCGCTGCCCGCGCTGCCGCCGGACCGGCCACCGCCCACGCCGCCACCTGACCAGCCCCCGCCCACGCCGCCACCTGACCGGCCACCGACCACGCGGCCGGCAGCGGTCCCTCACCGACGGCCGCCCGCCCAAGCCACGCCGATCCGGGGGGGGCGGGCGGCCCCGAGACTGTCTGACGTGCGGTTACCCCAGAATGGCGGGGCGCGAGCCTCTGGGGCACCGACAGTCACGCCGCCGAACTGGCCGACCTCCCCACCGCGGGCCTGGCTAACCTTCGTATGTGACCACCGAGTTGACCCTGCTGTCCCGAGTCGCCTGCCGTGGGCGGGAGATCACCGCGCCGCGGCTGCGCGGGCTGTTGGCGCTGCTGGCCGAGGATCTGCGGGGCGGGTGCAGTACCGGCCGGCTCGCGGCGGGGCTGTGGCCGGACGAGCAGCCGGAGCGGCCGGGCAAGGCGGTGCAGGTGCTGGTGTCGCGGCTGCGGGCGCAGGTGGGGGCCGAGCTGGTGGTGAGCACGCCGGCCGGGTACCGGCTGGCGCTGGACGAGACGCGGGTCGACAGCTCGGCGCTGCTGTCGCACGAGGCGGCGGGCGCCGAGCGGGCGCGGGCCGGGGATCACGAGGGTGCGCTGGCGCGGGCCGAGGCGGGGCTGGCGCTGTGGGACGGGAGCGTGGGCGCCGGGGAGGGCGAGGAACTGCACGACCCGGTGGTGGCGTTGCGCCTGGACCGGGTCCGTACCCACCGCTCGCTGGTGAGGCTGCGGGCCCTCGCCCTGGCCCGGGTGGGCCGCCACGAGGAGGCCGTGGCGCCGCTCGCCGACCTGGCCCGCGAACTGCCGCGCGACGAGGAGGTGCTGGCGGAACTGCTGCGCTGCGAGGCGACCACCGCCGGCCGGGCCGCCGCGCTCACCCGGTACGACACCTACCGGCGCACGCTGCGGGACGAGCTCGGCACCGACCCCGGGCCCGGGCTCCGCTCGCTCTACCAGGAGTTGCTGCGCGCGGACGCGGCGCCCGTCCGGCACGGTGTGCCGCACGACCCGAACCCCCTGCTGGGCCGGGACGCCGATGTCACCGCCGTCTCCGGGCTGCTGCGCGACGCCCGCGTGGTCACCGTCGTAGGGCCGGGCGGGCTGGGCAAGACCCGCCTCTCCCACGCGGTGAGCCGGGCGGCCGAGCAGCCCCTGGTGCACTTCGTCCCGCTGGCCGGTGTCACCGCCGACGACGACGTCACCGACGAGGTGCTCTCGGCGGTCGGTGCCGTCGCGGGCGGCGGGGACGCCGTGAGCGGCATCGTCGGCGCGCTGGGCACCGGCCCCGCCCTGCTGGTGCTGGACAACTGCGAGCATGTGCTCGCCGGTGCCGCCGATCTCGTACGGGCCCTGGTGGCGCGGTCGAAGGAGCTGCGGGTCCTGGCCACCAGCCGGGCACCGCTGGGCCTGACCTCGGAGTCCGTGTACGCGCTGCCCGAGCTGTCCCTCGCCACCTCCGTCGAGCTGTTCGGGCAGCGGGCGCGGGCGGCCCGGCCCGGCGTGGACCTGCCCGCCGACAGGGTCGCCGAGATCTGCGCCCATCTGGACGGGCTGCCGCTGGCCGTGGAACTCGCCGCCGCCCGGGTGCGGGTGCTGTCCGTGGACGACATCTCGCGTCGCCTGAGGGACCGTTTCGCCCTGCTGCGCGGCGGCGCCCGCGACGCACCCGAGCGACACCGCACGCTGCGCGCGGTGGTCGACTGGAGCTGGAACCTGCTGGAGGAGGACGGCCGGGCGGCACTGCGCGCCCTGTCCGTCTTCCCCGGGGGGTTCACCGAGGAGGCGGCCGAGTACGTCCTCGGCAACACGGGTGACACCGGCGAGGACACGCTGACCCTGCTGGAGCAGCTCGCCGACCAGTCCCTGGTCAAGGTGGGCGACAGCCCCTCCGGGGTGCGCTTCCACATGCTGGAGACGCTACGGGAGTTCAGCGCCGCCCGGCGCGCCGAGGCCGGCGAGGAGGAGGCGGTGACCGACCGGTTCCTGGCCTGGGCGCGGGACTTCGGCCGCACCCACCACGACGTGCTGTTCAGCTCCGACCCGCTGCCCTCCTGGCAGCGCGTCCGGGCCGAGCAGGACAACCTCGTCCTCGCCCTGCGGTACGCGCTCGCCCGCGCCGACGGCCCCGCCACCGCGGCCCTCACCGCCGTCCTGGCCGGTCTGTGGGCCACCGAGTCCAACTACGCCCGCATCGCCGGCCTCGCCGCCGAGACCGGGGGCCCGCTGTCCCACTTCCGCCCCGGACCCGAGGACGTCGAGCCCGCCCGCAGCGCCGCCGCGTCCTGCGTGAGCACCCTCTTCATGGGCCACGGCCCGCACGCCGTACGCCAGCTCGTCACCCTGCGCCGGCTGCCGCCCGCCCCGCCGGACACCCTCCTGCGGGCACTCGCCCAGGTCCTGGTGACCATCCCGGACATCCACCCGCCGCACTACACCCGGCTGCGGGAACTCTGCGACGCCGACGAGCCCCTGCTGTCGGGCGTCGCGACCTGCGTCGCCAGCTACGTGTGGGAGGCCGAGCACGAGACGGAGCAAGCCCTGGAGTGCGCCCGCCGCCTGGTCGGCACGCTGGGCACGCTCCGCAATCCGACCCTGCTGCTGCTCAGCCACGGCCGGGTCGGCGAACTGTGCCTGAAGACCGAGCGGGGCGAGGAGGCGTACGAGCATCTGCGGGCCGCGCTCGGTGCGCTCGACCAGTTCGGTGACTGGTGGGACTCGGTCGGCGTGAGCTGGGGCCTGGTCACGGCGTGCCTGCAGCGCGGGGAGGTCGACGAGGCGGAGTACTGGCTGGGGCGGGCCGCCATGGACCGGCAGCCGCAGTCCGCGCAGGTCTTCACGTCCGAGCTGCCCGCCCGGGCGGAGATCGCGCTGGCCCGGGGGCTGTCCGAGGTCGGGCTCGGGCTGTGGCGCCAGGCGGTGGAGCGGATGCGGGAGGCGAGCCGGCTGCACGCCGACGACCCGTTCGTGGAGCCCTGGGCGCTGGAGCTGAAGTCGGCCTCCCTGGCCGCCCACGCGCAGTGCGGCCGCCTCGCCCCGGTGGCCGGTCTGGCCGGCGAACTCCGGGACCGGCTGCGCGCCCTGCTGTCCGACGGCCCCGACGATCCCGACGCCTCGGCCCCGGTGGCGCTCCCGCTGTACGGCACGGTCCTGCTGGCCCTCGGCTTCGCCGGGCTCGCCGAGGGCGACACCACGGCCGTACGCCTGATGGCGCTCGCGGAACGCATGCCGGTCGTACGGCAGTTCCCCGCCCTGTCCCTGAACCGGGCCCGCGAGGCCGCCGAGAACGCCGACGGGGCGGCGTACACCGAGGCGAAGTCGGCGTACGCCGCCCTGGGGCGGGACGAGTTGCGGGCGGCGGCCCTGCGGGAGCTCAGCGCCGCGGTTCACGGTTGAACTGCGCCTTGGACCAGAAGTAGCCCAGCAGGCTCAGGCCCAGGCACCAGCCGAGGGCGAGGACGGCGTTCTTCGTGCCGATCTCGGTGCCCATCAGCAGGCCGCGCAGGGTCTCGATGGCCGGTGAGAAGGGCTGGTACTCGGCGAACCAGCGGAACCCGCCCGGCATGGCGTCCACCGGCACGAACGCGCTGCCCAGCAGCGGCAGGATCATCAGCGGCATCCCGCTGTTGCTGGCGCCCTCGGCGTTGGGGGACGCCAGGCCGATGCCGACGCCGATCCAGATCAGCGCCACGCTGACCAGCGTCAGCAGGCCCGCCGCCGCGAGCCACTCCAGCGGTGTCGCGTTCGGCCGGAAGCCGATGGCCACGCCGATGCCCAGGACCAGCGCCAGGGCGAGCAGCGCCTGGATCGCGCTGCCGGCGACATGGCCGATCAGCACGGAGGGGCGGGAGATGGCCATGGTGCGGAAGCGGGCGATGATGCCCTCGGTCATGTCGGTGGCCACGGACACCGCGGTGCCGAGCGCGATGCCGCCCACGGTCATCATGAGGATGCCGGGGACGATGTAGGCGATGTAGTCGGCGCGGTCCGCGGTGCCGCCGTTCATGCCGGCGCTCATCACGTCACCGAAGACGTAGACGAAGAGCAGCAGCATCATCACCGGGGTGAGCAGGAGGTTGAGGGTGAGGGAGGGGTAGCGGCGGGCGTGCAGGAGGTTGCGCCGCAGCATGGTGAGGTTGTCGCGGGCGGCGAGGGTGAGCGAGCTCATCGGAGGGACTCCTTCGTGGCGGGCCGGGCGGGGGCGGCGGTGAGGGCGAAGAACACGTCGTCGAGGTCGGGCGTGTGCACGGACAGCTCGTCGGCCTCGATGCCGGCCGCGTCGAGCCAGTCGAGGATGGCGCGCAGCTCACGCTGGCTGCCGTCGCTGGGGATCTGCAGGGTGAGCGCCTGGTCGTCCCGGGTGGTCTCACGCAGCGAGGTCGCCGCCCGCTCGTACGCCACCGGGTCGGAGAACCGCAGCCGCACATGCCCGCCGGGCACCAGCCGCTTCAGCTCCTCGGCGCTCCCCTCGGCGACGAGCCTGCCGCCGTTGAGCACGGCGATACGGTCGGCGAGCTGGTCGGCCTCCTCCAGGTACTGCGTGGTGAGGAACACCGTGGTCCCACCGGACACCAGCTCCCGGATGATCTGCCACATGGTGTGCCGCGAGCGCGGGTCGAGGCCGGTGGTCGGCTCGTCGAGGAAGATGATCCGCGGCGCGCCGACCAACGTCATCGCGATGTCCAGCCGCCGCTTCATCCCGCCCGAGTACGTGGAGGCCGGCTTCTTCGCCGCCTCCACCAGGTCGAACCGCTCCAGCAGCTCGGCGACGACCCGCCGCCCCTCCCTCCTGGGAAGGTGATGCAGGTCCGCCATCAGCAGCATGTTCTCCTCCCCGGTGATCAGCCCGTCCACCGCGGAGAACTGCCCGGTCACCCCGATCGCCGCCCGCACCGCCTGAGCCTCCCGGACGAGATCGTGCCCGCCGACCCGCGCCTGGCCGCCATCGGCGCAGATCAGCGTCGACAGGATGCTCACCGCGGTCGTCTTCCCGGCCCCGTTCGGCCCGAGCAGCGAGAACACCGTCCCGGCCGGCACATGGATGTCGATCCCGTCGAGCACCGTCTTGTCCCCGTACGCCTTCCGCAGCCCGGTGGCCGCGATCGCGCTGCCTTCACTTCCCTGCTTCACCGCTGTCGTCGTCATGCCGGAGAGCTTGCGGCGGGCGGGATTCAGGAGGGCTTCAGCGCGGTTTCAGTGTCCCGGGCGGCTTACAGGGGGGATGAAACCCGAGGGTCAGGCCCCGGTCACTCCGTCGATCCCCTCGCGGATGAGATCGGCGTGACCGTTGTGCCGCGCGTACTCCTCGATCATGTGCACCATGATCCAGCGCAGGGAGACCCCCGGAACCCCGGCGTGACCCGCCTCCTTCTCGGACAGACGGCCGGAGTCGTCCAGCGACGCACCGGCGGCGATCTCACGTCCCCGCTCGACCTCCGCCCGCCAGGCCGCCATCACCTCGTCGAGCCCTCGGTCCGGCCGCAGCGCGAAGCCGTCGCCCTCCCACTCACCGAAGACCGGGGGCACGTCCTGGCCGACGAACACACGCTGGAACCAGTTCCGTTCGACCTCGGCGAGGTGCTGGACGAGGCCCAGCAGCGTCATCGACGACGGCGCCGCCGCGGCCAGCCGTACCTGATCGTCACTGAGGCCCGAACACTTGAGCACGAGCGTCGCACGGTGGAAGTCCAGCCAGGCTTCCAGCATGGCGCGCTCGTCGGCGTAGGGGGGCGGGATGGGTCGTCCGTCCGGTGTCGTCGTCATGCGCCCAGCCTGTCAGAGTGGCCCTGCTGCATTCGGGCGGCCGGTGCAATGACGGTGGTGTGGTGGCGGGCAGGGCGATCGATGTGACCGTACGGCGGGTGATTCCGGCGCGGCCCGAGATGGTGGCCGGTTATGCGATGGAGGTGGGTTCGGGGTGGGGGCGGAGGCCATGCGTACGGCGAGGTTCCTGGGACGGCGGATCGACTACGTGCCGATGCACGTCGCGTACTCCTCCGAGCCCCGTCCGCGCGGCACCCCGCAAGCAGATGGAACGCACCTTCACCGCCCAACGTGCCGCGAGATCAGCGCCAAGGCCGGCATCCCGAACGGTCTTTCCGGGCATCCCAGTAGTGTTCTTGACCCTCACACCGTGTCAGGCGGTCAACTCGGAGCATCATGTTCACCATCGGAGACTTCGCCCGGCACGGTCGCGTCTCGGTCCGGATGCTGCGTCATTACGACGCGATCGGTCTGCTGCACCCGGCACACGTCGACCCGACCACCGGCTACCGCTACTACACGGCCGCCCAGCTGTCCCGCCTCAACCGCGTCATCGCGCTCAAGGACCTCGGGTTCACCCTCCAGCAGGTCCAGGCGATCCTGGACGAGAAGGTGACCACCGAGGAGCTGCGCGCCATGCTCCGGATGCGACGCGCGGAGCTGGAGGCCGCGATGACGGCCGCGGCGGCCCGGCTGACCCAGGTCGAGGCGAGGCTCCGCTCGATCGAGAGCGAGGGGCAGATGCCCAGCAACGATGTCGTACTGAAGAGCCTGCCGAGCGTGCGGGTGGCCGAACTGACCAGCGTGGCACCGGACTTCGACACCATCGGCCCGGTCATCCAGCCGCTGTACGGCGAGTTGTTCCGGCGTCTGGAGGCGGCGGGCATCGCCCCCGCCGGGCCCGGGGTCGCCTACTACGAGGACGCACCGGACGGCGGGATCCTCATCCACGCGGGCGTCGAGGTCTCCGCGCCCCTCGGCGAGGACGACGGGCTACACATCGTGGACCTGCCGCCCGTCGAGCAGGCGGCGACCGTCATGCACCGCGGCTCGATGGAGACCGTCCTGCCCACCGTCCAGACCCTCGGCCGCTGGATCGACGCCAACGGCTACCGCTCGGTGGGCTACCCCCGAGAGATCAGCCTGGAATGCCCCGACAACCACGACGAGTGGGTCACCGAACTCCAGGAACCGGTGACCAAGATCTGACAGGAGAAGAGCCGGCCGGGCTCTCCTGGCCGGCATCAAGGCGGGTGCCTTCGACCTGTGGCCGCCGCCGTTCAGCGCACGGAACCGCCCCCTGCGCGGCCTGTCGGTCGTGCGGGGGGCGGTTCTCGTGAGGGGGTGGAGCGTCAGGCGGTCGGCGTCGTCGCCGTCACCCTCCAGCGCTGGTTGGAGCCGGAGTTGGGCCACCACACTCCGACCGTCGCGCCGTCGTTCGTGGACTGGCCGAAGACATCCGGGAGTTGGCCGGTGGCGGCGTTGACAAGGGTCCAGGTGCCGTCGCCGGTCGAGGACATGATCCACTGGGCGGCGCGGTCACGGGTGGTGTCGTCGGGCTCGGCGACCAGCCTGCCGTCACGTATGGCCAGGCGCTGTCCGGTCGAGGTCTCCTTGAAGACGTACCGCTTCTTGTTGTCCGTGCCGCTGATCTGCGCCACCCGCCAGTCCTGGCCCGCGCTGCTGATGACCAGGCCGGTGCCGTCGGCGCCGATGGAGAGGTGCTTGCCGCTCTGGACGCCGGTCAGCCGGTAGGAATGGCCCTTGCGGAGTTCGGCCGCGTCCTTGGCGACGCCGGAAACGCCCTGGACGAGGAAGGAGGTCACCGACTGGGCGGGCACGGTCACGGTGGCCTGCTTGCCGGTGACCCGGACCGGCTTCTGCCGGGAGAGCTTGCCGTCGGCGCTGGTCACCACCGGGGTGACGGTGGCCCGCGAGGAGACGCGCCCGAACTTCGACAGGTCGATGGTGACGTCCCGCGCCCCGGTCGTGCTGTTGACGTGGACGACGGTCGCCCGGTCGCCCTTCTGCCCGAGCGCGGCGGCGCTGGAGGTGTCGTCCGTCTTGATCAGCCGGTCGCCGGGCTTGATGTAGTGGGTGAAGTTACGGGCGGTGTCGTACTTGGTGTTCGTGTAGATCGGGCAGGTCTCCAGGGTGTCCGAGGCAGTGCAGTCGAACGGGATCTGGATCTCGCCCCAGTTGCCGCCCTTCGCGGACTCACCGCCGGGCTTCATGTTGTCGTAGTCCTCGACGGGCTGCCAGAACACCCAGGCGCGGGGCTCCAGTTCGCGCAGGTCGTCGACGATGCGCTGGGCGAGGCCGAGGCCGGGCCGCATGTCCGTGAAGGACTGCCCGTCGCCCCAGTCGCCCTCGACCTCGCTCATCCACAGCCGCTTGTCGGCGGCCTTGGCCAGGTCGCGGACGGTGGTGCGCTGGCCGGTGCCGTAGGTGTGCACGTTCATCTGGCCGACGAGGTCGCGCACGTCCTGCGGGTAGGAGTTCCAGTTGGTGGCGAAGATCGAGGGGTTGGTCTCGTCCATCGCGGAGATCCGCGCGTCGGTGTCGGACTCCTCCAGGGCCGGGCCCAGCGCGCGGATCACCTTCTGCTGCAGCTCGGGCCCGATGTGGGCGCCCTCCTGGCGGCCGCCGACGGGCTCGCCGTCCGCGCCGAGCCGGGTGGACCAGTAGCCGGTGTTCGGCTCGTTGAACGGGTCGAGGGTGTCGACCTCGATGCCGTGCGCCTCCTCGAGGCGCTCGGTGGCGCCCACCAGGTAGGCGGCGAAGTCGTCCACGGACTCCGTCTTCAGCTGGTCGGCGTTGGCGTCGAAGCCGCCCGAGACGTAGCCGCTGACCGTCATGAACCAGGGCGGCGAGTTGCTGAACGCCTCCCAGTGCGTGATGTCGTCCTTGATGCGGTCCACCCACCAGCGCTGGGTGGCGTCCGCGTTCTCGTTCCAGTCGGCGGGGTCGTCGGCGTTCCACCAGTCGGTGTCCGTGCGCGTGGTGCCCTCGGGCGCCTTCCACCAGCCCTCGACCGCACCGCCGGGACGCAGATAGTCCTTGACGTCCGGCGCGTTGCCGCCGCCGATGTTGTAGCGGGCGATGTTCAGGGCGAGGCCGTCGTCACCGAAGAGGAGCTGGGCGAGCCTCTCGCGGATCTCCTCGGGGTAGTCGCCCGTGGCGTTGGCGAACCAGACCAGGCTGGTGCCCCAGCCCTCGAACTTCTCCGTCCGGTACGACGGGTCGAGCCGGACGGTGACGGCGGAGGTGACGGCCGTCTCCGCGTGGGCGACGGGGAGTGCGGTGGTGGCGAGGAGGGTTCCGGTCGCGAGGGCGGTGATGCCGATGGCCCCGGGGAGCCGTCTCGTGGGGGTGCGGTGTGCCATCTCAGTGCTCCAAGGCTCGTGTCCGAGGGCTGGGCATGCGTGTTTCGGGTGGGGCATGTTTACGTAAACATCCGGTGGCGTGATGTCTACACTTGCCCCATCTCGACGGTCAAGGAGTCGTCCGGACCGAAAGTTGCGCAGCCTGGGAGCAGACAGTGACCGAGGACGAAAGGCGTCCGCGAAAACGCCCCGCCCGCCCCCGCCAGGGCGCGTCCATGGCCGACGTCGCCCGCCTCGCCGGCGTCTCCTCCCAGACGGTCTCCCGCGTCTCCAACGGCTACGCCGGCGTCACCGAGGAGACCCGCCGCCAGGTCCTCGCCGCCATGCGGGAGCTGGGCTACCGCCCCAACAGCGCCGCCCGCGCCCTCAAACGCGGCGAGTTCCGCACCCTCGGCGTCATCACCTTCTCCCTCTCCACCATGGGCAACGTCCGCACCCTGGAGGCCATCGCCACCTCCGCCGCCGAGCACGGCTACGCCGTCACCCTCCTCCCGGTCGCCGTCCCCACCCAGGACGAGGTCAACGGCGCCTTCTCCCGCCTCGGCGAACTCGCCGTCGACGCCGTCATCGTCATCATGGAGATCCACCTCCTCGACGCCGCGACCGTCTCCCTCCCGCCCGGCGTCCAGGTCGTCGTCGCCGACTCCGACGCCGGTGACCGCTACACCGTCGTCGACACCGACCAGGCGGGCGGCGCGCGGGACGCCGTACGGCACCTGCTGGACCTCGGCCACGACACCGTGTGGCACCTCGCCGGACCCGAGGACTCCTTCGCCGCCCAGCGCCGCGCCAACGCCTGGCACACCACCCTCACCGAGGCCGGCCGGACCCCGCCCCCGCCGGAACGCGGCGACTGGTCGGCCGAGTCCGGCTACCGGGCGGGCCTGCGCCTCGCCGACCGCCCGGACTGCACGGCGGTCTTCGCGGCCAACGACCAGATGGCGCTCGGCCTGCTGCGGGCGCTGCACGAGCGGGGGCGGAGAGTCCCGGAGGACGTGAGCGTCGTCGGCTTCGACGACCTCCCCGAGGCCGCGTCCTTCCTCCCGCCCCTCACCACCATCCACCAGGACTTCGCCGAGGTGGGCCGGCTGTGCGTGGAGGGCGTGCTCAGCAAGATGCGGCGCGGGACGTCCGAGCACGGCACGACGCTCGTACCGACACGGCTGGTACGGCGCAGGAGCACGGCGGCACCGCCGCGCCCATGAGAAGACCCCCTGGGCCTTCGCGGCCCAGGGGGTCGGTCAGGTCCGCCGGTCACTCACCGCCGGTGTACTCGAAGATGTACAGCCCGTGGTCCCGGTCGGAGGCGGCGACGTACTCCTTGCCGCCCGACTCGAAGACCTCGGCGCCCCAGAAGTTGTTGCCGTGCTCGTCGATGTAGTGGCCGACCTCGACGATCCGATCGTCGACGATCTTCGCGACGCGCAGACCGGCCGCGTAGTACGAGAAGTAGAGCAGGTCGGCCCTCTGCTGGGACACGGCGACCTCGTGGATGGACAGGTCGCCGGAGCCCGTGGCGTGGGCGGGGTCGTGGGCCTCGGGAACGGCGTAGGTGTCGAGTTCCGTCAGCTTGCCGTTCTCGTTGCGGTACAGGTGCGCGTAGCCCCAGCCGTCGAAGTACGACGAGAAGGTCAGCGTGTCGCCCCTGGTGCCGACCGGCACGGGCAGCTGGGCCGGGCCGCTCCCGGCGACGCAGGCGGCGTCGTCGTACGGCTGCCCGAAGAGCGCGAAGCCCTGCCCGCGCGGCGCCACACCGAACGTCGGGATGTCGCCCTCGACGCTCATGCCGAGGGTCTGGTCGCAGGCGTCAGACCCGGTGCGGTTGAAGACGAGAACGGCGTCATAGCCGCCGGCCGCGACGACGTTGGCGACCTTCTCGGTGAAGGTGCACACGCCGCGCTCGACGACCGCGACGTCGACGGCGTTCGGGTCACCGGCGGGGACCGCGGTGTCGCCGTCGCAGGCGCGGCCCGCGAAGACCGAGGGGCCGGTGATGGTCTGCCCCTCCTCCAGCCGCGTGGTGTTGCTGCCCTGGCTGGCGGTGACCTCGGTGTCGTCGGTGAGGTTGCGGGCGGTGAGGGCGTACGGCCCGAAGTCCTCGTCGGCGCCGACGACGTACTGGTTGTCGAGGGTGAACTCGGCCTGGTGGGCGTTGCCTTCGGGCGCCACCTCCAGGCCGCTCTCCAGCCCCTCCGGGTCGAGCAGCGCGAAGTCGGTGTCGCCGAGGTAGGTGGCCTTGGTCGGGTCGGTCACGTCGAGGGTGACGTAGCCGCCGTCCCAGTAGGAGGCGAGCATGATCTGCCGGCCGCCGATCTCCTTGACGACCATGTCGTGCAGGAAGACCTCGGTGAGGTTGGCCGGGGCGTCCTGGAGGATCTGCGGGAACGCCTCGTCGAGGTCGTACTCGGCGATGACCTTCGCCTTCCTGGGGTTGGTGATGTCGACGATGTCGACGTCCGGCCCCTCGTCGTTGTCGACGATCACCGCGTACGCCTTGTCGCCCGCGTCCCAGGCGTAGACGCTGTGGATCTCGTTGGCGTCCTTCTTGCCCTGGCCCCTGACCGTGTGGTCGCCGACGCCCTCGGCGAGCGGGGTCGGGTGCGCCGGGTCGGTGACGTCGTAGAGGTTCATGCCGCCGAAGCCGGCGGGCTCCTTGCACTTCTCGTTGTTGCTGACCAGCAGGTCGCCGTTGAAGTACGGGGTGTCGATGTGCAGGGCCTGGATGCCCTCGCCGGGTGCGCTGCCCTCCTTCGCCTGGATGAAGGCGACCTCCTTGGGCGCGGTGGGCTTCCGGATGTCCACCACGTGCACGCCGTTGTACTTGCAGGTCGCGCCGCCCCAGGCGGCGAGGTAGGCGTAGCCCTTGAAGACCCCGACGTCGGCGATCTTCTCCGGCTCGACGTTCTTCAGGCCCAGCTTGCTGACCAGCCGGACGTTCTCGCTGCTTGCCGGGAGGTGGCCCTCGTCACCACCGTGCTGGTGGCTGTGGTGATCGTGAGTGGCCTTGGCGTTGTCGATCCCGCCGTCGTCGGCGGAGGCGCCGTCATGAGCGTGGGCGACACCCGCGAGGGCACCGGCGACCAGGCCCGCGGCGGCGAGACAACTCACCGCCCGCATACGGCGTCCCGCTGCCCTGCCCACGGCTCTTCCCGTGGCTCTTCCCATGGCTCTCCTTGGTTCGAGAGTTTCGAGAGTGAAGAAGCGCGGGGGGCGGCGAGGTGGAACGTACTCTGTGGCTCGGCTGTGGGGGAAGGGGTGGGCGCCACCGTTAACGTGATCGTATTCAGGTGAGTGGCGGTCGCGTGTGGAGCGAATGTGTCACCGAGTGAGCCGCAGAAGCCCGCTGATTGGGGCTTCCGGGCGGCCGCTGGTGAGACAAACGCCCCATTTCACGGCCAACCCTGACCGATCTGGTTGCCCGACGCGGCCGACCGGCCTTGCGTGCCGTCGCGGTTCAGGTCCTGGAAGAACAGCAGCGCCCCGTCGTCGCGAGCCGCGTAGATGACGCCCTTCCCGCCGCTGACGATCCGCCTGATGTCGCCCCAGCCCTGACCGATCTGGTTGCCCGACGCCCCCGACCAGTGGCCCGCGTCCTGACCAGGCTCGCCCTCACCTCACGCACCCGGCTCGCCGCGTGGGTCCACGCACCGGCGCCGCGCCAGGGCCCACCGGGCGGATCGGATCGCGGGCATCCGGCGGCGGCTCGTCGGCCCAGGTGAGCGGAGCCTCCGCGCACGGGAGCCGGGCGTGGAGCATCGGTGCGGGTGGTGACGACGCGGCAGATGTGCGCGCCGCGCGCCGCGGCTTCGGGGTCAACCGCCGGACAGGGCGATACGGCTAGGCGCGCGTACTGGCTCCCTCGTGCCGCGTCAGCCGCAGCTCGTTCAGGATGCGCGTCAGGTCGGCGGGGGCGGCGGCGAGGCGGACCGGTTGCCCCGCGTCGTCGAGTTCCGCGATGTGCCAGCTGCGGGAGACGGTGTCGCCGTCGGCGCCACGGACGCGGCGGACCTCCTTGAGGGTGAGGCGTTCCGCCGGGATGGCGCGGGCGGCGAAGCGGTCCCGGCCGGGGGTCACGGCGGGCGGGCCGTCGCCGAGGGCGATGTGGGTGCCGAAGTGGTGGGGGTTGTAGTCGGTGGATTCCAGGAAGCGGGCGGGGAGGAAGGCCGGACCGGCCGACGGCGCCGAGCGCTGGTCGGCCGGGCCGGGCGGGCGGACGCGGGTGGCGTGCCAGGCCCAGGTGAGAAGGAGCAGCGAGGCGAGCGAGCCCGCCGCCGCCCAGGTGAGGGCGGCCGGGTCGGAGAACACGGTCAGGGGGTGCCGGTAGGCGAGGGGCAGCAGCCACAGGGCGGTTCCGACGAGAGGGGCCGCGAAGGGGAGGGCCGACGGGAGGACTTCGTCGTCGGCCAGGCGGCGCCCGCGCCGGCGCACCAGCAGCAGGGCGGCGGGATAGCCGGCGGCGAGCGCGCAGGCGGTGGCGATGACGGCGACTTCCCCGCCGCCCGGGAAGTGCTCCCGCCACACATGCCGGTCGCTGCTGACCTCCCTCACCTCACCGCGCCAGACGGTCACCTCGACGCGGTCACCGGCCCGGAACGCGCGGGCGGCCTCCTCGTCGACGCTGAGCCGCTCCGTCGGGCGGCCGCCGGTGAAGTACAGCCAGCTGCGCTGCCGGTGCCCCTGCGGATCGGTCCGCTCGATCACCGCCGGTGCGCTGATCAGGCACTCCCGCCCCGGCGCCCCCGCGGAACACGGAACGGCCGCCTGCCACGCCCGCTTCTGCGCCGTGGCCTGCGGCACGAACAACGCGGCCACGGCCGCGCAGGCCAGCAGCACGAGACACAGGGTCAGCGTCCCGGCCCGGCCACGCCCGGCGGTGCGGTCCGAGACGACGGGGACGGGACCCGGGTCTGCGGCCTCGGCGGCCTCGGCGGCCCCGGTAGCCGGCGTGCCGCCATGCCGGCGGTGCAGCGCGCGAAGCGCCTCCACCGTCGCGTCGAAGTCGGGGTCGCCGTCCCGCGTCCCGCTCCACGGCAGCGGCAGCCGCCGCCGACGCCCGTCCTGCAGCAGCACGCCGACCTGCCGCGAGGGCCGCCCCCGTACGTGCCTCAGGTGCACACGCACCTCGGCGACGTCGTCCCACGGCACGCTCCAGCGCCGCAGCAGGGTCCGGCAGCGCAGCCCGTACGCATCGCCGCTCATCCGCAGCGGACCCCAGCGGCAGATCACGTCGTCCGCGGCACTGTCCATGACACCGTCCATGCACGAGAGCGTGCCATTGCCCGGTTCCCGCACGCTTGTGCACCTGACGGCAGTCTCACCGGCCCCCACACTGCCGACCCCACACCCCGTATGTCCGGCGGCGACCGGCCGGTAGGTCACACGGCCAGGGACCCGGGCGGCCGCGAAGCCACCCGGGTCCCTGGTCCTTCGCGGAGGGCGACCCCCGTTACCCCCGTAACCCCGTAATGCCGACACCTGGAAACCAGGCCGCCCGCATCCATCGCCGCTCCGCACGACCCCCGTCGCTGACCTCATATTTCCATCCGGCCCGCACACACGACACTGCCTGGTTCCGGCAATCTTCCCGCGGCTTTGATGCCGCCCTCCGACCGAACCCTCCGGCGCGGGGGACCGTCAGGCCCGGCGCAGTCGCGTACAGGCCGTGAAGACCGTGAGGGCGACAGCGACACCGACGGCGGTCGCCAGGCTGTCCGCCGCCAACCGGTCGTCCAGACGCAGGCGCAACTCGTCGACCAGCATGAACGTCACGACGAAGCGTCAGGCGTCAGGCGTCAGGCGTCAGGCGTCAGGCGTCAGGCGTCAACGGTAGTCCGGGTTCGGCGCGTCGAAGCGGCAGCCCGCGTCCCACTCGGAGCGCTGGTTGCCGTGGGCGGGGATGCCGCCGGAGCGCTTCAGCAGGGCGGCGAGGTGCAGGAGGTTCCAGGTCATGAAGGTGGTGTTGCGGTTCGTGAAGTCGTTGTCCGGGCCACCCGAACCAGGGTCGAGATACGACGGCCCGGGGCCGGCCGGGCCGATCCAGCCGGCGTCCGCCTGGGGCGGGATGGCGTAGCCGAGGTGCTGGAGGCTGTAGAGGACGTTCATCGCGCAGTGCTTCACCCCGTCCTCGTTGCCGGTGATCAGACAGCCACCGACCCGGCCGTAGTACGCGTACTGCCCGGCGGGGTTGAGCAGACCGGAGCAACTGTAGAGCCGCTCGATCACCTTCTTCGTCACGGAGCTGTTGTCGCCGAGCCAGATCGGCCCGCACAGCACCAGGATGTCGGCGGCCATCACCTTCCCGTACAGCGCCGGCCAGGCGTCCGTGGCGAACCCGTGCTCGGTCATGTCCGGGTAGACGCCGGGGGCGATGTCATGGTCGACGGCCCGGATCACCTCCGTGGTGACACCGCGCCCGTCCATGATGGCCCGGCTCTTGTCGACCAGCCCCTGGGTGTGGCTGAGCTGCGGGGAGGGCTTCAGCGTGCAGTTGACGAAGAGGGCGGTGAGGTCGTCGAAGCGGTAGGGGTCGGCGGCGGGTTCGGTCATGAGCGGGACTCCTTCGGGGGAGGGCGGACTCCGACTCAGCGCAGCTTCTCGCGACAGAACCCCTTTGTCACAGAATGCCCCGCCTTGGCCACCGACACGTCATATCCGAAGGGCGGCCCGGCGGCTGTCCTCGCCGGGCCGCACGTGGCGTACAGACGAGGGGGCCGGGGATGACGCCCCGACTGGAGACGCGCCTCTTCGGGCTGCCGGACCGGCTCGACGCGTAGGGCTGTCCGACCGGCGCGACGCGCAGATCCCGACCGCCCGCCCGACCGGACACGCAGAACCCGCCCGGCGGATCAGGTCGCCGGAAGTCGGCGTCGGTGATCCGCTGGGCAGGCCCTGAGCCGTCATCGCGGCGTCGGTGATCCCGCCGGACCGGCCCTGAGCCCGTCAGGCCACGGCCCGGAAGCGCCGTAGCCTCAGGCTGTTGCCGACCACGAAGACCGAGGAGAAGGCCATGGCCGCGCCCGCGATCATCGGGTTGAGCAGGCCGGCGGCGGCGAGCGGGAGGGCGGCGACGTTGTAGGCGAAGGCCCAGAACAGGTTGGAGCGGATGGTGCCCAGCGTCCGGCGGGCGAGCCGGATCGCGTCGGCGGCGACGCGCAGGTCGCCCCGGACGAGGGTGAGGTCACCGGCCTCGATCGCGGCGTCCGTGCCGGTGCCCATGGCCAGGCCCAGGTCGGCCTGGGCGAGCGCGGCCGCGTCGTTGACGCCGTCGCCGACCATGGCCACCGAACGCCCATCGCCCTGCAGCCGCTTGACGACGTCGACCTTGTCCTCGGGCAGCACCTCGGCGATCACGTCACCGGAGCCGATACCGACCTCCGCCGCGACCGCCTCGGCCACCGCCCGGTTGTCGCCGGTGAGCAGCACGGGGGTGAGACCGAGCGCGCGCAGCTGTCGTATGGCCTCGGGGCTGGTCTCCTTCACCGCGTCGGCGACCACCAGCACCGCGCGCGCCGCGCCGTCCCAGGCCACGGCGATGGCCGTACGACCGCCCGCCTCGGCGTCCTGCTTGGCGCTCCGCAGATCGGCGGGCAGTTCCATCGCCCACTCGGCAAGCAACTGCTCCCGCCCTACGAGGACCGCATGCCCCTCGACGACGCCCTGTACGCCCAGCCCGGGCACGTTGACGAAGTCCTCGGGGGCGGGCAGGGTGCCCACCCGGGCGGCGGCGCCGGTGGCGACGGCCTGGGCGATGGGATGCTCGGAGGCGTGCTCCAGGGCGCCGGCCAGCCGCAGCACCTCCTCCTCGGTCTCGCCGTCGGCGGTGTGCACGGCCAGCAGGGTCATCCGGCCGGTGGTGACCGTGCCGGTCTTGTCCAGGACGATGGTGTCGACCTTGCGCGTGGACTCCAACACCTCCGGCCCCTTGATGAGGATGCCGAGCTGCGCGCCGCGCCCGGTGCCGACCATCAGTGCGGTCGGGGTCGCGAGGCCGAGCGCGCACGGGCAGGCGATGATCAGTACGGCGACGGCGGCGGTGAAGGCGGCCGTGAGCCCGGCCCCGCCGCCGAGCCAGAAGCCGAGCGTGGCCAGGGCGAGGGCGATGACGACCGGCACGAAGACACCGGAGATCCGGTCGGCGAGCCGCTGGGCCGCCGCCTTGCCGTTCTGCGCGTCCTCCACCAGCCTGGCCATCCGGGACAGCTGGGTGTCGGCGCCGACCCGGGTGGCCTCCACGACCAGCCGGCCGCCCGCGTTGAGGGTCGCCCCGGTGACGCCGTCCCCGACCTGCACCTCGACGGGCACGGACTCGCCGGTGAGCATCGAGGCGTCCACCGCGGAGGAGCCCTCGACGACCGTGCCGTCGGTGGCGACCTTCTCGCCTGGCCGCACCAGGAAGCGGTCGCCGACCTTCAGCTCCCCCACCGGCACGGTCTCTTCCCGCCCGTCCGCGCGCAGTACGGTCACGTCCTTGGCGCCCAGTTCCAGCAGCGCCCGGAGCGCCGCGCCCGCCTTCCGCTTGGAGCGGGCCTCGAAGTACCGCCCGGCCAGGATGAACGCGGTGACCCCGGCGGCGGCCTCCAGGTAGATGTTCCCGGCGCCGTCGCTGCGGGCGATGGTCAGCTCGAAGGGGTGGGTCATCCCCGGCGTCCCGGCGGTCCCGAAGAACAGCGCCCACAGCGACCACAGGAACGCCGCCGAGGTGCCGACCGAGATCAGCGTGTCCATGGTGGCCGCGCCGTGCCGGGCGTTGGTCCAGGCGGCCCGGTGGAAGGGCCAGGCGGCGTAGGTGACGACGGGCGCGGCGAGGGTGAGGGACAGCCACTGCCAGTACTCGAACTGCAGCGCCGGGACCATCGCCATCGCGATGACCGGCACGGCGAGCACGACCGCCGTGGTCAACCGCTGGCGCAGCGAGCGCAGTTCGGCGGGCTCGCCCGTGTCCTCCTCGTCCGGTGCGGCCGCCGCCTTCTCCGGTACCGGTTCCCGCGCGGTGTACCCGGTGGCCTCCACGGTGGCGATGAGATCACCGACGCTGACGCCCTCGGGGAAGCTGACCTTGGCCTTCTCGGTGGCGTAGTTGACGCTGGCCTCCACGCCCTCCATCCGGTTCAGCTTCTTCTCGATACGGGCCGCGCACGAGGCGCAGGTCATGCCGCCGATGACGAGCTCGACCTCGGCGGTGCCCGTGCCGCCCGCTACGCCGGGTGCGGTGGTGGTCATGTTCTGCCCCTCCTGCTACCCCATGGGGGTATGACGACAACGAGCTAAACATATACCCCCCACCGGTATGAGAGGCAAGGGGCGGAGGGTCCTGAATCCCCCATCACTCCATGACGATTCGTCCGTTTACACACCCATTTGACAGGTCTAGCGTGAAAGTACAGAGAGAGCAGAGAGAAGGGAGGCAGAGTCATGTCATGGACGATTTCCGGCTCGTACGTCGCCGGATGCTCCTGCGCCGTGCTGTGCAGCTGCCCGTACGACGGCCAGCCTCATGACTCCTCGGGCGGGACCGAGTGCCGAGGCGCCGCCGTCTTCCATGTGGCGAACGGCAACCTGGACGACGTCGACCTGTCGGGCGTGGACTTCGCCTTCTACAACCTGTTCCCCTCCCACCTGACGGCCGGCGACTGGAAGGTCGGCCTCGTGGTGGACAGCGGGGCCAGCGACGAGCAGGCGAACGCCCTGGAGAGCATCCTGTCCGGACGGGAAGGCGGCCCCTTCGGTCAGCTCTCCCAGTTCTACGGCGAGTACCTGGGCATGGAGCGCGCGCAGGTCTCCCTCACGGACGGCGACACGCCCGGCCTCAAGGTCGAGGGCCGTACCGAGCTGTCGTTCGAAGCCCTCAAGGGCCCCGACGGCAACCCGACGAAGATCAAGAACGCCATGTTCGGCTTCGCGCCGGAGTTCGGGGTGGGCACGACCAGCGGCCGGTCCGACGCCTTCGGGATGACCTTCGACGCGGCGTACGGCGAGTCCGCCGACTACGTCTTCAGCAGCGAGGAGACCGAGGGAGCCAGCACGGGCCGTGCCTGAGCGAGGGGCCCCGCGGCTGCTGGCCACGGTGTTCTCGGCGCCCTCGCTGTCGCGGTGCGTACCGATCGCCGTCTTCGTGGGCACCCTGCTCTCGCTCGTCAACCAGGGCGCCGTCATCGCGTCCGGGGACGCCACGGCGGCGACCTGGTGGCGGGTGCTGTTCAACTACGCGGTGCCGTTCTGCGTGTCCAGCGCGGGGTTCTTCAGCTGCCGGCGGGCGGCTTGGCGGGCGCGGGGGCGGTGAGTCAGCCACGCGCACGGGTTGACTCGGTGAGTCAGCCGGGCGTCACATGCCGCCCATCGACGGCATCGAGTCCTCCAGCCCCGGCAGCAGCCAGTCCTCGAACGGCTCGAAGAGGACGAGCACGGCCAGCAGCAGGAAGCCGACGCCCACGACCCGGGTGAGCAGCGGCCCCCGGGACCACAGCTTCTCCACGAAGATCACCACGGCCAGCCCCGCCATCGCCGCGACGTTCATCATGCCCAGCGGGATCAGGACGACCATCAGCCCTGCGCAGCAGCCGACGCAGTAGGCGCCGTGGTGGACCCCGACCCGCAGGTCGCGGGCCGGCGGCCGGAACCCGGCGTAGTGCACCAGGTGACTCAGCGGGTTGCGGCAGTGCCGTAGACAGACGTGCTTGAGCGGCCCCAGCTGGTACAGGCCCGCGAGCAGGAACGCGGTGAAGCCGATCCAGCGCCCGGCGGCCGGGTGGTCGGCCACCAGATCGCCGGTGAGCGCCAGGGCCCCGTACGCGAGCACGCCGAAGGCGGACCAGGCGATCAGATACCCGGCGATGAACCCGGCGGTCCGCACGGCCCGGTGCCCGCCGGAGGACTGCCGCCCGATGCCCCGCACCCAGGTGATGGCCACCGGCGCCATCGACGGCAGCATCATGGCCGCCATCATCGTCACCCAGAGCAGCAGGAACAGGGGCAGTGCCATGCCCATGGTGCCGGGCTCGACCCCCATGTCCCGGGCCTGGCCGACGGTGAGCACCCACGCGGGTACGGCGATCAGGGCGACGAGGACCCAGGCGACCGCGAGCTCCCGCTTCGGCAGCGACTCCGGGACCGACAGCTGGGTGAGACGCATCGGGGTGCCTCCCTGCGGAACTCCTTTCAGGACACCACGCGTATCGGACCGGCCGCATCTTCACGCCCCGAGCGCCCCTGGCGGAATACCCCATGGGGGTATATGGTTCCCGACCGTGAGGCCGGAGAAAACCGGCTCACACCGGACGGGGACAGGGGAAGGTCATGGAACACACCACTCACCACGCCACGCACGACCACAGCGCTCACGAGGGCCACGGCCACACCGACCACTCCGCCCACACCGCCCACACCGGCGGCGCCTCCTGGTCCATGGCCCTGCGGGCAACCCTGCACTGCCTCACCGGCTGTGCCATCGGCGAGATCCTCGGCATGGTCATCGGCACCGCGCTGGGCTGGGGCAACGTGCCGACCATGGCCCTGGCGATCACCCTCGCCTTCCTCTTCGGCTACTCCTTCACCCTGTACGCGGTGATCCGTGCCGGCCTGGACCTCAAGTCCGCGATCAAGGTGGCCCTGGCCGCCGACACGGTCTCCATCGCGGTGATGGAACTCGTCGACAACGGCATCATCGCCCTCACCCCGGGCGCCATGGACGCCCACCTCACCGACGCACTCTTCTGGGCCGCCCTGCTCGGCGGCTTCGCGGTCGCCTTCGTCGTCACCACCCCGGCCAACAAGTGGATGATCGGCCGCGGCAAGGGCCACGCGGTGGTCCACTCCTTCCACTGAGAAGGCCGGGCAGTGCCGCTCAGCCCGACGGATAGCCGATCTCCGCGACGTCGTCCGCGAGGTCGGCAACCGTCGTCCCCGGGTTCAACGCGCCGACCACGGCCTCGGTCAGCGGGCGCAGGGAGAGGATGTGCCGTACGGCCGCCACATCCACCGGAACGTCGTAGTACTCCTCCGCCCACGCCTGATACGCCTCCGCCGAACGGTCCACGAGCAGGTGGAACAGCTGCCCCGCGCCATCGGGGTCCGAGCCGCCCTCGCCCGTGGACTCGCCGGGAAAGTCGATCGCCCCCGCCCGCCAGACACCGTCGCCCGCCTCCCGCCACAGGCACGCTGTGGCAATGGGCAGCCCGTCCTCGTCCGAGAACGCGGGCTCCTCCACATACACCCGGAACACCTCGGGCACCTCGTCGAGCACCCCGGGCCACGGCCCGCCCTCCCCCACATACGGGCTCATGGGCGACTCATGGGCGAAGCCGCGCACATACGCCCCGGCGCCCGAGAAGACGATCGCGTACTCGTCGCCCTGTCCGTCGCGCATCGAGGCCATCGACTCGGTCTCGGACCAGCGCGAGTCGAATGAGTAGTAGCGGTCGCCCCACTCGGGACTCAGGATCGCCTCCACCATGGCCAGGGAACGGCAGTGGTCCCGCAGGACGGCGATGTCGGGCAGCTTGCGGGCAACGTCATGAACGGTCACCCGCACATCCAAGCGCACGTCTTCAGCCGCCGATTACGGCCTGCCGGTCAGACCAGGGGCGCGTCCCGGGGCAGCAGCATGACGCGGTTGCGGTTGCAGGCGGCCGGAGACGGGTCGTTGTGTACGGCAGGGTGCTGGTGGGCCTGAAGGGCCATGCTGACCAGGCTCAGCAGGAGGTGGACGTCCGCGTCGCAGTCCAGGTGGACGGTCACCCAACGGGAGCCCGGGAGCAGGCGGATGGCCGTGGACGCGCGCAGGTCGGCGGCGAAGCGGTGGATCGCGGCGCCGGTGAGGTGCAGATCCACCTCGTGGTCGGAGTGGAAGTGGACGATCTCGGCGTCCGGGGTGCTCAGAGCCCGGCCCGTGCCACAGGAGGCCGGGACCTCGGTGAGGTCACGCCATGTTTCCAGGTGAGCCAGGGCTCGCTCGGCCGGAGTCATGGCACCATCGTCGCCGCATCACCGCGCCGACACCAGACCTTGAGCGATCCGTAACCTGGACGTGAGGTTCGGCAGTCGGCCGACGTGTCCGCCCGTCAGGCCGCCGCCAGTTCGCACCACACGTACTTGCCCCTGCTGCCGGTTCCGGCCAGCGGCTGCCAACCCCACGGATCGGCGCAGGCCCTGACCAGGCCGAGCCCCCGCCCGCCCTCGTCGACCGCCGCCTCCTTCAGCTCCCCCGGAAACTCCGGCGGCCCCGGGTCCGCGTCCCAAGCACCGATCCGCAGCACCCCCGCCGCCCAGCGCACCCGCGGCGCCGCGGGCCCGTCCGTGTGCCGTACGGCGTTGGCGACCAGCTCCGCCGCGAGCAGCTCCGCGGTGTCGACCAGGTTGATCAGTCCGTGCAGGGTGAGGATCAGGCGGAGGGTGCGGCGACTTACGGTGACGGCTCGCGGGTCGTTGGGGATGTGGAGGCAGTACTCCCAGGGTTCGTCGGCGGCCGTTGTCTCAGTTTCGGACATGCGTCAACTCCGGGTAGGCGCAGTGGGGGTGTGGGTGATCTGCGGTTCGCGGGCGGTGGCAGTGCCGCAGCCGTCATGGCAGGACGGGGCGGTGCGCTTCCGGGGTCCCGGCGGTTCCGCAGCGTGTGCGTCGCGTCACCGACGGTAGAGGAGAAATTTCTCCTCTCGCAACCCGTTGTCATAATCTGGCACCTGAACGTGGCACCTCCACAGGGACGTTGGGACGGGAGACGTATGGCGCCCAGGAGTAATCCCACCGCCCGGCAAGTGCGCCTGGGAGCCGAGTTGCGCAAGCTGCGCGAGGCAGCCGGCCTGAAGGCGCGTCAGGTGGCCATGGCGCTGAACTCGACCTCTGCGCAGATGAGCCAAACGGAGGCGGGGATCTCCGGGGTCAGCGCGGAGCGCGTCCGTCGGCTGGCGGCTCATTACGGTTGCGCGGACGAGGCGTTCGTCGATGCGCTCGTGGCCATGACGGGTGACCGTACACATGGCTGGTGGGAGGACTACCGAGGAGTCCTGCCCCAAGTGAACCTGGACGTGGCCGAGGCCGAACATCACGCGGCGTTCCTGCGTGAGGTCGTGATCACTCACGTCCCTGGTCTGCTCCAGACCCCGGATTACGCCCGCGCGGTCTTCAGGTACATGCGCCCGGAGCTGCCAGAGAGCGAGGTGGCACCCCGTGTGGAACACCGGATGAGGCGTCGCGTCGTCATCGAGGGCGAGAATCCGACGCCGTACGAGACGGTCATCCATGAGTTCGCCCTGCGCATCCGCGTGGCCGACCGCCGGACATCCCTGTCCCAGCTCCGCCTCATCCTCGACGAGATCGAGAAGGGCCATGCCATCGTGCGGGTAATCCCGGTCGACCAGGACGGTTTCGCTGGTGCGGATGCCTCGATGATGTACCTGGGCGGTCCGGTGCCGAGGCTCGACACCGGCCTCCTCGACGCACCTACGGGAACCCTGTTCATCGACGCGGAAGCCCACTTGAATCGCCTTCGAACGCTCTACCGCACGGTGAAGGAGTCGTCGCTGGACCCCTCGGGCTCGCGGGACTTGATTCACCGCTTGATCGAGGAACTCTGATGAACTGGCGAAAGTCCACGTACTCGGGCGGCGGCGAGGGCAACACCTGCGTCGAGATAGCCCCCCTCCCCACCCGCATAGCCATCCGCGACTCCAAGACCCCCACCCAGGCCACCCTCTCCTTCCCCACCGCGTCCTTCACCGCCTTCCTCGACCACCTCAAGAGACAGGCACGGCGTTGACGCGAATTGAGCGAGGAGCGACCGGATTCTGGAACCACGGGGACGAGCCGGCCCCCGAAACCGACCCGGCACTCCTGCGCACCATCTGTTGGGAAGCCGCCAGGAGGGTCGGCGGCCGTGTCGGCGAGTTGGCTTGGGCCGCTGCTTCCAGCTTCTACTCGGTCGCCATCACCCGCCGTGCCGAGACGCACGTCGTCCTATGCCACGCGCACCTGCCGGTCATCGCCTTCGCTGACGCTGCGCCGGTGCCAGGGCGACCCTTGACGGGGTTTGTGGATCCGCCGGGGTGGGCGGACGGTTTTTCGACAGTCGGTTTCCGATGCCTGTCCGTTGAGGAACTGCGCACGCCGATGTCCGACGTGGACGCGACGGGACTGACAGAGGCAGAGCTGACCCAGATCCGCTACTGGCGTCCAGAAGCGCTGAGCGACCTGCTGTTCAACTGGTGGGATTGACGCCCGTTGGGCAGACCAGTTCCGGCTTCATGCGGTTCGGAGAGCACGTCACCAAGGACACGGACAGGTACGAGGGGCGCTCCAGGTAGAAGCCGTAGGACACGTCGCCGCCTCCGCCCAACCGCTCTGCGGCAGAGGTGACGAGCCGGGACAAGTGGGCGGGAGCGCGCTGTGCGTCCGAGGCGAAGCGGGGCGCGTAGTCGGTCAACAGGTCGGTGAGCCAGGCCGTCGCAGGCTGCGGCTGATCCCATGTGCCCCGGACCAGCGTCCGGGGTTTGAGCAACCAGTACGCCGTTTCCAGCGGGGGTAGGTCCGAGACCGGGAACTCGGCGGCCACTTCCCGGTACCGCTGGATCAGCTCCGGCTTGCTTCCGGGCGAGGGCGGTTCGCTGTGCGGCGGCCTGCGCAGGGCCTCCTCGTCGAAGCGTGGTTTCGGGCCGGTCCACACATAGCCGTGGTGGTGCACCTGTCGTTCCCGTTCGGTTCTCTGGGCGTAGCCGGTGATGGCCGGCCCCGACCCGTGGATCGCGCTGGGTCGGGGCCGGCTGTTCGGGTCGGTCAGACGGACACGCCGAACCGGGCCGGGTCGATCCCGGCCGCGTCCAGCTCCGCCGTGGTGAACCTCAGTGGCTGCGCGTCCGGCCGCTTGCTGTCACCGAGGGCCCAGGCGTGGTCACCGATCCGGGCGAGCGTCACGCATGCCTCGCCGTCGGGGTGGGTGTTGCCGCCGCATGCCTTGGCGAACACGGCGGTGTCGATGTCGAGGGCGTACAGGTCACTTCCGTCCCGCATCACTGCACCTTCCTGCTCAACTGATCGCGGCCATGACTGACCGCCGCCGCCCGACCGGGCGGGAGTCAATGGGGGTGGGGCAATTCGCCTCAGAGACGGCCGACGCAGCGCGTCAGGGCGTGCTCTTGGACTGCCAGTGGCACGCGCAGGTGCAGCGCCGAACGAGGAGGATCTTCCCGTTCGATTGCGGCAATGGGATGTCCCGGTTCTGGCGGCACCAGTCGTGCATCCTCGTGCAGTCGTCGTACTTCCGGGCAACCGCGCACTCGGCAGACAGGACCACGTCGGCGGCGGCCGTCACGAGCGTTCTCCGCCGAGGCGTTCGACGTAATTGCACAGGGCGTTGAGGGAGCGGGCCAGGCGTCGCGCGTGACCGAGGGTGCCGCCGTAGCCGCTGTTCGGGTCGGCGTGGAGCCTACTGCGCGCCTCCCAGGCGCAGGACAGGGCCTCCTGGCGGGTGACGGTCGTCTTCTTCAGCTTCCCGGCGGCCTTCTGGACCTCGGGGATGAGCACCTCGATGTGCCCGCGCAGTGTCGCGGTCAGCGTCTCCAGTTCGGTGCCGGACGGCGGCAGGACGCCGGGGGACGCGTCGGGCTCCAGGAGGATGGCCACGGTCTCGCGCATCGTCGCGATGTCCGGTGGGTCGTCATGGCCCCTATCTGAGGCGCGCGTCGCTGGGGCTGTCGTCTTCACGGTGCTGGCGCTCCTTCGCAGCGTCGGCCGTGCCCTGGGAGGCTGCGCCGCCTCGCCAGGGCTTTGTCGTACGTGCCGACGCTAGGAACCGCGGTATTGCCCCGGCTACAAAGTTGCATGGAATTACATGGCAATCGAATACTCGAGGCCATGGCCAGTATGTGCTCTTGACCATGCGGCCCATGGAAGCGACTGTGGTGTAAATCGCTGCAACCGACTAGCGCGGGAGGCCAGCCACCGTGAACATTCACTTCGTCGGGATCGACCCCGAGACGGACGAGGACGGATGCCCCACAGTCTGGGTGGACACCAGCACGGACGATCTGCTGATCCAGAGCTACCAGGCCGACGATGAGACGACAGCGACCTGCGACGCACTGTCCCCGGCCCGGGCGCCGATCCCGCCCGGCGAGACCGTCATCAGGATCCCGGCCCGCATGATCCCAATCATCAGGAAGGCGTGCGATGAGCTCGATCCCGGAGTTCGGTGAACTCCTGGCCGACGCCGGCCAGTCGGCCGTCCATCTGGAGATGCGGGACACCTACTACAGCAACCCCCGCTTCGAGGCATGGCAGAACGGCCAGCGCGTCGACTGGGACGACCGCGCCCTCTGGTGGCGGCCCTTCCACCAGGACATCGCAGACGCCGTCTCCCGCGGTGTAACCGTGCGCCGCGCCCGTGTCGTGTCCGAGCCGGTCACCGACTACATCCGTTGGGAGCACTACCAGACCCGCGCCAACATGGAGGCCGGCGAACAGGTCCGCTGGCTGCCGCGGCACCGCGCGTGGGACCTGCTCCTGCCCGGTGCCGATCTGTGGATCTTCGACGGGCGCCTGATGCGTGTCCACCACTTCTCGGGCGCGGGCGAGTGGATCAGCAAAGAACTGTGCGACGATCCTGCCGTGGTCGACCGCCACGCGGCCGCGTTCGAACAGGTCTGGGAGCGAGCCGTCCCACACGACCAGTACGAGGTCAAGTAACAGACGATGTCCACGTTCCCCACGTCCAGCGTGCAGGAAGCGCGCGCAGCTCTCGCGGCCCGGCTGCGGGAACTGCGCCTGGACGCGGGCATCACAAGCAAGGAAGTCGCGCGTCTTGCGGGCTGGTCCGTCGCCAAGCCCTCCAGGATCGAGAACGCCGTCACCGCTCCAGCCGACGCGGACATCCGGGCCTGGTGCGCGGCGTGCGGCGCCGACGACCAGGCGGACGACCTGATCGCGGCCAACCGGCAGGCCGACGCCATGTACCTGCACTGGAAGCGGCTCCAGCGCACGGGCATGAAGCAGCTGGCGGAGACGTCAGCGAAGCTGTACGAGCGAACTCGCCTGTTCCGCGTGTACGCCTCCCACGTCATGCCCGGCTATCTCCAGACGCCCGGCTACGCGACGGCCCTCATGGGCACGATTGCCGGGTTCCGCGGCACGCCGGACGACGTTGCCGAGGCGGTCGAGGTCCGTATGCGGCGCGCCCGGGTCATCCACGAAGGCGACCACCGGTTCGCGACGCTCATCGAGGAGGACGTCCTCAATCATCGGATCGGCGACCACGACGTGATGGCTGGCCAACTCGGCAACCTGCTTGCCGCGATGACCCTGCCTTCAATGTCCCTGGGCATCATCCCGGCAGCGGCCGCCAGGGAGGGCGTGCTGTGGCCTGTCGAACAGTTCACGGTCTTCGACGACACCCGAATCCATGTTGAGTTGCTTGCCGCGAAGGTGACCGTCACCGCGCCGGGCGAACTGGACATCTACCTTCGGGCGTTCGCCCGGCTCAGGGAACTGGCCGTGTACGGCGCGCAGGCGCGCGCCCTGATCTTGAAGGCCATCGAGGCGCTGCACTGACCCGGGCGTGACCAGACGGCCCCCTCCCGCCCCGCGAAGGACCGGGGACCCGCGTCAAGGGATGCTCGTCGCCGGGCTGGGTACGGCAGTGGCCGGGGCCGGTGGCGGCCACGTGGCGGCGGACGCCGAGGGGGCGGGCTCCGCGGTGGCCGACTGCGACGCGGTGGGCTGCGCGGTGGCGAGCTCCGAAGGTGCCAGGGAGGCGGTGGAGGGATCCGAGGGGATCGGGGTCGGTGGGGGAACGGTGCTTTCGGGGGGTGGTGTCGTGGTGCCGACCGACGGCGGGGACAGGGGAGGTGCCAGGGGCGGAGCGCCGGAGTCCCGCCCGATGAGGAACGGCAGCGTGATCAGCGCCGCCGCAGCGCAGGCCACGCCGGCCCCCACCGCCGTACGCACCAGCCTGCGGCGGTACGCGGCACGCCGGACCGCCTCGTAACGGCCGGGCGGCACGCCGAGGAAGTCGGCCGGGGGGCGCAGGATCACCGCGAGGGGGTCGTCGGGGCCCCCGTCGTAGCGGCCGTCGTCGTAGCGGCCGTCGTCGTAGCCACCGTCGTCGTAGCGGCCGTCCTCGTCAAACCGTGTGGTCAAGGCTTCTCCTCAGGTGGGCGCGGAGCAGTTCGCGGGCCGTGTGGAGGTCGGCCTTGACGGTTCCTTCCTTTCGTCCGGTCAGCACGGACACCTCCCGGAGCGGCATGTCAGCGTAGTAGTGGAGGAGGATCGGGACGCGCAGTCGCTCCGGCAGGGACTGCACCAGCAGCCGCACCGACGGATCGGCCTCTCCGGCAGCGCCCTGCGCCCGCACCACCGCCTCGGTCCCGGCCCGCCGTACCGCGCTGCGCTCGCGCTCCAGCTTGCGCCAGTGGTCCCGGACCAGGTTGGCCGCCGTGACGTAGAGGAAGCCGCGCGGCTCCGCCACGGTCGTCCAGCGGGCCCACAGCCGGGTGAACGCCTCCGAGGCGATCTCATGGGCCGTGTCGTCGTCGTCCACGAGCCGCCGGCACCAGCCCGCCAGCCGTGGATAGAGGGCGGCGAACAGCTCGGACGCCGCCCGGTCGCGGGCCCGTCTCCCCACGTGGCTCACCGGACCGCCGCGAACACGATCACGTTGTCCCGGTAGCCGCCGGTCCCGTCCCCGCCCGTACGCGGTCCCCCGCACGTGATCAGCCGCAGCTCCGGCCGGTCCACGTCGCCGTAGACCTGGTCCGTCGGGAAGTCCGCCTTCGCGACCGTCCGTACGGAGGTGACCGTGAACTCCGGTGCGCCGCCGCTGTCCAGACGCGTCAGGATGCCGTCCCCGGGGCGCAGTCGGCCGAGGTGCCGGAAGACGCCGTCGCCGTGGGGGCCGACGGTGACATGGCCGAGGATGACCGAGGGGCCGGTCCGGCCCGGCACCGGGGAGTGCCGGTACCAGCCGGCGGGGTCGTCCTCGGTGATCGGCGGCACCTCCACGGTGCCGTCCGGGGCGAGCCCGAGCGGGATGACCGGGGTGTCGACACCGATGGCGGGGATCCGCAGCCCGACCGGCGTCGCCGCCCGGGAATCCCCGGACGGCGACGTGTCCGAGGGAGCCCGGCGGCGCCGGGCCGGCGGCGCACCCGCGTCCGCGCCGCCGCAGCCCACCGCCACCAGCGCGCCCGTGGCGGTCAGCGCCGCGATGCCGAACCCGCGCCTGGACAGCGAGGTCACGCCCCGCTCGCGGTCGCCCGCCTCCGTCGCCGTACGACGAAGAGCACCGCACCGCCCGCCGCGAACGCCGCGGCCGCGCCTGCGCCCACGATCTCCCCACCCGTGCCGTCGTCGGAGGTCGTCCCCGTCACCGCTCCGGTGTCGGGCGCCCCCGACGGTACGACGGCCACCTGCCCGGGTGTCGAGGGTACGGGCGTCGGCACGGCGCTCGCCTCGGAGGGGGCGGGGGCCGGCTCCGCGCTCGCCTCGGAGGGGGCCGGGGCCGGCGTCGCCGTCTCATCCGCGGGGGCCAGGACCGGCGTCGCTGCCTCATCCGCCGGGGCCGGGACCGGCGTCGCCGCCCCGTCCGCCGCGAAGGCCGGCCCCGCGCCCGACATCAGCACACCGGCGCACACAAGTGCCGCCATCCCCAGAACGGTTCGTCGCATGGACTCGCTCTCCTTGTCACTCACGTTCGCTCGCCCTCATCCACAGGAGGTGGATCGGATCGAGCGGAGAGACGAGCCGGGGGTGCACCGCGTTGTAAAGAGATGGCAAAGCCCGCCCGCGCGGGAAAATCCGGGCGGGCCGCACACGTCGTGGCTACGGTCCCCGCCATGACCTTCTACGTCCACGCCCAGGACCGACCGGCCGTCGCCGACCGGCTCATCGCCCTCTCCGAGGCCCACTGGTCCTACATGGACCGCTTCGCCGACCGCCTCGTCCTGCGCGGCCCGACCCTCTCCGCCGACGGGGAGGAGCACACCGGGAGTGTCCATGTCGTCGACCTCCCCGACCGGGAGTCCGCGGAGCGGTTCGCCACCGAGGAGCCGTTCTGGCGGGCGGGCCTGTACGAGTCCTTCACGGCGACCCGTGCCGAGGTGCTCCTCAACCGCGGCCGCACACCCGCCGACGACACGCCGCTGTCCCTCGTCACCGCCCGCTGGTCGCCGAGGCCGCGCCCCGGCGCGTTCGACCTGGACGGCCGCCTGACCTTCGCGGCGGTTCTCGCGGACGACGCCCGGCGTCACACGACCGGGATCGTCACCGTCGTAGCCGCCCTCCCGGACGAGGCCCGAAAGCTCACGCAGCCCCTCGCCGACCACCTCGCCGGCGCATCCGCCGTCCTCACCGGGCAGCGCTGGTGCCATGGCGGTCGACCCAACCGGCCCTGACCACAGGCGATTTGACACCGGCCCCACCCAACCCCTACCTATTGCTTCATGAAATCCATTTTCAATAGTGGGGGTTAGCCGTGCGCGTCGCCTTCGTCGGCAAGGGCGGCAGCGGCAAGACCACCCTGTCCGCCCTCTTCTCCCGTCGTCTCGCCCGCTCGGGCGCGCCGGTCGTCGCCATCGACGGGGACATCAACCAGCACCTGGCGTACGCCCTCGGCCTGGACGAGGACGAGCGGTTCGGGGCGCCGCCGCTGAGCGCGCGCACCGGTGAGATCAAGGACTACCTGCGCGGCACCAATCCCCGTATCGCGTCCCGTGAGGCCATGGTCAAGACGACCCCGCCCGGCCGCGGCTCCCGCCTGCTGCGCCCGCTGGGCGAGGACGAGATCCACTCCCGCCATGTCCGGTCCGTCGGCGGCGTCCCGCTCATGGTGACCGGCGCCTTCGACGAACGCGACCTCGGCGTGGCCTGCTACCACTCCAAGCTCGGCGCGGTCGAGCTGTACCTCAACCACCTCGTCGACGGACCCGGCGAGTACGTCGTCGTCGACATGACCGCCGGCGCCGACGCCTTCGCCTCCGGCCTGTTCACCCGCTTCGACATGACCTTCCTGGTCGTCGAGCCGACCCGCAAGAGCGTCTCCGTGTACCGCCAGTACCGGGACCACGCCGCCGAGTTCGGCATCCCGATCGCGGTCGTCGGCAACAAGGTCACCGGCGAGGACGACCTGCTCTTCCTCAAGGAGCACGTGGGCGACGACCTGTTGACCCACTGCGTGCTCTCCTCGTACGTGCGGGCCCTGGAACAGGGCCGGGAGCACGGCGAGTTGGAGTACGACAACCTCCGCGCACTGGACACGCTCCGGGCCGCCGTCGACGCCCGCACCAAGGACTGGGACACCTTCCAGCGCCACGCCGTCGAGTTCCACCTGCGCAACGCCGCCGCCTGGGCCAACATGGCGACCGGCCAGGATCTCGCCGCCCAGATCGACCCGGACTTCCGCCACGGCCCGACCGCCCTGGCCGACCACAACAACCGCAACAACCGCTAAGACCAAGAACAGAACAAGAACAGGAACCACATGTCTCTCGACGTCTCCCCGCAGCTGCTCGCCGACGCCGAAACCGGTGAGGTGCGGGAGGAGGACTTCGTCGCCACGGTCCGTACGTCCCTGCCGTACGCCTACGACCTCATAGCCCGCCTCGCCGACGAACTGCGCTCGGGCAGCGCCGAGTTCGCCGACAACCAGACCCCGCCGCCCTCGGAGAAGGAGCGCGGCCAGCTGCTGCGCGCCCTGTCCAGCGACGCCATCCGGGGCACTCTGGAGCGCCACTTCGGCATCACCCTCGCCTTCCAGAACTGCCACCGCGTCGCCGCCTTCCACCCGGACGCCCGCGGCAGCGAGACGCACACGCGCTTCACCTCCCTGCGCGCCCAGATCCTCAACCAGTCCCCGGAGTTCCGGGACTGCTGAAAAACTCGCCGCCACGCTGATCGGTCCGGCCGTCCCGTGCGTACTTACTGAAGTACTCGCAACTCACCGGAGTGCTCGAAGTGCTGAAGTACCGCGTCTGGAGGGACCATGCCCGTCACCCGCAAGCTGGCAGGATCGGTCATCGTGGCGGGTGCGTTGACGTTGACCGTCACCTCGCTCGCCTACCCGGCCATGCTCGGTATGCAGAAGATGTCCGCCGACCCGGACCGGATCGTCCGCGAGACCCCGTACGGCCCGCTCAGCGAGGCCGACCGTGACTTCGTGGTGAAGGTGCGGGCGGCGGGGCTGTGGGAGTACCCGCTGGGTGAGCTGGCGATGGAGAAGGGCTCGACGCCGGAGATGAAGGAGGCGGGGGCGCATCTGATCGTCGGGCACGCGGGGCTGGACGAGATGTGCCGGAAGATCGCGCCGGAGCTGCGCATCGAACTGCCCAACCAGGCCAGCCCGCAGCAGCAGCAGTTCGTGGCGACGTCGGCGGCGCTGTCGGGGCCGCAGTTCGACAGCACCGCCGCCAACATCATGCGGGTCACCCACGGCCAGATCTTCCCGGCCATCGCCAAGATCCGCGCCAACACCAAGAACACCCTGGTGCGTCAGCTCGCCGACCTCGCCAACGACACCGTGCTGGACCACATCACCGTCCTGGAGAAGACCGGCGTCATCAACTACGAACAGGTCAACCTCCAGCAGACCAGCCCCCCGACCCTCCCCAAGGACCAGCTGACCCCGCCCCCACCCCAGCCCGGCTCCCCGGTCGTGGTCCTCACCCCCCGCCCCGACCTGAACGTCAACACCAGGTCCCCGGCCCCCACACCGGCGCCGTCGGCGGGGTGACAGGAGCGTTCGCGAGGGTCGTGGCCACGGACCGCTTACGGAGCCCTTCCGCCAGGTGCGCCATTTCTCGAGCGGCCCCGTGCTCGGACAGGAGCGCCTGCCTGATCTCTTCGGGAGCTGGGCCTGTGCCCGTCTCGCACCATGCGTTGCCGCAAGCCTGACAGCGCCCTTCGACGCCCCAGCACACCTCTCCCCGGTCGATGAACTGACCGACGTCGCGGACCAGCACACCAGCGCAGGTCGCGCACGGCGAGGTGAGCTGGGCTCCCTGGGTGGCGGTGATCATGGATGTCCCTTCCGTGCTGCCGATCTGCCTCCTGGCCAAGGGCATGAAAAAAGGGCCCCCGATTTCTCGTGGGGCCCTTTCCCGTCAGAAGGTGCCGTTCAGGCCCCACCAGTCGTCGGCCGAGATGACGCCCCGGCCGAGCGTGCCGGTGCCGGTGCCCGCGTAGACGAGCTGGCAGCCGACGCCGCGGCAGCCCTCGCCGACGTAGCTGCTCTTGGTGGTGGTGACGAGGTCGGGGCGGCTGTCGCCGGAGACGTCGCCCAGGCCCATGAGGGTGTCCATGACGTTCCAGCCGCCGGAGCCGATCAGGACGCGGGAGCCGAGGGCCCCGGTCTTGCCCGGGTACAGCCACAGCTTGCCGGTGGACGCCTCGCGGCCGATCAGGTCGGCGCGGCCGTCGCTGTTCATGTCGCCGGCCCCGACCAGGCCGTTCATGGCGTTCCAGCCGCCGGTGCCGATGAGCTTGCGCGCACCGAGGGTGCCGGTGGAGGTGCCCGGGTACAGCCACAGCCTGCCGGTGGACTTCTCGACGGCCAGCAGGTCCGAGCGGCCGTCGCCGGAGAGGTCGCCGAACGCGACCAGGCGGCCCATGGCGTTCCAGCCGCCCGTGCCGATGAGCTTGCGCGCACCGAGGGAGCCGGTGCCGGTGCCCGGGTACAGCCACAGCCTGCCGGTGGACGCCTCGCGGGCGATCACGTCCTCGCGGCCGTCACCGCTGAAGTCACCGTGCCGGACGAGCGCGTTGAACGCGTTCCAGCCGCCGCTGCCGACCAGCTTCCCGGTGTTGTCGCCGGGCAGGAACCACAGCCGGCCCGCCTTGTCCCGCACGAGGACGTCGGCCCGGCGGTCGGCGTTGAGGTCACCGAAGCCCGCCGCCTGGGGAGCGGTGACCGCGTACCACTGGGGGTAGGCCGGCTGGGTGCACTCCCGCGCCGTGGAGACGAGCTTCACCGAGCTGACGGACGTGCTGCCCGCGTTGCCCCACTCGGTGCCCGCGGGGTCCGGGTTCCACGTGGTGACGAGTCCGGTCTGCCCGTAGTTCTGGTCGTCGTGCAGGCAGGCGTACTTGGATGTGCGGTTCACGACCGCCCGGAACGTGTTGTCCCAGGTGCCGAGCGTCGCCACGCTGGTGTTCGACTTGAACATCGTGCCCGTGCCGTCATACGTCTTCCAGGCACAGAAATAGCCCGACGGGCAGTCGCTGATCGCGGCCTGGGCGGGCGCCGAGCCCGCGCCGAGGAGCCCCAGCGAGGTGAGCCCCAGCGTCGTGGCCAGCGTGGCCAGGCGCCGAAGCAGTGGTACGCGCATGTCTTCCCTCCCTGAACGGCGCGGAGAGATGCTCGACGCGCCGCCGGAGGACGATAACCCGTCCATATGATCACGCCTACGGGCGGGACCTCACGCGTCAGGACTTCTTACAGAGTCGTGACACACCAGGTCAGCCCGGGACTTCCCCGGCGGCCCCGCCCTAGCGTGGCCGTATGCGCGTACTGGTCACCGGCGGAGCCGGGTTCATCGGGTCCCATGTCGTCGACGCCCTGCGGAAGCGGGGTCATGAGGCCGTCGTGTACGACGTACGGGGCGAGCCCGGGCACGATGTGCGGGATCCCACGGCCGTCGCACAGGCGCTCGTCGGAGTGGACGCCGTGTGCCACCAGGCGGCGATGGTCGGCCTCGGCAACGGCGTCGCCGACGCCGCCGAGTACGTCTCCCGCAACGACCTCGGCACGGCCGTACTGCTCGCCGCCATGGCCGACGCGGGCGTACGGCACCTGGTGCTGGCGGGGTCGATGGTCGTCTACGGGGAGGGGCGGTACGAGTGTGCGCGGCACGGCGTCGTACGGCCCGGGCCGCGAGCCGTCGACGATCTCGACGCCGGGCGCTTCGAGCCGCTGTGCCCGGTGTGCGGGGAGGACCTCGTACCCGGGCTGGTCGGCGAGGACGCGCCCGTCGACCCGCGCAACGTGTACGCCACCACCAAGCTGGCGCAGGAGCACCTGGCCGCCGCGTGGGCCCGGTCGACGGGCGGGAGTGCCGTCTCCCTGCGCTACCACAACGTGTACGGCCCACGGATGCCCCGCGACACCCCGTACGCCGGTGTCGCCTCCTTCTTCCGGTCCGCGCTCGCCCACGGGCGGGCCCCGCGCGTCTACGAGGACGGGCGGCAGCGGCGCGACTTCGTCCACGTACGGGATGTCGCCGCCGCCAATGTGACCGCGCTGGAGGCGGACGGGCGCGGCGGGATGCTCGCCGCCTACAACACCGGCAGCGGGGACCCGCACACCGTCGGTGAGATGGCCGAGGCGCTGGCCGCGGCCTGTGGCGGGCCCGCGCCGGTCGTCACCGGGGAGTACCGGCTGGGCGACGTCCGGCACATCACCGCCGACTCGTCGCGGCTGCGGGCGGAGCTGGGCTGGAAGCCCGAGGTCGGCTTCGAGGAGGGCATGCGGGAGTTCGCCGAGGAGGAATGAGAGTCACGCCCGCGCCACCGGCAGTGTCACCTCGAAGCGGCAGCCGCCGGGGATGTTGCGCACCGTGGTACTGCCCTGGTGCGCCTCCACGATCCCCCGGACGATGGCCAGGCCGAGTCCCGCCCCCGCCGGAGGCGTCCGCGCGTCCGTGCCGCGCCAGCCCGTGTCGAAGACGCGCGGCAGATCCTCCGCCGGGATGCCGCCGCAGCCGTCGGTCACCGACAGGACCACGCCCCGCGGGGAGTGTTCGGCGGCGATGGCGACCGTGCCGTCCGCCGGGGTCCGGCGGATCGCGTTGACCAGCAGGTTGCCGAGGACCCGGCTCATCTCCTTGCCGTCGACCTCCACCGGCACCGGATCCACCCGCGCCCCCACCAGCCGTACGCCGTACTCGCGGGCCAGCGGGTCCGCGCCCGCGAGGGCGTCGCCGACGAGGTCGTAGAGGGAGATACGGGTGGGGGTGAGGGGGAGGGTGCCGGCGTGGATGCGGGAGAGTTCGAAGAGGTCGCCGACCATGCCGTTGAGGCGTTCCACCTCGGTGCGGATCTGGCGGAGGTAGCGGTGCGGGTCGGCGGCGACGCCGTCCTCCAGGGCCTCGGACATCGCGCGCAGACCGGCCAGCGGGGTGCGCAGGTCGTGCGAGATCCAGGCGACCAGTTCGCGCCGGGAGGTCTCCAACGCCCGTTCGCGCTCCCGGGATTCGGCGAGCTTGGCGCTGGTCGCCGCCAGCTCGCGGCTGAGCGCGTCGAGTTCGGCGGTGGCCGGTTCGGCGGGCGCCGCGAAGTCGCCGCCGTCGCCGAACGAGCGGGCCGCGACGGCCAGTTCACGGCTGCGGGCCACCACCCAGCGGCCCAGCAGCAGGGCGGTGAGCAGGGAGACCACGGCCGCCATCGCGACGACGGTGGTGACGACGGTCAGGTCGTGCGGGGAGAGGAACATCGCCCAGGCGACGGCGAGGGTGCCCGCGAGCATGGCCACCACCCCCACGGCCGCCACCACCGCCAGCGACGCGGTGAGCGAACGGCGGCGGATCAGCCGGAGCACGGCCGCGCCGACCAGGCCGGTGGCGGCGGCGCCGGCGAAGGCGTACAGGGCGATGAGGAGGGTGTCGCGCATGGTCAGGCCGCCCCCTCGTGCGCGCCCGAACCCGTGCCCGTATCCGTGCCCGCGCCCGCGCCCTGGCCGCCGTCGCCGCCGGTGGGGTCGAAGCGGTAGCCGACGCCCCACACCGTCTGGATGAGGCGGGGGCGGGCGGGGTCGTCCTCGACCTTGCCGCGCAGCCGGCGGACGTGGACCGTGACGGTGGACAGGTCGCCGAAGTCCCAGCCCCACACCTCGCGCATCAGGTCCTCACGGCTGTACGCCCGCCCCGGATGGCTCAGGAAGAACGCGAGCAGGTCGAACTCGCGGAGGGTGAGGGCAAGTTCGCTGCCGTTCTTGGTGGCGCGGCGGGCCGCCGGGTCGACGGTCAGGCCGCCGGCGCCGCCGAGTGGCCCGGTGTCCGGGCGGGGGCGGGTGCGGCGCAGCACCGACTCCACGCGCAGGACCAGTTCGCGGGGGCTGAAGGGCTTGGTGACGTAGTCGTCGGCGCCGACCTCCAGGCCGAGGATGCGGTCGTCCTCGTCGCCGCGCGCGGTGAGCATGATGACCGCCACGGGGGCGCCCTGGCCGCGCATCCGCCGGCAGACCTCCAGGCCGTCCATGCCGGGCAGCATCAGGTCCAGCACCACCAGGTCGGGCCGGTGCGCGGCGGCGCGGGTCAGGGCCGTCGGGCCGTCGTCGGCACGGTCGACGACGTAACCGGCGCGGTCCAGGTATCCGGCGACGACCTCCGCGACGGTGGGGTCGTCGTCGACGACCAGGACGCGGGCGGGGCCCTCCCGGGGCGGCTCGTACGGCTGCTGCATGCGTCCAGCGTCGCACCGTGGGCGTCCGTGTGTGCGGTCGTGGTGCCGACGTCCGCGTTTCGTAAGGAGCCGAGGTCCGGTTTGCCGGTTTTGCGTCCGTAGGGTGAGACCCGTGACACCCGAGACTCCCGTGACGAGTTCCCCACCGACGCAGGACGTCGACGTCGTGCTCCCCTGTCTGAACGAGGCCGAGGCCCTCCCCTGGGTCCTCGACCGCATCCCGGCCGGCTGGCGCGCGATCGTCGTGGACAACGGCTCCACGGACGGCTCCGCCGACATCGCGCTGGCGCTCGGCGCGACCGTCGTGCACGAGGCCCGCCGGGGGTTCGGCGCGGCCTGCCATGCCGGGCTGACCGCCGCGACCGCCGACGTCGTCTGCTTCTGCGACTGCGACGCGTCCCTCGATCCCGGGCTGCTGACGCCCTTCGTCCAGGAGGTGCGGGGCGGATCGGCCGACCTCGTGCTCGGGCGCCGCCGGCCGCAGTCCCGGGGTGCCTGGCCCGCCCATGCGCGCGTCGGCAACCTGGCGCTCTCCCGCATGCTGCGGCGGCGTACCGGGCTGCGGCTGCACGACCTCGGGCCGCTGCGGGCCGCCCGCCGCGAGGCGCTCCTCGCGCTCGGCCTCACGGACCGGCGCAGTGGGTATCCGCTGCAGATGGTCGTGCGCGCGTCCGACGCGGGGTGGCGTATCGCCGAGTACGACGTCCCGTATCTGCCGCGCGCCGGCAAGTCCAAGGTCACGGGGACGTGGCGGGGGACCTGGCAGGCGGTGCGCGACATGAGCCGCGTGCTGGGGGAAGGGGGTGCGCGGTGAATCGCCGTGGGGCGGGGGCGTATCGACCGGGTGCGGGCGCGTCGTGGCTGATCGCGCCCACGCGGCGGAGCCGCACATGAAACACAGCCCCGCGCCCCTGGGTACGCCGCAGTCAAGCGTGCTTGGCAGTCGCCCCAGCTGCGGGCAGTCGTGCCGCTGGAGCGGCACGGGTGGGCGCAGCGGCACCTCGGCAGCGCCGAGTTGCGCGACCCACCCCGTGACCCACCCCCCGACGGAACGGAGCCCCTGGTGACCACTCTGCTCGTCATCGCCAAAGAGCCGCGCCCCGGGCGGGTGAAGACGCGGCTGACGCCCCCCTTCAGCCCGGCGGAGGCCGCCGCGCTCGCCGAGGCGGCGCTGGCCGACACGCTGCACGCCGTCGCGGCCACCCCCGCCGACCGGCGCGTCCTCGTGCTGGACGGCGACCCCGGCCCCTGGCTCCCGCCCGGCTTCGACGTCGTACGGCAGTGTCCGGGCGGCCTGGACGAGCGGCTCGCCGACGCCTTCGCCCGGCACACGGGCGGCGGCCCCGCGCTGCTCATCGGCATGGACACCCCGCAGGTCACCCCCGACCTGCTCACCGTGGACTTCGCGGACTGCGACGCGTACTTCGGCCCGGCGGCCGACGGCGGCTTCTGGGCGCTCGGCCTCGCCGTCCCCGACCCGGCGCTGCTGCGCGGCGTCCCGATGTCGACGGCGTGGACAGGTGCCGTACAGCGGGAGCGCCTCGTCGCGGCGGGCCTGCGCGTCCGGGACCTGCCGTGTCTGCGGGACGTGGACACGGTCGCCGACGCCGAGGCGGTCGCCGCCCTCACCCCCGCCGGCCGGTTCGCCGCCCGCCTGGCCACCTATGCGGCGACCCCGACGGGCCGCCGATGAGCAGCGCCCCCGAACTCACCGCCCCCTCCCCCGCGTGGGCCGCCTCCGACCCGTACGCCAGCGCCCTGCGCACCGGCCGCGGCCCCCTCTTCCTGCGCCGCACCGACGGCTGGCTGCTGCCCCTGGACGTCGAGCGCTGGTGCGCGCGGGCGGACCGGGTGGACCGGGCCGTGCTGGACCGCTGCGAGGGCGCCGTCCTCGACGTGGGCTGCGGCCCCGGCCGGCTCGTCGCCGAGCTGGCCGCACGCGGCCGTACCGTCCTCGGCATCGACGTCAGTGAGGCGGCGGTGGCCCACACGGAGGCCCTCGGCGGTCAGGCCCTGCGCCGCTCCGTGTTCGACCCGCTGCCCGGCGAGGGCCGCTGGGGCACCGTCCTCCTCATGGACGGCAACATCGGCATCGGAGGCGACCCGCGCGCCCTCCTCGACCGCGCCGCCCGGCTCCTCGCCCCCGGCGGCCTGCTGATCGCCGAGACCGCCCCCGTGGACATCGACGAACGCGTCCACGTCCAGGTCGTCGACGTCACCGACACCCGGGCGACGACCGGTGCCCCCTTCCCCTGGGCGCGCCTCGGCACCCCCGCCCTGCTGCGGTACGCGGGCGGCTGGCAGCGGGCCGGTCAGTGGAGCGCCGGTGGCCGCTGCTTCGCCGCCCTGCGCACCCGCAGCGCCAGCAGCAGCGCCGAGCCGCCGAAGAGCACGGCGGTGATGAGCAGCCAGTGGGCCAGGAAGGGCTCCGCCGACAGCCCGGACGCCGCCCGGTAACGCCGCGCCACCGACCCGCTGATCAGCGGGAACCACACCAGCAGCAACAGCCCGGACAGCGCCGCCGGCACCCGTACGTACACCGCCCACTCCCGCCGTCGTACGGCACCCAGCCCCCGTACGACGGCCCGGTCGGCGAGCGCGTACACCGGCAGCAGCACGAGGTCGTGCAGCAGGGCCGCGCCCACGAACCACACCGCCACCCCGAACCAGTCGTCGGCGAACAGCCGCACGCCCGCGTACCCGGCGAGCGCGAACGAGCAGGTGAGGAGGAGGAGTTGGAAGGGGCTGCCGATCGGCAGCCGCCGCATGCTCGGCCTCATCACAGGTCTCCGAACGTCATCCGGGCCACCCACTTGGTGCACAGCACCCCGGGCGCGGCGGGCACGATCACGCGGGCCGGGTGGCCGTGGTCGGGGGACAGATCCTCGCCGTTGACCTGGAGGGCGAGCAGGGAGCGCGGGTCGGCCACCTGGTTGGCGCGCAGGGCGGCCCGGCGGAAGGCGCCGCGCCGCTGGAGCGACTCGACCAGCACGTCCGGCGGATCCTCGGCGTCGTATCCGACGAGCGCCGCGAGGTCCCGCAGCCGCACCCCGCGCCACCACTGGTCGGACGTCGACCAGCCCTCGACGCAGGCGATCGGCAACGCCGAGCTGTGCAGCGGGAGTCGCAGCAGTTCGGCGCGGCCGAGCCGTACCGTGGCGCCGTCCTTCCCGACGACGACCAGCCGCCACGCCTCCTCGGTCGTCTCCGCCGGGACGATGCCCGCGTAGGCGGCCGTCTTGTTGATCTGGAAGCCGTTGGGCCCGCTGCCCGGCTCGGCGCCGCCGTGCGGGGTGAGGATCGCCGTCCGCCGCAGCGGGCCGTCGAAGTTGCGCCCGACGCTCGTCACGAACAGCAGCAGGGACCCCCCGCCGACGAACCACAGCGCGCCCCGCCGGGACACGGTGGGCGGATCGGGACGCGGCGGGACCAGATCGCTGTCGCCCTCCTGCCCGTGCCGCATCCGCCGCACGTTGCGCACCGCCACCGGCACCTTCAGCACGGCGTGCGTGACGAACGCGGCGAAGAACACCCACGCCCCGTAGAAGTGCAGGGGATAGAAGGAGCCGGGGAAGACGTACTCCAGCTGGACGTTGAGCACCCCGGTCGTGAACTCGAACAGCGCGCCCCCGACCAGCAGCAGCAGCGAGATCCGCTCCAGGGCGTGGGAGAGGGAGCGGGCCGGCGGCAGGGTGAACAGCCGGGGCACGACCGACCACAGCTTGGCCAGCAGGACGGGGATGAGGACGAGCCCGAGGGTGACATGGACGCCCTGGTTGAGCCGGTACAGCCAGGTCGGGTTCGTCGGCCAGGCGAAGAGGTAGAAGCCGAGGACGCCCTTGTCGGGGGTCTTGTCGTTCACCGGGTGCAGGTCCGGGTTGTAGGCGGCGTACGAGACGAGCCCGGTCAGGAACAGCACGGTGATGCCGGCGAGCAGGACGAGCCCGAGCACCGAGGTGAACGCGGGTCCGCGCAGGGGGCTGCGCCAGAAGCCGGGCGAAGTGGGGAGCCGTGGCCGCCGGGCCGTATGGAGTGGGTCGCGCATGGTTCGACGGTAGGACGGGTGGAGCCCCGGGAAGCCCGCGCGACCCATGACGAAACGCTGACGTCCACCGTGTGCGCCGCCCATGACCCCGTCGCCCGCCCTAGCGTGCGGGTGTGACCCGCACAGACCCCCGTACCGACCTCCGCACAGACCCCCGTACCGACCGGCGCGCCGCCCCGCGCCCCCTCCGCCGAGACCTCTACGCCGCCCTCGCCGCCGCCCTGCTCGTGACGGCCGCGATCGTCATCGGCCATCACATCCAGAACACCGACCACACGCTCTACGTCCACTGGGCCCCCCTGGCCGCGACCTGGGGCCCGCACCTCGGCCCCGGCACCCCGGCCGCCGTGCTGGTGGCGGTGGCGACGGTGGCGTACGGCCCCACCCTGGCCGCCCGGCTGCCCTGGCGGGCCCTGCTGGCGACGGCCTGGGGCGCGTCGCTGGCCTGGATCTGGTCACTGGCCCTGATCGACGGCTGGCACCGCGGCGTCGCGGTCCGCCTCACCACCCGCTTCGAATACCTCCAGGTCGTCCCGCACCGCTGGGAGAACATCCCGGCGACCCTCCGCGACTTCACGAACCACATCCTGATCGGCTCCCCCGACAACTGGCCCGCCCATGTCGCCGGGCACCCGCCGGGCGCCACGCTCACCTTCGTCCTCCTGGACCGGATCGGACTGGGCGGTGGCGGCTGGGCCGGCGTCTGGTGCATCACCCTCGGCTCCACGGCGTGCCTCGCGGTGCTGGTGGCGGTGCGGGCGCTGGCCGACGAGGCGCTGGCCCGACGCGCGGCGCCCTTCCTGGTGCTGGCGCCGGCCGCGGTGTGGCTGGGCACATCGGCGGACGCGTACTTCGCGGCGGTGGCCGCCTGGGCGATCGCCGCGCTGGCACTGGCCCTCACCCGCCGCTCGCCGCTCTGGGCGGCCGTTTCGGGCCTCCTCTTCGGCCTGACCTGCTACCTGTCGTACGGCCTGACCCTGTTCGCCGTCATCGCCGCCGCCGTCCTCCTCCTCACCCACCGCACCCTGCGCGAACGCCCGCTCCCCCTCCTGCTCCCCCTCCTGGCCGGCCTGGCGGTCGTCCCCACCGTCTTCACCTCACTCGGCTTCAACTGGTACGAGGGTTACGACACCCTGGTCACCCGCTACTACCAGGGCGCCGGCGGGGTTCGCCCGTACTCCTACTGGATCTGGGCGAACCTGGCCTGCACGGTCCTGATCACGGGCCTGGCGACAGCGGCGGGCCTGCGCCGTACGGCCACCACCCTCCGCACCCCGCCCAGCCCCGCCGCCCGCCGCCTGGCCTTCCTCATCGCCGCCGCCCTTCTGGCGCTGCTGGTGGCCGACCTCTCCGGCATGAGCAAGGCCGAGACGGAACGCATCTGGCTGCCCTTCGCGATGTGGCTGCTCCCGGCGGGCGCCTTCCTCTCCCACCCGCGCGCCTGGCTGACGGCCCAGGCGGCCCTCCCCCTCGTCCTGAACCACCTCCTCCACACGGACTGGTGACCCGGGGGCGACACACCATCCACACCCTGTGGACAGCCGACCGCATACCGGATCCTGCTGCCCATGGCATACGACGAAGGACTCGCCCGGCGCGTCCGAGAACTCCTCGCCCCGGACCCCGAGGTCACCGAGAAGCACATGTTCGGCGGGCTCGCGTTCCTCCACGCCGGCAACATGGCCGTCGGCGTCACCGGCGACGACCTCATGGTCCGTGTCGGCGCCGACGCGACCGACACGGCCCTCACCCGCCCCGGCACCCGCGTCTTCGACATGACGGGCCGCCCGATGCGCGGCTGGGTCGTGGTCGAGGGCGCGGCGGTCACCGAGGACGACGCCCTGCGCACCTGGGTCGAGGAGGGCCACACCTTCGCGGCGAGCCTGCCACCGAAGCGGAGGCCACTTTGATGTGCGCGTAGGTGCTCCGGGCAGGTGGCCGACCCGGCGTCTCCAACAGCCTCACGGGGGGTCGGCTGCGGGTTGCGGCCGGGCAGGATGAGTCCCGGCCGGAAGGGTCCAGGTCGGCCCACCGTGCGCTTCCGGACCTGCGGGGCGGGCGTACCCACCGCCGCAGCGGGCACCAGAGAAGTAGCCGTTCTGCGGGCCAACGTGACCGGGGTGTCAGCCATGGACAGCCATCCAGTCCCGTTCCGTCTCCGTCACCGCGTCACCGACGGCACGACCGTCCTTGAGCTGCACGGTGAGCTGGACGCGTGGGCAGACCAGGATCTGCACGTACGGATCAGCGCGCTGATCGACCGGCCGGGGACGGCCGTCCTGGTCGACCTGCGCCCCGCCACGTTCCTGGACGCGGGCGGCCTGCGCCTCCTGGTACGGATCCAGCGGCAGGTCACCCGCCTCCACGGCACCCTGCACGTACTCTGCGACAACCCCCGACAGCGGCAGGTCCTGCGCCTGTGCAACCTGGACCCCCTCCTGGACCACCGCAGGTCCGCGTAGGGCGTGTCTCGAAAGTCCCGTCGTCCGCCCGAAGGGCGGGTCCCGCGGCGTCAGGTGCGTGCGATGCCAGGCGTCGCGGGACAGGCGGGACTTTCGAAACACGCCCCAGCCCCGTCACCAGTTGTCAGCGCACCTGGGCCGCGATGAGGCGGGCGCAGGTCAGGGACTCCGTGTGTGTGGTGTCCACCTCCATGTCGTAGACGACGCCCTTGTGGACCAGGGTGGCCTGTGACTCGGCCATGCCGGGGGTGCGGTCCCCGCGGGCGATCTCGCGGCCCGCTGCCACCTCGGCGTCGCAGCGGACGCCGACCCACAGCACGTCCAACCCGTCGAGGACCGTCCGCCAGCGGTCCTGGGTCGCCGCGCCGCCGAGGAAGACGTCGTCGATGATGACGCGGGCCCCCGCCCGGGCCATCGTGGCGACGCCCTGCTCCCACGCCGACTGGAGGGCCCGGAAGGCCGGCCCGATCCGCACCGCGCCGTCCGCCGCGACATCGAAGCCCTCGGCCGAGGCCCGCAGCGGCGCGGGCAGCGCGTCCACGAACGAGTCGACGGCCATCGCCAGCCAGGGGTCCGGCAGCACCGCCTGAAGACACCGCACGAGGCCGGACTTGCCGGAGCTGGAACCGCCGTTGAGCACGATCACCTGAGTCGTCACCCGGGCACCCTACGGCCGTCCCCCACCCCCGCCCCAACCGATTTCCCGGCCACCCGATCAGGGGAACTTCTCCCCAACAGGCAACCTCGGCACGGTAATTACCCCTCTCACAGAGTGCTCACAGTCTCTGTCCGATGCCTCTGACCAAGGCACTCGCAGACGAGGAACCGATGACCAGTCAGCCAGACCGCAAAAAGCTCAAGCGCGCGACGTTCGCCGCGGGGGCCGCGCTTGCCGTCGTCACCGTCGCCGGGGCCGCTCCCGGCGCCGGTACCGCCACGAAGACCACACCCGGAAAGCCGCAGCTCAAGCTTGTCGCCGCGACGAAGTCCGTGACGCTCGACCGCTGGGACGACGAGCCCGGGATCTACCTCGACCTCGGCACGTACATCACCGTCGACAACGCGCCGCTGGAGTTCCAGGTGACGCGCAAGTCGTACAACGACCCCGTCGTCGCGAAGCAGATCCTGCGCAACGGGAAGAAGGTGACCTCGAAGGTCCTGCCCGCCGGGCTCGTCGACGACTTCTCCGGGCTGCGCGGCTTCCTGGAGGTGTCCGTGACGGACGCCGACGGGAAGGAAGTCGTGAAGAGCCAGGGCAACTTCTGCCCCAACAACGCCTCGGGCCGCCTGCGCCCGGACGCCCCGGCGACCTCGCACTACCCGGAGAGCTGCCCCGAGAACCCGTTCACGCTCGGCTCGGTGTGGGGCGTCGAGAAGGGCTGGGCGGCCAACTCCAGCACCGTCGACTACGACACTCCCGTCGACCTGCCGGCCGGCGAGTACACCGCCAAGGTGTCCGTCGCCAAGAAGTACCGCGACCTGTTCCGCATCCCCGACGACCGGCCCACCATCAAGGTGACGGTCCGTGAACGGAGCTGGGACGACGAAGAGGGCGAGGGCCGCGGTACGGCCCGCATGCGCTCCTCCGCCCACGCCGGGCACGAGAGCACCGGGCCGGACAGCGCCGGGCACACGCACGTGTACGGCCCGCGCGGCGCCGACGCGCCCACCCCCGGCGCCCTCTCGCACGCCCTGAAGGCCCGCGGCCTCGCCCACCACCTCGGGGACGGCCTCGGCCACACCGACGGCTCCCGCATCGCGCCCGCGCTGAAGGCCAACTCCAAGCGGCCCACCGGCCTCGCGGGCGTCCCGGCCAACGTGCCCAAGCCGGACCTGCGGTCGCTGCCCGCCTGGGGCATCGAGGTCACCGACGGCGAGGACGGCGACGCGCCCGGCCGGGACTACCTCGCCTTCAGCGCCAACGTGTGGAACGCGGGCCCCGCCCCGCTCGTCGTCGACGGCTTCCGCAAGCCCGGCGAGGACCTGATGGACGCGTACCAGTACTTCTACGACGCGAACGGCAAGCAGGTCGGATACACGCCCACCGGCACCATGGAGTGGGACGCGCGCATCGGCCACGAGCACTGGCACTTCACGGACTTCGCCAGCTACCGGCTGCTCAGCGAGGACAAGACCAAGGAGGTGCGCAGCGGCAAGGAGGCGTTCTGCCTGGCCAACACCGACGCCATCGACTACACGGTGAAGAACGCCAACTGGCACCCGTACAACACCGACCTGTCGACGGCCTGCGGCTCGGAGAACTCGATCTCCGTGCGTGAGGTCCTCGACGTCGGCTCCGGCGACACGTACACCCAGTACCGTCCCGGCCAGTCCTTCGACATCACGGACCTGCCGAACGGCACGTACCACATCCAGGTCATCGCCAACCCGGAGAACCGCCTGCAGGAGACCGACACGAAGAACAACGTCTCCCTGCGCAAGGTGATCCTGGGCGGCGAGCCCGGCGCCCGCACGGTGCAGGTCCCGCCGCACGGGCTGATCGACGCGCCGTAAGGAGCAGTGGTCAGGAGTGGGGGGACGGCCGGAGCACCCGGCCGTCCCCCCTTGTCCGTCGCTAGCCGTTCACCACGACCTTGGCCGTGTTGTTGCGCGGCGTCGGGTCGAACGGGAAGGGGTGGCCGGTGCCGCGCTCGGGGTGGGCGACGACCGTGCCGGTCGCGTCCGGGACGACGCGGTCGACGCGCAGCTCGAAGGCGTAGTCGACGGTGAGGCCCGGGAAGGCCGCCGACGGCAGGAAGCAGGTGTAGCGCGGGGCGCCGACGCGCCGCTCGATCCACTCGCCGTCCAGGGTGCGCGGCTGGCACAGCTCGGGCACGGTGGTCGCGGTCGTCCCCTCGGGGACGGTGAAGTCGATCAGCGCGGGCGCGTCACCGGAGAAGACGTGCGCGACCCAGGCCGGTCCGCGGTTGACGAAGCGGAACGTGGCGTCGACGGTCTCACCGGCCGCGCCGCTCACATCGCTGCCGCGCACCGCGAAGTCGGCGGTGTTGGCGGCGCCGATGCTCCAGGCGCGGTAGTTGTCGCGGCCGTCCAGGTCCTCGGTGTCGCCGCCCGGCTGGACGCTGATGTCGAAACGGTCGTACAGGGCACGGGAGTTCACCGCGAGCTTCAGCGGCTCGGGCAGTTCGACGGTGGCGCCCGGCTCGACGACGGTGTCGAAGGAGCAGCTGACCTGCTTCGTGTCCCCGCTCTCCCCGGCTTCGGGGTAGGTGCACTCGGGGAACTTGGTGACGAAGTCGATGCCGTACGTCGCGGCCATCCACACGGTGAAGCCCTGTGCGGCCTCGTTGCCGGTGTTGGTGATCACGGACGGTGCGGTGAGTACGGTGCCGGGGGCGACGTCGGTCAGCGCGGCCGGGTGGGCGATGCCGAGGTCGGGGCCGGAGCCGACGCGTACGGTCGTCTCGGACCAGCCCTCCGGGGTGGTCAGCGTGCCCTCGGGACCGCCGGTGGCCTCCGCGGAGTAGCTGATGAGCCCCTCGGCGCCCAGAGCGGCCCCTTCGACGGCGCGCACCTTCAGCTCGAACGACGTCTTCGCGAAGACGGACACGTCACCCGTGTCGCACACGGCCGTCGTACCGTCGGCGTCCGCCGGCGTGCAGTTGTCGGGCCAGGCCACCTCGGCGACACCGGCGAGCCCGGAGATGTCGACGTTGATGCGGCCGTCCGTGACGGTGAAGTTGTCGTTGTCGTGGTACAGCCCGAGCGCGAGCGACCGGTACGCGGCGACGCCGCCCGCCGGAGCGACGGTGACCGTCTGCTCGTACGGGGCCTGGATCCACAGCTGGTCGCTCTGCGGCTCCTCCTCGGCGACGGCGACCCCGCCACCCAGCGCGGCCAGCACCAGACCACCGACGGCCGCGACACACACTCCGCGCCGCTGTATACGGCCGGCGGAGACAGAACTCATGGCATCTCCCGGATGCGAGGGTGAGAACACCGGTGCGATGGGGTGCACCGGGCGGGAGTTGGACGACCGGGAGCGGACGATGGTTGTACGCCGGCAGCCACTGTTCTGCCAGGTCAGCCGCCGATCGCCAGGCGTTCGACGCCCGTTGGCGGGACGTTCACCCGCGCGGACCGGAAGTCGCCGCCACCAGCACTTCCTTGCGTCGCAGCCACGGCAGTGGCGGTACCGACGATCCGAGGTACGGCGTGACGCGTACCTCGAAGTGCAGGTGCGGGCCGGTGACGTTGCCGGTCGCGCCGGACAGGCCGATGCGCTGGCCTGCGCGTACCCGCTGGTCCTTGCGGACGTCGATGCGGGAGAGGTGGGCGTACTGGGTGAAGTAGCCGTCGGCGTGGCGGACCAGGACCTGGTTGCCGAAGCCGTCGCCGCAGGTGGCGGCACGGACCGTGCCGGGGCCGACCGCGTACACCGGGGTGCCGGAGTTCACCGCGAAGTCCTGGCCGGTGTGCTGGTGCCTCCAGTGGCCGCCCTTGTCGGCGTACCCGGCGGAGAGCCAGTAGTCCTTCGCCGGAGCGGTCCAGGAGGTGGGTGCGTGGAGGGGCGGGGTGCTGCGCCGGCCGACGGGGCAGCGCCCGGCCCGCCCGGACCGGTCGACGGCGACCGGGTCACCGAGGCTCCGCTGCACCGCCCAGAGCTGGTCCCACAGCTGGGCGCGGATCTCCTTCCGGCGCTTCTCGGCCGCCTGCACCTGGTCCGCGGGGGCGCCTGCCGCCCGTAGCCGCTCGACGCGTTCCCGGGCCCGTTCGTGGTCGCGTACGGCTTTGGCGGCGGCGGAGCGGCCGGAGCCGCCGTCGGCCAGGGCGGGAGTCGCGGCGAGGGCGAGCAGCAGCACGGTGCAGACGACCGTGCGGCGGAGACGGCGGCGGCAGGTGCGAATGCGGTGTTCTCGTCGCATCTCCGGATCATCGGACCGAGGGTGCGCCGAGCGGGGTACGACGATCCCGAACGCGCCGGAGGTTCCACCGGATGGCCCTCCTGCAGCGGTCCGGAGCCGCCCCCACCAAGCACCAGCACGCCCGGGCCGACCAGCCGCCGGCGGTACTGGCACATCAGCTCCGTGAGACGTGCGCCATACGGATGAGCCGGCATGCGGGTGGGCGTGGAGGGGACTTCACTGGGCGGAGGCGGGCGGCTGGGCCGCCGCCGGTACCGACGGCGGCTGGGCCGCCGCCGGTACCGACCGAACCCGACGCTGGAGGCACGATGGCCACTCCCCGCTCACGCCGGACCGCAGGCACGGTGGCGGTCTGTGTGTCGGTGGCGCTCGTCGCGCTCACCGGCTGCGGCGATGACGACGGCGCGTCCGACCCGGCCGAGCGGGCCGCCTCCGCCGCGGCGTCGCTCGCCTCGGAGGCGACGGACGCGTTCGCGTCGGCGACGGCGGAGGCGGGCCGCCGGTTCGACGAGATCAAGGAGGGTGTGGACGCCAAGGACGACGTCCGGCTGGGCACCCCCACGACCGACCCGGACGGCCACGTCCTCGTCCAGGTGACGGCGGAGAACACCGCCGACTCGACCAAGTCCTTCGCTGTCCAGGTCAACTTCACCGACGCCTCCGGCAGTTGGCTGGACACGGTCGTCGTCACCGTCCCCGACGTCGCCCCCACCCGCACCGCCGAGGCCACCGCGCGCAGCACCCGCGACCTCGGCGCCGAGGACGAGGTCAGGACGACCCTGGAGAGAGCGGTCCGCTACTGACGCCGGAGGCTCACGCCGACGCGAAATCGGAGTGAGTTGGTCCCCTTGTAGCGGAGTTGTGACGGAACCACGGATTCCCCGGGGGCCAGGGTGAGTTGACAGGGCGAGAGCCGGGCACAACGATGGGCCCACACTGTTGCGCATTTGACGAATGGGCCCAGTGTTTCTCCGGACGCCTGCCGTGCCGTCATGGTGTCGGCTCCGTCCGAGCTTGCTCTGATCTGACCAATCAGCCCTGGCACACGCCAAGATGGGATCCGCATGTCCATAGCGAGACGTGTCACTGTGCGACGCCTTCTGGTGACCGGCGCCGCGTCGCTCACCCTGTGCGCCGCCTCCGTCGCCGCCGCCTCCGGCGCCTGGGCCTCCAGCGCGCCCGGCGGGGACGGCTGGAAGGCCGGCGACACGTACAAGCCGGGGACGGGCGCGGGCACCGAGACGCAGACCGACCGCTGCCAGTTCTCCCTCGACGGCAAGGAGTTCTTCGACTCCGTCCGCGTCGACGACCAGAACCTGAAGCCGACCTCCGACGGCAAGGTCCACATCACCGTCCGCGCCGCCGGCAACGCCACCACCTGCACCGCCTCGCTCGCCTCCTACCTGGCCCACGGCCCGGACTTCAAGACCTCCGGCGAGCAGGTCTTCGTCGACTTCGACACCGTGACGGTCAAGCCCGGCGCCACCGACACCCTCGACATCGCCGTGCCGGACGCCGGCTGCTACGCGCAGATCGACCTCTACCGGGGCGCGGTCAAGTTCGACGGCAGGCTCGACGCGCAGGACGGCTACGAGCACGGCGAGCTGCCCAAGGGCCCGGACCGCCCGGTCATCAAGGACAAGCTGATCGCCGCCTGGAACGGCGGTACGAAGGACTGCACGACCGTCGAGCAGCCCCCGCCGTCCCAGCCGGAGCAGCCGCCGACCGAGCCGGAGCAGCCCCCGTCCACGCCGCCGAGCGAGGAGACCCCCTCCACGCCGCCGGCCGACACGCCGTCCGAGACCCCCTCGGAGACTCCCTCGGAGCCGTCGACCCCGACGCCGAGCGCCTCCGCTTCCACGCCCGCCCCGGCGCCCACCCCCAACGGTGGCGGCGGTGACCTCGCCGAGACCGGCGGCGGCGACAACACCGCCCTGCTGGCGGGCGGCGCGGCCGTCCTCCTCGCGGGCGGTGCGGGCATCGTCGTGGCGACGCGTCGTCGGCGCGCGACCGGCGCGTAACACCCCGACACGCGATCAGCGGCGCCGGGCGGGAAGGCAACCACCCACCCGGCGCCGCTGTGGCGCTAGACGCTCTCGACCGTCTCCAGGTACAGCTTCACCCAGCGGTCCACGTCCACGTCCAACGCCACGTCCAGCAAAGCCTGTTCGCGACCACCGCCGTGGATCTCCGCCTCGCCGGGGCGCGGGCGGCGGTCGACGACGGTCTGGCCGCGGGTCGGACCGGTGGACAGGGCGACCTCGACCGGCAGGCGGCGCGTGGTCAGGCCCGCCGGGTCGGCGACCGCGCACACCGCGCCCGCGTCGCCGATGCCGCCGCCGGGGTCGTCCCCGTCGGCGTCCGGTGTGGCCGGACGGTGGGACAGCAGCCGCCCCGCCAGCCGGGCACCCGGTTCGGCGCTCCCGCACAGCCGCCGCACCTCCGCGCCGGGCACCACCACCCGCTGGAACACATCCAGCCCGTACATCGTGGTCGGCACCCCGGCGGTCAGCAGGATCGCCGCCGCCTCCGGGTCGTGCCACACGTTGAACTCGGCGACCGGCGTGGCGTTCCCGCAGGCCACCGCACCCCCCATGAACACGATCCGCTCGATGTTGCGCACCACCTCCGGGTGGGTGCGCAGCAGCAGGGCGATATTGGTGAGCGGCGCGGTCGGGATCAGCGTCACCGGGCGGGGTGCGGCGAGGATCTCGCGGCGCAGCAGCGTCACCGCGTCCACCTCGGCGGGACGACGCGTGGGCGCCGGCAGCCCCAGGTCCGCCATCCCGTCCTCACCGTGCACATGCCGGGCCACCCGGGGCGCCTCCAGCAACGGCCGCTCGGCCCCCCGCGCGACCGGGATCTCCGGCGCCCCGGCCTGCTCCAGCACGGTCAGCGTGTTCCGTACGACGCCGTCCACATCCGTGTTCCCGGCCACGCACGTCACCGCCCGCAGCTCCAACGCCGGGTGCCGCACGGCGAACAGCAGGGCGAGCGCGTCGTCCACACCGGTGTCACAGTCCATGATCACGGGGGTGCGCTGGTCATCGGCCATACCGGACTCCTTCCGCTTGCTGCGAGCGTAAGCCGCGACGCCGCCGAGGGGACGCGGGGCCGTACCCCCATACGGACCTCCGCGCTGGTGGGGCGACCGTGCCGGTGGTGCCGTGGGAGGGAGATCCCCCACCGAGGAGGCCCCGCCATGAGCCGCCGCGTCGCCCGCCCCACCCTCCTCGTCCTCGGCCTGCTCCTCACCACCGGCTGTGCCGGGCTCGGTCTGGAGCACCCGGCGACCGCGCCCCGCCCCACCCCGACGGTCGAGTCGTCGGCGCCGGTGCCGACGGCGGGTACGGGGGACGGGACGGACGGGCTGAGCGCTGCGCAGGCGCAGGCCGCGTTGATCACCGTGTCGGATCTGGGCGCGCCGTGGGCGGCGACGCGGGGGGCGGCGACCTGGCGGGACGGGCTGCTGAAGTCCACGGCCGCCGGTGAGTGCCAGCGGCTGCTGGACGTGCTCTACACCGATGAGCTGCTCGGCGGGCCCGCCCGCGCGACCGTCGGGCTGGACGACGCCGACACGGGGGCCCAGCTGCGGTTCCAGGTCGGTGCGCAGCGGCCGGCGGAGGTGGACCGGGCCCTGGAGTGGCTGGGGACGATGCCACAGAAGTGCGCGTGGTTCACGGCCACCACGGCGGGCGGCGCCATGCAGGACGTCCGGGTGTACGGGGCCGCGCTGCCGGAGGTGGGGGACGTACGGCAGGGACTGCGGGTCACGCTGGAGAGCGAGGTGGAGGACGGCGAGTCGGTGACGCTGACGCTGGACGTGGCCGCCGTGCGGGTCGGCGAGGACGCGTTCGCACTCAGCAACGGCGGCCTGGGCGACGTACCGAACGAGGCGACACAGGCCGCCGTGCAACTCGGTGCCCTCCGCCTCGCGGACGTCAGACAGCAGGGCCGGGCCGAGGTCTGACCACCCGGTCCACCGCGTCCTTCGCCTCCTTCGCCTCCTTCCTCTGGAAGCCTCCCGGAACCGCCGTCTCTCACTCGGTCTCGCCGCCGGCGAGGCCGACACGGCGGTCCACCAGTTCGTGTGCCAGGTCCAGCATCGTCCGGCCCTGCGCGAAGGCGCGGGCCCGCAGACGGGCCAGTGCCTCGTCCGCGTCGACGCACAGTTGCACCATGACCATGCCGACGGCCTGATAGACCTCGCCGTGGTCGGCGGCCAGCGCGCTCGGCCAGAGGGTGCCGTCGTCGGCGAGGCCGGGCTCGTCGACGCGGGGCAGCGTCATGAGCGCCGCTGTCGTCGCGTCGGCCAGCGCGTGCGCGGTGCGCAGATCACCGTCGGTCAGGACGTCGGGGGTGTCGCAGTAGAGGTCGAGGGTGCCGACGCACAGCGTCCGGTGGCCGAGGGGCAGCGCGTACACGGCGCGGACGCCGACGGCCACCGCCTGGAGGGCGAACACCGGCCAGCGGCCCGCGTCCCGCCCGCCCGTCAGGTCGACCGCGTACACCGGCGCCCCCAGCTCGGCGGCCCGCACACACGGGCCCTCACCGAGGGTGACCTGGACCTCCATCAGCCGCTCGATCCGGGCGCCGCTCGCACCCAGCGGCACGGGCATGCCGTCGCCGCTCAGCGATACGCCCACGCCGCTGACCGGCAGCAGACGCGCCGCGACGGCGCACAACCGGTCCGGCACCTCACCTGGCCCGGCGTCGCGCAGCTCGTCGGCGATCACCTCGCCGACCCCGTCCCGGTCGTCGTGCACGGCCACCACCTCCGGGGGGACTGCCCCGGCCGCTGTTCACACCGTCGCTCCGGCTGTCCCGCCCCACCCCCGCCGCGCCCGTGTACCCCCGGCCCGCCGAGGAAAACCGTGTCCTAGAGGGGCGGCTGGGCCGGCGCGGGGCCGAGGGTGGTGGTGCCGGGGGCCGTGCGGTGGCCCAGTCCCGTCCGGTACGCGTCAAGGGCGGCCTCGGTGCGGCCCGTACGGCGGAGCAGATCGCCGAGCATGCGGCACAGGTCGGCCAGGTCACCGGCCGCGCCGGCCCGCTCCAGCAGGCTGAGGGCGCGAACGTAGTGCTCCTCGGCCGCCTCGGTGTCGCGGGCGTCCTCGGCGATGATGCCGAGCAGCCGGTGCGCGGCGGCGGAGTGCACGGCGCCGCGCTCGGAGGAGAGGTCGCCGAGCACCTGGCGCAGGAGGGCGGCGGCCTCGCCGGACTTTCCGCGCCGGTGCAGTACGTCGGCCAGCTCGACGGCGACCTGGCTGCTGTAGAGGGCGGCGCTCTGGGCGGCGAGCATGGTCTGGGCCTGTCGTAACTCGGCTTCGGCGGACTCCAGTTGGTGGTTCTGGGCGTAGACGTAGCCGCGCATCCAGTGGCAGTTGGCGAGTTCGGTGCGCAGCTGGAGCTGGCGGTAGAGCTCGCTCGCCTTCGCCAGCGAGGCGTCGGCCTCCGCGAGCCTGCCCTCGGCGAGCAGGGTGCGGGCGACGGAGCGGTGCATCCGGGCGACCAGGGCGGGATCCTGCACCCGGGGGGCGAGGGCGAGCGCGAACTCGGCGGCCTGGGCGGCGCGGGCGTGGGCGCCCAGGTCCATGTAGGGGCCGATGACCGAGGCGTAGAGGAGGAGCAGCGCGTCGGGGTCGTGCAGTCCGCCCCGGTTGAGTTCGTCGAGGGTGGACTCCAGCAGATAGACGGCGTACCGCAGTTCACCGGCCAGGTAGTGGGAGACGGCGCGGCCGCGCAGGGCGGGCACCCGGGCGGGCAGCGGGGCCTCGGCGAGACAGGCTTCGGCCCGCTCGAAGTGCTCCCGGGCGGACCCGAGGTCCCCCGCGTCGATCGCGCACTCGCCGAGCCCCAGCAGGGCGGTGGCCCGCTCCTCGTCGAGCCCGTACTCCTCGGCCTCGGTGAGGAGTACGGCGTACCGCAGGGCCGCCTCCCGCGCCTCCCCGGTGGCGAGGGCGCGCTGGGCCTCGGTGAGGCGAAGCCGCAGATCGGTGACGAGGCGGGCGGACCGCCCGGTCGCCAGCTCCTCGAAGTCCACGCCGAGCCGGCCGGCGATGTGCCGGAGCGCCTCGTCGGAGGGCCGTACCCGGCCGGCCTCCAGGGTCGACACATAGGCCGGTGTGTAGGTCGGCTCGGCCAGCTGCCGCTGGGTCAGCCCCTTCTCGACCCGCAGCCGCTGCACGCGCCGCCCGATGACCTCCGGCTCGTCCCGCTCCACCACGCGCCGACTCACCCCAACTCCCTTGGGCCTCTTGCCGTTCGGCTTGTCCAGCCCCTAGGTTAAACGGCGTGTTAAGCACACTTAACACGGAGCGAGGTCGTCGTGTAAGACGTCGTGCAAGGCAGAGCGAGGTCGTCGTGCAGGAACGCACATCCACGCGCTTCGCCAGGGGGCTGGCCGCGGCACTCGCGGCGGTGGCGGCCCTCCTCCTGGCGGCGAACGCGGGTCCGGCGAAAGCCGAGGAACCGACGAGCCACCACCCGGCTCACCACCGGGAGTAGCACTGGCCGCACGGGTGGTGCGGCCGGTGAGCGTGAGGGCCGCCGCGGAGGCCCCGTACCTCGCAAGAATCAGGTGAAGCATGTCCGAGTAATGAAGCGGGCGGAAACAGCGGGACTGCCACAAGGACGACCGCTTCTGCGGCACCCTGAACAAGGCCAAGCCGTCCGGCATCAGCTTCAACGCCTGGAGCTGACGCCCACCCCGCACCCATGAACCAGCGGCCGCCGCCGGATCCGCGACAGCCACCAAGCCCCCGACCACGGCGACAGCGACGGTGACCCCGGAAACCACCGAGCTCTTCAGAACGCTGGCCGAGGCAGTCATCGAGCGACGAGCCGCCGCGCTGCTGGACACACCGACGCCTGCCGCGCCAGCCAGCAGCACGCGGGGCCTGGTACATCTCAGCGTCGCCTCTCTTGCGAGGGAAGACGCCTTGGCCGAGGAACTAACCGACTTCAAGCATGAGTTGGCCAGGGTCCGGGAGGCGTACACCGCCGCCGAGACAGCGACCACCGTCGACTCCGTCGGGTCGACGGCAACACCGCCACGGTCTTCGTGAGGGAGGACACCACCCTCACCTACAAACAAATCCAAGGCGACGAACCGCCCACCACCGAGTTCCAGGCCGAACACCGCTTCGTCTACACCCTCGGAACGGACGGCACCTGGGCCCTCACCTCCTCCGCCCCGGTCACCACAAACGGCCCCACCCCCGTCAACCAGGCGCACGAACACCCACCAACCTGACCGCCCAGGATCCGCCCTCCGCCCTCCACCCTCCACCCTCCACCCTCCAGCCAACAACTGGACCAAAAGTTCCACCCGAAGTGCGCGAACACCGAGGTGAACCGGGCACCCCATACAACGTTCGCTCCACTCAGCGCACCGCCCGGCGCGGCGCGATCGGGCCGGGTGCACCTGCCCGTCGGACGGCGCGGAATCGAGCGGCTGTCCCATGCGGGCTGGCTGCGGCCGGTCCGTGTGGGTGGCCGACCGACAGCGCGGGGCACAGCTACCTCCGGTCGGGACCACGTCGTTGACGTAGCTGCGTTGACGTAGGTGCGTTATTTCAGCGCTCTGGCGGCCCCGAAATCCACACCTGAAGCATTCCCTGGCCAACCTCGCCAAACGGACCAGCCACCGTAACGCGGCTGGGGTCTCTAGGGTGTGCCGTCTTATGAGATTGGCGCCAGGGAACCGTGATCGACGTGTCGCTCTTCAGGTCGGACGATGAAGACACCTGATCCAGGAGGGTCCTCCACGGACGCTCTTTGGATGCGAGCTGCCCACTCAGAGGTGGGCCACTGTGTGTCGCTGTCCCAGTGGATCCCTGCAAAGTCGGCCTCAGCAGGATCAGTGGTGGTGAGGTCGGCACCAACGAAGTTATTTGCGGCGTCAGTCAGGTTGCCATGAGCTTCGATGAAGTCGCGGTCGAGTTCGGGGGCGACTACCCGGGCGATGCCGAGGGCCCGGGCGACGCCCAGGGCGAGGGCACGGGCTCCGACTCGGGCGCGGTCGTGGGTGCGGACGAGGGCGCGGGCGAGTTCGCCAGCGCGAGCTCGGTCAATGTCAAGGTTGTACCGGCTGGCGAGGGGGTGGTTGAGGATGAGGGTGAGGGCACGGGCCTGGTTGAAGTCGTGGTCGTGGTCGAGATCGAAGGCGAGGGCACGGGCGAGGACACGGGCGAGGACACGGGCGAAGGCGAGGGCACGATCGTGATTGAGGTCACGGTCGAAGCTGAGGGCGAGATCGATGTCGTGGGCAAGGGAAGTGGCGAGGTCGAGGACGAGGAGGCGGTCGTGGGCGAGGTCGCAGTCGAAGGCGAGATTGAGGGCCAGTTCGCGGTTGAGGTCCCGGTCCTCGGCGAAGTCGTAGGCGAGATTCAAGGCTTGGTCGAACGCCCAGGGGAGGTCGGTGTCGGCTGCCGTCTCCAGAAAGTCTGCGACCCTCAGAAGGTCGCCGCGACGCCGGAGCCGCTCTTGTGGAGACACGGACTTCCAGCGCGCCGTCACGTCAACCAAATCCAGCCCCGCCATGCCGTCCTGCGCGGGATCGGCCTGGGGAGTCTCACGAGGGCGAGGGACATCCGGAAATGGAGCGGGAGGAGACGTAGCAGGACTGTCCGGCACCGACAGCAGGCACGAAGTCTTCAGGGGAGGCCGGAAGCCAGGAGAACGGCGTGAAAACACAGCCAGGACGCGGCCCACGAAGGACTCGGCAGCAATCGTCACGCCGCACCTCCGGCTGCGGGGTCCTGCTGTGCGGCAACGCCCATGTCCGGCTGTGGGTTCCCGGTTGAAGGGCTACCCGTCTGCGGTCCCGGCAGAGCAGCATTCGACTGTCCAGGGACAGGCTGCGACCTGTCTTGCTGGAGGGCCTGCGATTGTTGTTGCGCCTCCTCCACTACACCGCCCAGAGCGGCCCGACCCGCGTTCTTCACCATCAACGGCACCAGTGCGGTGACCTGCTAGACAGCCGACAGCGCGCCCAACCCGATGAGAAAAGCCACCAGCGGATTCGTGCTCTGCGGATAGGTAGCTGCCACGACACCCGTCAGGGCTCCGCTGACGAGCAGCCGCAGCACGCCAGCGAACCAATACGCCTTCCAGCCGGGTGCGGGCAGGTGCTCTTCATCGGGCCGCACGTCAGCTCTGCGTGAGGGCGCGTCGATCGTGTCTGACTGGACGTTCCACGGCATCTGGCGGTGCCACTTGATGGCCTTGATGACGTCGACAGCCTCCATCGATGCGCCTCCGGCCGCTCCCACCACGGCCGCCGTGAACCAATCCATAACCCGAGGCTAGAAGGAATCACGGAGCGGGGAGGCAGTTCTGCACAACCAACGTGCCGGGGACAGCGGCCGAGGAAGAGGCTGTGCAGGGCGCGGGTGGTAACAGCGACGACGACGCCGGCGACTTCGGCCTGGTTGTGGACGTCGATCAGGGCATCGCGGCTGGCACCGCGGTGGTGGCTGCCCTCCCGCTCCAGCGTGAGGACGCGCTGGACGACTTCCCGAATCTTGCCGATGGCGGCGAACTGCTGCTCGGCGCGTTCGATGTCGACGTGGGTCGGGATACGGCCGAAGTAGGTGGCCGCCGCGCCGGCCGACTCCAGGGCGCTGACCGGGCTCTCGCTGGGCGTCGGGAACAGCCGGTCGAGGTTGGACTGCTGCTGCTCATCAAGCAGGTGGTCCGGGCAGTCCTGCGCGATGAGTGCGAGGCAGAACAGCATGACGTCCATGACGCCGACGGTGCCGTTGATCTTCTTGGCCACGACGAGGGGTGGCAGGCCGTCGTCGAGGGACGCGCGTGGCCAGCTGTGGGCCTCGACGTAGAAATTGGCGATGTGCGCGATGTCGGCGAAGTACCGCTCTGCGGCGTCGGTGCTCAGCCCACTCCCACAACACGGACCGCGAGGACTCTGCACGGACCATCAGGACGTCGACGCAGCCATGGCAGAGATGCTGCGGGTGCTTGGCCCTCATACCGCCGAGGACTGGACGGTGCCGGCGGGGCCGCTCGTATGGATCTGCTGGCAAACAGCAGCCCACATCGGCCACGAACTGCTGGCCTACGCAGGGCAGCAGGCAGCGCAGCCCGCCGACGCCTACCCTCCTATCGACGTGAACGTTCGCCCCACTGCTGACGGTCCACGGATGCGCGCGGCTAGGTACCAGGGCTGAGGACCGGGCGAAGCGCCAGCTCCGCCCACGTCGCCTTGCCGATGCCGTGCAGGCGGGGGCAGACACCCCAGCGGGCGGCGAGGCTGCTGACAAGGATGAGGCCGCGGCCCTGCTCGTCCTCGGTGGTGGCTGCGGTCATCTTCGGCAGGGTGCTGTCGGCGTCGGCGACTTCCACACGCAGGTGGCCGTCGTACCGCGCAACGCGCACACCGATCTCTCGTCCCGCCGGTGTCCGTGCGTGGCGGATGGAATTGCTCACCAGCTCGGACAGCAACAGCTCGGCGGTCGAGGCGGTGTCGTCGTCGACCTTCCACTCGGCGAGCTGCGTACGCAGGAACTCCCGGGCACGCCTGGCGCTGCGCGGGCCGCGGGGCAACTGGCACTGGGCCTCGGACATGTCCTGGGTCGCGGGCGGGATCCGTTCCGGGTGGGCTGCCACCAGGGCCTCCAGGGTGAGGGAGCATGAGGCGTACATCTCTAGAGATGTAGTGAAGCGCTCACTGACAGCTTCCAGCAATACATCTCTAGAGATGTGCTCGGAATTGCCCGGAAGGAGTCCCCGTACGGCTGCGGACGGATGACCTCTGATGCCTAGGATGTCTAGAGATGATCGAAGGAGAGTTCTGGATGAGCAGCCGGGACCCGGGGCGACAGCCCAAGTACCAGCGCATTGCCGCGGAGCTGCGGGCGGCCGTCGAGGCCGGTCAGTACGGGCCGGGTGACCGGCTGCCCGGTGAGAACGACCTGATGGCCACGCATGGCGTGGCGCGAATGACGGCTCGACAGGCGCTGGGCGCACTACAGGCGGAGGGAATCGTCGAGGCGCGCAAGGGTTCCGGGGTGTTCGTGCGCGACTTCCGGCCCGTCCGGCGGCGCGGAATCGAGCGGCTGGCCCATGCGGGCTGGGGTGAGGGGCGGTCCGTATGGGCGGCCGACAGTGCGGGGCGCGAACTCGTCGTCGACTCCGTCGAGGTGAGCGTGGAGGACGCCCCACCGGTCATCGCCGGCGTCCTGGAACTGGCGGAAGGGGCTCGCGTCTGCGTCCGCCGCCGTCGCTACACGCTCGACAGCAAGCCAGTCCTGCTCGCCACGTCCTACCTGCCGGCCGACCTCGCCTCCGGCACGCCGATCGCCCAGCCGGACACCGGCCCCGGCGGCATCTACGCGCGGCTGGCGGAACTCGGCCGCGAACCGGTCCGCTTCCGCGAGGAGGTCCGCTCACGCATGCCGAGCGGCGACGAGGCGGAGCGCCTGGCGCTGCCTTCGGGGGTTCCCGTGATGCTGATCGCCCGCACCGCATTCGACAGCGACGGCACCGCTGTAGAAGTGAACGAGATGGTGCTGGACTCGTCGGCGTATGTGCTGGAGTACGGCTTCGAGGCGTGAGGGGTTCCGGCGTCGTCCTCAGGCGCGCCGGACGGCCATGGATCGAGGCCGGGATGGCCCAGAGGGCTCAGTCGGCGCGCAGTGCCTGGAGCGCAGTACATCCACGGCTGAAGTCACGAGGTTGGAGGTCCAGCCCAGTTTCCTCGCCCATCAGTCCACCGCCATCGGGCTACCTCAAGACCACGCCGTTGATGGAAGCGGAAGCGGAGACAGAGACAGAGACGCACGAGAGCCCCGGCGGGTACTGAACCCGCCAGGGCCCCGTGTTCCCTCATCCCTCCGCTCACCGGCCGGCAGGGGTCCAGACCCATGCCTCCGATGAGGATTCGGAAGTGGTGAAGCTCCAGGTGCCGGAGAAGCTGAACGAGGCGCTCCAGGAGCTGTTGGACCAGGAGTCGTCCCAGTTGGTCCAGCGGCCGTCCTTCCACTGGGGGCACGGGTCGGCGCAGGTCGGGACGCGGGCGCCGTGGGTGTCCACGAAGGCGGCGCTGGCCCATGCCTTGGCGTCGACGAGCCAGTACCAGGCCGGGTTGCCGTTCACGCTCTGTCCGCGGACCATGCACTGCACGCGGTGCTGGCTGCCGGGCGAGAGCTTGTCGACGACGGGTGAGTGGGTGGTGGGTGCCTTCCGCACGTTGAGGTCGGTGCGGGAGACGACGGTGCCCCAGATGGAACCCTTGCCATGGCCACCGCCATGGCCGCCATGACCGGCGCCACCTTGTCCTTCGGCGTAGGTCGGCGGTGCTGCCACTGCCGAGGTGCCCGTCGCCATCACGGCGAGGGTGCCACCGGTGAGCAGGGCCGCGGCCAGGGTCCGCAGGGCCGGAGTGGTGCGCATGATCGGCCTCCTTCTCCCCAGATCCAGGAAACACCCGTTCGGGTGAACTCTCCACCGGAGAGCCAAATGTCCAACGCCGGCCCGTGTCCCAGCTCACAAGAGCGCCCGTGCCCCGGCTCACAGGAACGGCGTGCACCCGTACGGCCCACCCCCGTTCGCCACCACCCCGCCCAGGCCCTTGCCTGGAACCGTGTCCCACCGTCTGCGGACCGCCCTCTCGGCCGTCCTGATCGCCCTGTCCTGCCTGCTGCTGCCCTTCGGCACGCTGGCGGCCTGGGCGGCGTACGACCTGACGGACACGGACCGTTACGTCACGGCCATGGGCCCGTTGGCCACGGACCCGGCGATCCGGGACGCCGTCGCGGCCACCGTGGGGGACGACCTCGCCCGGAAGACCGGCCTGACCCCCGCCTTCGCGCACGACGCGGCCCACTCCTTCACCGCGACCCGCGCCTTCCGCACCGCGTGGAACGCCGGCAACGAGGCCGCGCACTCGGCGGTGATGTCCGCCCTGCACGACGACACCCGCACCGGCCCGGTGACCGTCGACCTGGCCGCCGTCACCAGCCCCCTGAAACGCCAACTCACCGACGACCACATCCCGTTCGCCGCCCGCGTCCCCGTCGAGCACCGCCCCGTGCCCGTGCTCGCCGCCCAGGACCTGGCGGCCCTGCGGAAGGGCTACCACGTGCTGGACCTCGCCGCCTTCTGGCTGCCCGTGGCCGCCGTCGTCCTCGCCGCCGCCGGCATCACCGTCGCCGTCCGCCGCCGCCGCGCGGTGACCGCGACCGCCCTCGGTACGGCGCTCGGCGGCGCGTTGCTCGCCCTGGCGGTGGCCATCGGCCGCCGCCTCACCCTCGCCGACCTGCCCGACGCGACCCACCGCCCGGCGGCCGCGGCGGTCTACGACGCCCTCACCGAGACCCTGCGCACCGCGTCCTGGCTGCTTCTGGCCCTGGGCCTGACGGCGGCCGCCCTGACCTGGCTCAGCCGCCGGCCACGGGTCCTGTCCGTCGTACGACGCCGACAAGCACCCGCGCCGCCCGCCCCGACAGCGACACAAGCCCGAATCTGACAGCGCCCCGGCTCAGCCACCAGCCGCAGGCCCGGAGCCGCGTACGACATCGGCGAGCGTCCGCAGCGCCCACCCCAGCCGCTCCACCGGAGCCGAACCGAGCCCGAGTCTGACCGCGTCCGGGGTGCGATGGGGGTCCACGGTGAAGGCGGTGCCCGGGGTGACGGCGATGCCGTGGGCCGCCGCTGCCGCGGTGAAGGTGTCCGCGCGCCAGGGCGGTGGCAGCTCCCACCAGGCGAAGTAAGCGCCCGGGTCCGTCCGTACCCGGAATCCGTCCAGCACCTCCCGCACCAGCGCCTGCCGCGCCTCCGCGTCCGCCCGCTTCGCCGCCACCAGCCGCGCCACCGTCCCGTCCCCGGCCCACCGCACGGCCGCCTCCAGCGCGAACCGCCCGGCGGACCAGCCCCCGGACCGCACCGCGTGCGCCACCGCCCCGACCCGCTCCGGCGGGACGACGAGAAAGCCGGCGCTCAGCCCGGGTGCGACCCGCTTGGACAGGCCGTCGACGACGTACGTCAGCGCGGGCGCGTGGGCGGCGAGGGGGACGGCCTCCGGGCGGAGGAAGGACCAGATGCGGTCCTCGATCACCGGGATCCTCAAGCCGCCGACCAGATCGGCCAGTTGGCGCAGGCGGGGCGCGCTCGTCACCCCCGTCGTCGGGTTGTGCAGCGCCGGCTGGAGGTACAGCGCGCTGAGCGGGCCCGCGCGGTGGGCGTCGGCGACGGCGTCCGGTCGTACGCCCTCCGCGTCCGCCGCGAGCGGCACCAGACGGGTCCCCAGCCGCCCCGCGATCTCCTTGACCAGCGGATACGTCAGCTCCTCGACCCCGACCCGGCCGCCCGGCCGGACCAGGGCGGCGAGCGCCGCGGCGATGGACTGGCGGGCGTTCCCGGTGAACAGCAGCCGGCCGGGGTCCGGACGCCAGCCGGGGACGGCGAGCAGGTCCGCCGCCGCCTCGCGGGCCGCCGCGGTGCCGGTCGCGGCGGCGGGGCGCAGGGCCTCGGCGAGCGCGTCCGGGCGGAGGAGGGGGGCGAGGGCCTGGGCGAGCAGCTCGGACTGGCCGGGCGCGGACGGGTAGTTGAGCTCCAGGTTCACGGGCGGCGGTGTCCCGCCCGTCGCCTCGACCAGGGCCCGGCCCGGCGGCGTCTCGGGCGTGGCCCGGACGAAGGTGCCCCGCCCGACCTCGCCCACCACCAGTCCCCGGCGCACCAGTTCGGCGTAGACCCGACCGGCCGTGGACGGCGCGATGCGGTGGCGGCGGGCGAACTGCCGCTGCGGCGGCAGGCGTTGACCGGCCCGCAGGCGTCCGGAGGTGATGTCGTCGGCGATGCGGTCGGCGATGCGCCGGAAGTCACTCATGCCTGCCCCACCCGCTCTCCCTCACATTGCACCGAGGGCAAAGATCTTATTGCACCGATGAGTTGGCGGGACCTAGGGTCGACCACATGACCCCCTTCCTCGCATACGAGGACAAAGGGCCCGAAGACCATCCGGTCCCTCTCGTCCTCGTCCACGGCCATCCCTTCGACCGGACCATGTGGGACCCGCAGATCGAGGCGTTCTCCGCGCGCCGCCGCGTCATCGCCCCCGACCTGCGCGGCTACGGCGCCTCGCCGGTCACGCCCGGCCGGACGCCGCTCGGCCGGTTCGCCGAGGACATCGGGGAACTGCTGGACCACCTCGGGGTGGGCACCTTCGTCCTGGCCGGGCTGTCCATGGGCGGGCAGATCGCCATGGAGTGCTACGACCGCTTCGGCGACCGCGTCCGGGGCCTGGTCCTCGCGGACACCTTCCCGGCGGCCGAGACCGGCGGCGGCAAGATCGCCCGCAACGCGATGGCCGACCGGCTGCTCGCCGAGGGCATGCGCGGGTACGCCGACGAGGTCCTGGAGAAGATGGTCGCCCCATACGCGGAGCCGCACGTCAAGGCGCACGTCCACCGCATGATGACCGCCACCGACCCCGAGGGCGCGGCCGCCGCACTGCGCGGCCGCGCCGAACGCCCCGACTACCGGGAACTGCTGACCCGGGTGCGCGTGCCCGCCCTGGTGGTCGTCGGCGAGGACGACGAGTACACCCCGGTCGCGGACGCCGAGGCGATGCACTCGGCCCTGCCCGACTCCACCCTCGCCGTCCTGCCGGGCTGCGCCCACCTGCCGAACCTGGAGCGGCCCGAGGCGTTCAACGCGGTGCTGGCGGACTTCCTGGTCGGAGTCGAGGAAGAGCGCGGGGAAGAGAACGAGTAGTCAGCGGACGCGATGGCCCTGTGCGTCCTCCCGGGTGTAGTAGCGGTAGAACATCACCGCGAAGACCGTGGCCGCGATCGCCAGGGACATGAAGGTCGAGCGCAGCGCGGTCGCCGGGCCCTGGCTGTAGAGGAAGCCGAACGCGCAGCCGGTGAAGGCCGCCCACAGCAGGCCGTGCAGTTCGCGCTTCAGGCGCGGGGCGAGGGCCCGTACGGCGACGTAGAGCAGCATGAAGGCGGCCGCGGTGACGAAGCCGAACAGGAGGTTCCAGCCGGTGATGGGGCCGCCGGAGCGACGGTTGGCGGCCGCCCAGTAGCCGTAGATCAGCCCGAGTACCACGGGCATCGTCCAGGCCACGGCGCGGTGGACGCGCTCGCTGAAGACATCGGGTGTCCTGGGCCGCCGGCCGGGCCGGGCGGGCAGGCCCGAGGCGGGTGCCGCGTGAGCCATGGCGGGCTCCTCTCTGTCTCTCCTCGCCCCCGCCTACCAGAGCACACCTGGGCGGGGGCGCAGGCAAGTCGGGTGCCCGGATGCGAGGCGCCCCACGCCGTGATTCCCTGTCGTCCATGGAGCTCAGGGGGCCGCCCGGGCGCCGGGAGCTGCTGCGGCGGCAGCAGCTGCTGCGGGTGCGCGGGCGCAGTGTCGCCTGGCTGGTGCCGCTGACGCTGCTGGTCGCCATCACCCTCGCCGACTACTACACGGCCGACCGGATCCGGATGATCTCCTGGTACGTGTTCGTCCCGGCGATCGCCGCCGCGCTGTGCGGCGTGTGGGCGACGGCCGCGTTCGCGGTGCTGTCCCTGGCGGCCAACGTCTGGATCGACCTCACGGTGCCGGAGCAGTACCAGTCCGGACCGGGCGACTTCGTGCTCGTCGCCGTCGGCGGTGTGCTGTCCACGCTCGCCTGTGAGCTGCGGGTGCGCGGCGAGCATCGGATGCTGCACATGCGGGACATCGCCGACACCACCCGGCGTACCGTGCTGCGCCCGCTGCCGCCGGGCTGGGGCGGCCTGGAACACGCGGCCGTCTATCTCGCCGCCGACGCCGACGCCCGGGTCGGCGGCGACTTCTACGACATCCAGCCCGGCCCGCACGGCACCCGCGTCCTCGTCGGCGACGTGCAGGGCAAGGGGCTCGGCGCGGTGGAGACGGCGGCCGCGCTGCTCGGCACGTTCCGCGAGGCCGGCTTTCACGAGCCCGACCTCGCGACGGTCGCCGACCGGCTGGAGACCCGCATGCTGCGGCACCGGCAGCACACGGCCGCGCTGGGGCGGCCCGAGGACGGCGAGCGGTTCGCCACGGCGGTGCTGCTCGGGTTCCCGGAGGCGGCGGACACCGTCGATGTCGTCGGCTTCGGGCACGAGCCTCCCCTCGTGGTCGGCCCCACCGGCGTACGACCGCTGCCCCTCGGCAACCGCCTCCCCCTCGGCCTCGGTGAGCTCACCGCCGGCGACGGCCCGTCGACCGCCCGGCGGGTGCGTCTCGCACCCGGTGAGACCCTGCTGCTCTTCACCGACGGGGTGACCGAGGCCCGCGACGAGCACGGCGACTTCTACCCGCTGGCCGACCATCTCGCCCGCGCCGTCGCCGGCGACCCCGGCCTCGCCGAGCCGTCCCGCCTGGTCGCCCTGGTCCGCGACGGCACCCTGCGCCACTGCGGCGGCCGGCTCGCCGATGACACGACGCTCTTCGCGGTACGGCGGGCGGCGGCGCCCTCACTTCTCGCCCGCTGAGCTCTCGGACTTCTCGCACCGGGAGGTTTGCGCTACGGAGGCCCCCTGTGCAGCCGCAGAGGTTACGGTGCTGACGTACGTGATCCACAAGGGGGGAGGAACCGTGGGTGAGGGAACCATGCCCGGAACCGTGCTGCTGCTCGCGGCCTCGCCGGTCGGCAAGGGCCGCCTGGTGGACGCCGCCTCCGTGCTGCCCGTGCTCGCGGCGGTGCCGCCCGGGGTGCTGGCCGGCACCGACACCGCCAACGTCGTCGAACTCGCCGACCCCCTGGAGCCGCAGGCCGTCCTCACCCGGCTGCGCGCCGCCGCGGCCGCGCCCGGCCCGCTGACCCTCTTCGTCACCGGCCAGCTCCTGCTCGACCGGCGCCAGCACCTGCCCCACCTGGCGCTGGCGCGCACCACACCGGCCACGGTCCGCTACACCGGGCTGCCCTGGCAGTGGCTGCGGGACGAGCTGCGGCTGCGCGCGCCCGGCACCACCACGTTCGTCGTCGACCTCCACGCGGACGCGGAGAGCTGGGCCTGGCTGCGGGAGCACGCGCTGGACTGCGGTCGGCACGTCGCGGCGTACGGCAGGGTCGCGCCGCCGCCCGGGCGGCGGGCGGTGGCGGTGCCGACGTACATGCGGACCGTCGCGACGATACTGCGCAGTGGGGTGCGGCCGCCGGTGGAGCAGTTGCACCAGCTGGCGTTGGCACGGATCGCCGGGGAGGGGGAGGTGGGGGATCTCGTTCTCGCCCCCGCCGCCCCTACCCGTTCCGTCCCTGGGGGTGCTGCCCCCAGACCCCCGTTTCGGCCCGAGCGGCCTCGTCCTCACTCGCCGGACGGGCTGAGAATCGCCACCGCCGAGACCGATCCCCACTCCGCCATCGCCGCCGCCGTACAAGCCGGCCGGCACGCCGACGCCGACGCGCTGGCCGCCCGCTGGGAGCAGGCCGCGCTGGCCTCCCGGGGGCCCGGGTCGGACGAGGCGCTGCACTGGATGGAGGTGCGGGCGGATCTCGCGATGTTCGCCGGGGACGCCGAGCGCAGCTGCCGTACGTGGCTCGCGGTCGCGGGTGCCCGGCTGGCCGCCGGGCAGGCGGCGGACGCACCGCCCGTCGAAGCGGCCGTGGACCGCGCGCACCACCAGTGGGGCCGCATCCAGGACGCGTCCCGCGCCCGCGAACTGGGCCCGGCCCTGGCCGAACTGCGCGGCCGCGTACCCGGCCGCCGACAGGGCGCCCTGGACCACGTGCACCGCCAGCTGCGGCAGCTGCAGACCCAGGGTTCAGCAACCCCCTGAGGGGCGCGGGGCTGTATCAATATGCGGCTCCGCCGCGTGGGCGCGATCAGCCCAGACGGCGCCGCACACGGCCAACGGGATCAACCCTTCACGGCGGAACTCGCGACGCCCTGCACGAACCACCGCTGGAAGAACGCGAAGACAACCAGCACAGGCAGGACGAGGAGCACACCGAACGCGAGGATCTGGCCCCAGTCCGGCGGCTGCTGCCCCTGGAAGACGCTCATCTCCAGCGGCAGCGGCCGCACCGACGGGTCGGAGACCATCAGCACCGGCCACAGGAAGGAGCCCCACTGGATGAGGAAGGTGAGGATCGCGACCGAGGCGAACACCGGCTTCGACATCGGGACGATGATCGCGAAGAAGGTGCGCCAGGGGCCCGCGCCGTCCAGCCGGGCGGCTTCCTCGATGCTCGGCGGGATCTTCCGGAAGAACGTGTGGAACTGGTAGATCGCGAAGGCATTGGCGATGAACGGCAGCGCCTGGATGTGGATCGTGTTGCGCTGGCCGTTGAACATGTAGAACAGCGGCACCGCCACCGACTCGAACGGGATCAGCATCAGCAGCAGGACGAGCCCGAAGACGAGGTTCTGGCCGCGCCACTTCAGCCGGGTCAGCCCGTAGGCCGCCATCGAGTTGACGATCAGGCCGCCGGTCACCACCACGAACGCCAGCAGCACCGACACGCCCATGAACTGCCAGAAGTATCCGGTGCTGTCGGAGCTGAGGCTGTCGAAGACGGCGGCGTAGTTGTCGAAGGAGAGGTTGGTGGGCAGGAAGCCGGACAGGCCGTCGAGGACCTGGTCGGACGGCTTGAGGCTGCCGAGGAAGAGGTAGAGGGCGGGGAGCGCGAAGACGAACGCGAGGACGCTCAGGACGGTGTAGTCGAGGAAGCGGCGTACGGGCGTACGGGTCATGGCCATGGTGCGGTCAGTCCTCGTTGTCGGGCCGGACGACACGGCGCTGGACGATCGTCAGGGCGACGACGATCAGGAAGAACACGACCGTGATGGCGGACGCCTGGCCGATGTTGTTCTGGTCGAAGGCCGTGGTGACGGCCTGGTACATCACGGTGCGGGTGGCGTCCTCGTCCAGCCCGCCGCCGCGGATCAGGATGTACACCTGGTCGAAGACCCGGAAGGACAGCACCGAGGTGAGCATCGCGACGAAGACGAGCGTGCCGCGGATGCCGGGCAGGGTGACGTGCCGGAACTGCTGCCACCGCGAGGCCCGGTCGAGCTGGGACGCCTCGTAGAGCTCGTCGGGGATCTGCTGGAGGCCGGCCAGCAGGATGACCATCTGGAAGCCGACGCCCTGCCACACCGACAGCACGATGATCGAGGCCATCGCGGTGGCGCTGTCGCCGAGCCAGTCGAAGGCGCCCCAGTTGCCGAAGCTCACCGCGTCCAGCAGGGAGTTGAGCATGCCCTGCTCGCTGCGGGCGAGGATCAGCCGCCAGATCACGGCGACCAGCGCCATCGGGAAGACGACCGGCATGAAGAAGAAGGAGCGGAACAGGCCGATGGCCTTCAGCTTGCGGTTGAGGAGGATGGCGAGGCCCAGTGCCAGCCCCGTCTGGAGGGGTACGACGACCGCGGCGAAGGTCAGGTTGTTCAGCAGCGCCCGCAGGAAGGGGCCGGACAGGTCGGGGTCGGTGAACAGCCGCCGGTAGTGCTCCAGGCCGAAGAAGCTGGGCTCCAGCGGCGAGCCGAGGCGCACGTTGTAGAAGGAGAGCACCACGGCGTAGCCGAACGGGATGCCGACGAAGGCGATCAGTCCACCGACGGCCGGGGCGGACATCAGCAGCCCGTGCAGCCAGTCGCGGTTCCCGCGCGGGCGACGCGAGGGCTTCGGCTTCGCGGAGGGCGCGGCCGGGGCGGCCTGCGCCCGGCCTGGGGCCGCGGTGTGCGCGGGTTCCACGGATTTCACGGGGTCCTCTTTCCGGCGGGGCGGGCGCCGTCGTCGTGTCTGTCGTCGTGTCTGCGATGACTCGGCCCGCCCCGGCCGATGCGTCCTGCGGATCTGGCTACGGGATCTTGTATCCGGCGTTGTCGGAGAAGTCCTGGTCGATGGCGCGGGCCGCCTTCTCCAGGGCCGACTTCGGGTCCGTGCCGCCGTAGACGGCGTTCAGGGCCTCGCTGAACTTCGCGGTGACCGTGGGGTATCCGGCGGTCACCGGGCGGGTGACGGCGACACACGACGCGGTGATGTCACTGGCGCCGCACGGCTTGGCGAGCTGGTCGGCGAAGAGCTGGAGCGGGCCGCCCTGCTTGTAGAGGTCGCTCTGGGCGAGCGCCGACTTGGTGGCGGGCACCGCGCCGTTGGCCTTGGTCATCGCGCCGATGTTGGTGTCGTTCAGGAGGTAGTCCAGGAAGACGCCGGCGGCCTTGGCGTTCTTGGTGTTGGCGCCGATGCCCCAGGCCCAGGAGCCCTGGCCGGTCTTGGGGCCGTTGCCGAAGTCGGGCAGCGGCAGCACGACGAGGTCGTCGCCGAGGGCCTCGCTGTACGCGGGGTACATCCAGTGGCCGACCCAGCTCAGCGCCACCTTGCCCTTGGCGAAGGCGTTGCCGTCGGTGTTCGGGTCGACGTACGTCTTCCAGGACTGGAAGGTCTTCAGCGCGGCGACCACGTCCGGGCTGTCGAGGGCGCCCTCGGCCTTGCCGTCCTTCAGCAGGGCGCCGCCGGCCGACCAGACGAGCGGGGAGAAGCCGTACGTGCCCCACTCGGTGGCCAGACCGTACTGCTCGGAGATGTCGAGGACCTTGCCGTCGGCGTCCTTGCCCTTCAGCGCCTGGAGGGCCTTGTCGAACTCCGCCGCCGTCCAGGCGTCGTCCACGCCCGTCGGGTACTTCACCCCGGCCGCGTCCAGCAGCTTCTTGTTGCCGTACATGCCGAGACCGGAGTCGAACATGCCCAGGCCGTAGTGCTTGCCGTCGATCTCGCCCTGCGCCTTGATCGCGTCGGTGGCGTTGCCGAGGGTCTTGGCGGAGACGAAGTCGTCGATCGGGGCGAGCTTGCTGTTGTAGACGAAGTTCGCCATCGTCGGGCCGTCGAACTCCAGCACGTCCGGCAGCTCGGAGGCGCTGGTGGCGGTGATGGTCTTGGTGTAGTCGTTCTCGGGGATCAGCTTCAGCTCGGCCTTGATGTCGCTCTGCGAGGAGTTGAAGGACTTCACGGCGTTCTGCAGCGCGGCGGCCTCGCCGGTCTGGCCCTGGTGGGCCCAGATGCTGACGGTGCCCTTCCCGCTGCCCTCCTCGGCGGAGGCACCGCTGCCGCCGCCTCCCCCGCAGGCGGCCAGCGCGGCCAGCGGCAGCAGGGCCAGGGCCGTGAGGCCCGTGCGGCGGTACCTTCTGGTGGGGTCGGTGTTCATGGGTGTGCCTCCGTGCGGGGTGGGCGGTGGTGCGGGCGGGGGTGTGGGGGCGCGGGGGGACTGGGGGCGGGGGGGGGAGTCACCGCAGGCGGTGCGGGTCCGGTGGGGCGGTGGTCTCGCGGAGGATGAAGCGGATGGGCATCTCGACGGGGCGGGGCGGCCCCGCGTCCGGGTCGTCGAGCTGACCGAGCAGCAGCCGGGCGGCCTCCCGGCCCTGCGCGACGACCGGCTGGGCGACGGTGGTCAGCCCGGCCACCTCGGACAGTTCGTGGTCGTCGAAGCCGACCACCGACACGTCCTCGGGGACCCTCAGCCGGTGCCGGCGCAGGGCGCGCATCGCGCCCATCGCCATCTCGTCGGACTGGGCGAACACGGCGGTCGGCGGATGCCGCAGGGCCAGCAGCTCGGTCATGGCCCGCTCACCGCCCTCGACCGTGTAGCCGCCGTCCGCCTCCAGCGCCGGGTCGTGCTCGATGCCGGCGTCGGCCAGCACGTCCAGGTATCCCTGACGGCGGTCCAGCGGAGTGGTCCAGTGCAGCGGCTCACTGGCCCCGGAGATCATGGCGACCCGCCGGTGACCCAGGTTCACCAGGTGCTGCACGGCGCTGCGGGCGCCGCCGCGGTCGTCGATGCCGACCACCGTGAAGCCGGGCCTCGCCCCGCCGACCGTGGTGGCCAGCGGCACGTCCAGGGAGCGCAGGGCGGCGGCCTCCACGGGGTCCGGGATCAGCAGGGACAGCACGGCGTCGACCCGCTTGCGGATCGGCAGCTTGGCGAAGAAACGCTTGCGTGCCTCCGCCGAGCCGAGGTTGTACAGCAGCACGTCGTAGCCGGCCGCGCTGAAGACCTGCTCGGCGGCGTCCACCACGGTGCCGAAGAACCAGCGGCCCACGTACGGCACGACCACCCCGATGGTGGAGGTGCGCCCGCTGGCCAGGCTGGAGGCGGAACGCGACGCGGTGTAGCCCAGCTCGGCGGCCACCGTCACGATCCGGGCCCGCATCTCCTCCGAGACACCGGGGCGGCCGCGCAGCGCCCGGGACACGGTGGACGCCGAGACCCCGGTGGCCTCGGCGACATCGGTGATGCTGACCGTCACAGGGTGCTCCTTGATCGGGTGCGGCCGCGTGAAGGGGTTCGGATTTCACATCGGCGTGAGGGGCGAGTGACGAGACCGTAAACCCGCCCACTCAGTTGCGCAAGCGTTTGCGTTCGGTTTTACTTCGGCTACTCCTCAGAAAAGCTCTCACCAGCCAGGACACAGCGCACACGTTTGAGTGCCGCTGTCGGTAGACAGGACCTGTGCATGCGATACGCCCCGCCCGGCCTCTGCGTGAACGACTTCGACGTCCTGCGCGACGCGGACGGCACCTACACCGTGCTGCACCTCCAGGGCCCGTGGACGACCGAGTTCGACCACCTGCGCATGGAGACGTCGTACGGGCGGGCCACCTCCACCGACCTGGTCCACTGGGAGCCCCAGGGCACGGCCTTCGGCAACGGCCTGCCCGGCCGCTTCGACCAGCAGGCGGTGTGGACCATGCATGCCGTCCGGGGCGGGGGCGTCCGGGACGGCGGCTTCCGGGACGGCGGCGGAATGGCGATGTTCTACACCGGGGTCTCCGGGCTGACCCCGGGTGGCTGGCCGCTGCAGTCGGTCGGACTGGCCCGCTCCGAGCGCACCGACGGCACCGGCTGGCGCCGCCACGGCACGGGACCCGTCGCCGAGGCGGACCCCCGCTGGTACCGCACCGGCGAACGCATGGGCTGGCGCGACCCGTTCGTCGTGCGCGACGACGAGTCCGACGGCTGGGTGATGGTCGTCTGCGCCGCCGACGCCTCACTGCCGGTCGAGGTCGGCGGCTGCGTCGCCTGGGCGACCTCCGACGACCTGGAGCACTGGACCGTCCACCCGCCGCTCATCTCCCCCGGCGACGTCGACGAGTTGGAGTGCCCGGTACTCGAACGCCTCGACGACGGAAGCTGGTTGCTGCTCGGCTCGATCGGCGCGACGCGCGGCTTCGAGGCGTGGACGGCCCCGCGCCTGCGCGGCCCGTGGACCCGCCGCGGCCCCCTCGGCCCCACCGGCGCGTACGCCCCCCGCGTCGTCCGGGCCCCCGACGGCTCCCGTGTCGTCCTGCACACCACCCCCCGCCGCGTCGGCCTCACCGACACCGGCGACCGCTGCCGCGGCATGCTCGCCCAGCCCAAGTCCCTTGTCGTCCCGGAGGATTCGGCACCTCGGCTGCAGTGGTGGCCGGGCCTGGACCCCTGGCTCGGCGAGGAGACGTACGACGCTGCCCTGCACGCCGTCGGCGACATCGAGATCACCGGCCGCACCGAGATCACCCTGCGGACCGACACCTCCGGCGGCGACCGCGCCGCCCTCGGCGTCGGCTGCGACGGCAAGCAGCTCTGGGTCACCGGCCCCGACGGCACCCCCCTCGGCGAGACCGTCCTGACCGATCCGGCCACCACGCTGCGCGTCCTCACCGTCGGCGAGTACGTCGAGATCTACGCCGACGACGTCTTCGCCCTCACCACCCTGTGCTACTCGGGACACCCCGCCCCGTGGACCGCGGTCACGGACGGACACACCGCCCGCGCGATCCCCGTCCCCGTGCGCCCCGTACGACTGCCCGACCCCGACCGCGACGACGCGTCGGCGGTGTGGCCGGGGCCGCGCTGATCGGACCCGATCGGGCCCGGCACGGATATGTCCTGGCCGGGGCCCCGCCGCGCGTCTACCGTCACGCCATGGCCACGACACCACCCTCTGGCGTCCCACCGGCCCCGAAGAGCTCGCCCTCGTCGAGGCGTCCGGATGGCGGACATGGCCGCCGCGCCTGCCCGAGCAGCCGATCTTCTACCCGGTCCTGAACGAGGACTACGCGGTCCGGATCGCCCGGGACTGGAACGTGCCCGCGTCCGGGGTCGGCCACGTCACCCGGTTCCAGGTCGACAGCGCCTTCCTTCAGCGGTATCCGGTGCGCCGGGCCGGGGGAGAGACCATCCTGGAGCTATGGGTGCCGGCGGAGGAGCTGGATGAGTTCAACGCGCACATCGTGGGACGCATCGAGGTCGTACAGGAGTTCCGCTGACGTGCCCGAAGGGCGCGGGCGGGGCCGGGTGTTCGGGGCCTGGTGCGCCGGGCTGCTGCTGGCCGCGGTGAGCGTGGTGGTCGGGTTCCGCACCGCCGACAGCGACGGGATCACGCCCGTACCGCAGGTGCTGGCCTTCCTGCCGTGGCTGCTCGCGCCCACCGGACTCGCCCTCGCCCTGGCCCTGCTCACCCGGTGGTGGACCGGACTCGTGTGGGGGGTGGTCGTGCTCGGGCTGCTGGCCTGGTTCATCGAGCCGTACGGCACCACCGACCCGCCCGCCGGCAGACCCGTCGCCTCGCTGCGCGTACTGGCGTCGAACGTCGAGTTCGGCCGGGCGACCGACTCCCTCGTCACCGCCGTCCGCCGGGAGCGCCCCGACCTGGTCTTCGTCACCGAGTGCGAGTACGGCTGCCAGAAGACCCTGCGCCGGGAGGTGAGCGGCGACTATCCGTACCGGCAGGCCGTGGAGGGGCCGAGCTCCATCGGCTCGCTCATCCTCAGCCGCCACCGCCTCACCCCCGCCGCCGTCCTCCCCGGCACCCTGGGCATGCCCGGCGCCGTCGCCGACGTCGACGGCCACGCCGTACGCCTCCAGCTCGCCCACCCCATGCCGCCGCTGCCCCGCCAGGTGTCCCTGTGGAACCGGGAACTGGACCGCGTCCGGGACTTCTCCGCCGCACAGCGCGGGCCGCTCGTCCTCGCCGGGGACTTCAACGCCACCCAGGACCACGCCGCGTTCCGCCGCATCCTCGACACGGGGCTGCGCGACGCGGCCCGGCTCGTCGGCGAGGACCGCGAGCCGAGCTGGCCGTCCGGGTGGACGCCCGTCTTCGGCGCGCAGATCGACCACGTCCTGGTCTCGGCGGACTTCTCCGCGCACTCCGCCCGCTTCCTCGACCTGGCCGGGACGGACCATCGTGCCTTGCTCGTCGATGTCACGCTCCACGGGAGTGGATGAGAGGCGCGGATGAGGCGCGCACGAGGCGCAGATGCGCAGCGCAGATGAGCGGCGCAAAGGAGACAGGGCCCGGCCGGATAATGGGCTCATGTCCCGTGAGTTCGCCATCGGCCTGACGCCTCCCGACTGGCTGATGCGCAACCTGCGGCCCCAGCAGGCGCCCGTCAACCGCCCCGCCGTCGCCCGCGCCGCGCTCGCGATGACACTGCCCCTCGCCATCGGCCTCGCCGTCGGCCGCCCCGCCTACGGCGCCCTCGCCGCGATGGGCGCCCTGTCCGGCGTCATCGGCGACACCGCCGACGCCTACCGGATGCGGCTGCTCAACATCGCCGTACCGCAGCTCTTCGGCGCCGTCGGCATCGCCCTCGGCTCCGCCGTCCACGGCCACGGCTGGACGGCGGTCGCGGCCGTCACCGGGGTCGCCCTCGTCTCCGGGATGATGTCGACGATCGGCGCGGTGGCCTCCGTGTCCGGGCTGTTGCTGCTGCTCAACTCGGTCGTCGGCGCGGGCCTGCCGATGCCCGGGGACTGGTGGCTGGCGCCGCTGCTGGTGACGGGCGGCGGGGCGCTCGTCCTCGTGCTGGCGCTGCTCGCCTGGCCGTTGCGCGGAGGCGTCCCCGAGCGGGCGGCGGTCGCGGACACGTACCGCGCGGTGGCCGAGCTGCTGGCCGCCTGCGGGAGCGAGGTCCCCGGGGAGTACGACGAGGCCCGCCACGCCGTCACGCAGTCCCTGAACCAGTCGTACGACCTCATCCTGGCCCGGCGCGCCCTGCACCACGGCCGCAGCCCCGAACTGGCCCGGCTGCTCGCCCAGCTGAACGCGATCACCCCGGTGGTGGAGGCGGCTCCGGCGGCGCATCTGGGCGGGGTGCGGCTGCCGCCGGAGATCCCGCGGTCCGTGCGCCACCTCGCACAGGCCGTGGAGACCGGCTCCACGGGTCCGGTAGCTCTCGCCCTCCCCGCCTCCTCCTCCGCCCCAGCCCCCGCCGGTGAGACGACCCGTGCCGTCGATCACGCCCTGCGCCACGCGGCGGATGTGGTCACCGCCCCCGACATCGACCTGCGGGGCGTCGACGACCGTCTGGGCCGGCCGGCCGCCCTGCCCGTCCGCGCCGCCCGCGCGGCCCGTGACGTGGCCCTGTCCGCCGGTTCCTGGCGCTACGGCCTGCGCCTGGCGCTGTGCATCGGCCTGGCGCAGGTACTCGTGTCGATCATCTCGGTGCCCCGCTCGTACTGGGTGGCCCTCACCATCACCTTCGTCCTCAAGCCGGACTTCGGGTCGGTCTTCTCCCGGGCGCTGCTGCGGGCGCTGGGCACGGTGGCCGGGCTCGTGGTGGCCGCGGCGGTGCTGGTGGAGGTGGAGCGCGGCTGGTGGGACGTGCCGGTGATGCTGGTCCTGGCCCCGCTGATCCCTGCGCTCACGCCGCGGGGCTACGGCTACCAGACGGCCGCGATCACCCCGGTGATCCTCCTCCTCTCCGACATGCTGAACCGCGAGGGCACCGGCCTGCTCCTGCCCCGTCTGGTGGACTCCCTGATCGGCTGCGTGATCGCGCTCGTCGCCGGGTATCTGCTCTGGCCGGAGAGCTGGCACACCCGGGTCGGCGCCCGCCTCGCCGACGCGGTGTCCGGCACCGCGCGCTACGTCGAGGCCGCCTTCGGCCCCGCCACCGAGCCCGCGGCCCGCGCCCGGATGCGCCGCCGCCTCTACCGGGACCTCTCCGTCGTCCGTACGGAATTCCAGCGCGCCCTCACCGAGCCGCCCCCGACGGGGCGCCGGGCGGCGGCCTGGTGGCCCCTCGTCGTCGCCGTCGAACGCATCGTCGACGCGACGACAGCGGCCCGCGTCCGCATCCGCCACGGAGCCGAGCCCCCGTCCGAGGCCGAGGTGAGCCACGTGGCACTGCAACTACGGCAGCTGGCGGAGGGGCTCCGGGACACGGAGGTGCTCTACCCGGTCCGTACGAACCTCACTGGCCCTCCGGACAGCGTCCTGGAGCCGCTCCGGCAGGAGGTGGCGGCGGCGAGGGCGATCACGTCACCGCAAGCCGTCAAGTGACCGTGGGGCCGCCCGCTTCCGGACCAGTGCCGTGCTTCCACGGCCCGCATCAAGGGCGCTCCGCGTCGCCTCCGCCGATGGGCCTACGGCCCACCCTTGACCGGTCCGCTCCAGCACGGGCAAGAAGCGAGCGAACGGCCCGGGAAAGCGGGGCCCAGGTGGACATCCCCTCAGGCCGCCTGCGCCGCCGTCTGGGCGAGGACACGCGCTCTCGCCTCGCCGGCCCGCCGGGTGGGTTTGACGGCTTGCGGGCCGTGGCCGACGATGCGCGGCGGCACGCCAGGGCGACCTGGCAACTGCAGGTCGCGGATGAGGCGCGCCAGGAGAACCGGAGGCACGCCGGGGCGGCCTGGCGGCTGGGGCCGTCGCCGGTGATGCGCGGCGGCACGCCAGGCGACCTGGCGACTGCAGGTCGCGGATGGGGCGCGCCGGGGCGGTCTGGTAGCTGCGGGCCATGGTCGGTGATGCGCGGCGGCACGCGGCGGCACGCCGGGTGGCATCGGCGGCTTGCGGGCCATGGTGGGGAGGGCCGGGGGCACGCCGGGGCGGCCTGCGGTCTCCGGTTACGGCCCGGTGGTGTTCCACCCAGTGGTGTGGGAATCCTGGCCGCGCCCGGCCGGATGGCCTGGGTCCGGCAGACGCGGTCGAGCGCCCCGGGGCCGCTGCGCGCGCCGGTGAGCGCGGTCTCGGCCGCCCGGGGCCCGGGGCCTGGCACGGCCCGAAGACCACCCGGCTACACCAGTCGGCGGGATGCGATCCCCGCCCCCGGTCGTGACCCGGTGATTGGAGCGGATGGATCGCTGGAACCCCCTGATCGCGGGCCACGAGGCGGAACGTTCGCTCCAATCACCGCCTGTCCGGCCCGCGAGAGCGGGGTTGGTGCTCTCGTGGGCCGGGGAGTGGGGTGGGTCAGCAGCCGATGTTGTGGCCGTCCTGGCGCCAGACTGCCACTACGGACGGGCGGTTGAGGGCGCCAGGGCCGTCGGGCCAGGTGCTGAGGGGGTTTTCGGCGGAGGCGCCGTCGAGTTCACCCGGGTGCTGGACGGCGACCAGGACGCGGCGGTCCTGGATGATCGGGCCGCAGGTCTCGGCGCCGGCGGGGACGGTCAGGAACTGCTTCAGCTCACCTCGGCGGGAGCCGCGGGTGGCGACGCCGAAGAGGCCGTCGTGGGAGCCGAGGGCGTTGCCGTCGGTGGAGATCCACAGGTTGCCGTACGCGTCGAAGGCCACGTTGTCCGGGCAGGAGATCGGGCTGACCTGGTCCTTCGGGAAGCCGGCGAAGTAGGTCGCCGGGTCGTCCGGGTCGCCGGCGACGAGGAAGAGGGACCAGGCGAACCTGGTGCTCTCGGGGAGGTTCCAGCGCTCGGTCAGCTCCAGGACGTGGCCGTGCTTGTTGCCGATGCGCGGGTTGGCCTCGTCGACGGGTGCGTTGCCGGTGGTGCCGCGGCGGGAGTTGTTGGTGAGGGCGACGTAGACCTTGCCGGTGACCGGGTTGGGCTCGATGTCCTCGGGGCGGTCCATCTTGGTCGCGCCCACCTTGTCGCCGGCCAGGCGCGTGAAGACGAAGACCTCCTCCGCAGTCATGCCCTCGACGTGAGAGACGGCGCCCTTGGCGGTCGCGGTGGCCAGCGGGATCCACTGACCGCTGCCGTCGAACTCGCCGTCGCTCGGCAGGGTGCCGGTGCCGTCGATCTCGATGGCCGGGGAGTCGCCGGTGAGCTTGGCGACGTAGAGGGTGCCCTCGTCGAGGAGGGAGAGGTTGTGCTCGCGGACGGCGCGGGAGGAGCCCTTCTTCATCCGCTTGCTGCCGACGAACTTGTAGAAGTAGTCGAAGCGCTCGTCGTCACCGGAGTAGACGACCGGGCGTCCGTCGGCGGTGAGCCGCACGGTCGCCGCCTCGTGCTTGAAGCGGCCGAGGGCGGTGTGCTTGCGGGGCGTGGAGGTCGGGTCGTACGGGTCGAACTCGACGACGTAGCCGAACCGGTGCACCTCGTTGGGCTCCTGCGCGACGTCGAACCGCTTGTCGAAACGCTCCCACTTGCGCTCGGTCGCGCCGGTGGGGATGCCGTACCGCTTGTCGGTGTCGCGGGAGGCGTTGGCGAAGTACTGGTTGAAGTTCTCCTCGCCGTGCAGGGTGGTGCCCCACGGGGTCTCGCCGCCGGCGCAGTTGTTGAGGGTGCCGAGGACCTTGGTGCCGCTCGGGTCGGCGGAGGTCCTCAGCAGGTCGGAGCCCGCGGCGGGGCCGGTCAGCCGGAACTCGGTGGTGGCGGTGACCCTGCGGTTCAGGTGGTGCCGGGGTACGGCGGTGAGCTTGCCGGTCTTCCGGTCCTCCGCCACGACGACGACGCTGAGGCCGTGCGCCGCCCAGGCGATCTCGACCTGCTCGCGGGTGGGGTTCGCGGCGTCGTACCCGCGGAACATGAGGGTCTCGTCGGTGTACTCGTGGTTGACGACGAGGAGGTGGTGGCCGCGCTCGCCCGGCAGGGGCAGCAGCGAGAGGAAGTCGTTGTTGTAGCCGAACTGGCCGGCCTGCGCGGCGGCGGTCTGGTTGTCCGGGTCGAAGGCGGGGGCGCCGCGCAGGATGGGCTCGCCCCAGCGGATGACGACGTTCTGGCCGTAGCCCTCGGGGACGGTGACGGCGTCGGTGGTGTTCGGGGCGACGGGGGCGAAGCGCAGGCCGCGCGCGCCGCCGGTGGCCGGCTTCTTGTTCTTGTCTCCGTACGACTCCGGCGTGGCCGCGGCGGCGGGGCGGGCCCCCGCGACACCGGCTGCCGTGCCGGCGGCGGCCGCGACGGTCACGACGGCGGCGGCGCGCACCATGGAGCGGCGGCTCAGCGCACCGGCGATCACATCGCCGACGTACTCGTTGTCGCTGGTGTTGGGCACCTCGTGGAAGCAGGCGTCACCACACCGGAAACGGCAGGTCAGGGCGGATCGCCCGCCCGGGTGGGCGGCGGACGGTGTCCCGATGATCGGCAGTAGCTTGCGCACCTTTGCTCTCCCCTTGTGTGCCCTTGATGTGACCGCGACGGTAGGGGCACGTATGTGCGGAAGCGCGGCGCCCGAGTGAACGGGGAGTGAACCCACGGCAGCGGGACGGGCCGGGTGTCCGACGGGCGCCCCTCCCCAAGATCACCGCTCGGGGCCGCTAACCTTACGTGTCCGTCCTGGCCAGGGATTGACGGGCATCAACTCACGCGAAGGGTTGCGCACAATGGGCATTCTCTCTCTCCTGCGGAATGCGTTCGGCAGGTCACGCAAGGGGCATGCCGCCCAGGTCGAGGGTGCGGAACAGATTCCTTCGCAGAAGACGGAGTCCGCATCAGAGCCTGCGACGACGCCCGAAACGGCCGAATCACCGACACGGGTCGAGCCCACGGAACCGACGGCACCGGCCGTATCCGCACCCGCCGAGCCGACGGAACCGGCCGAGGCCGCCGCCGAGCCGACGAAGCCGATCCCGGACCCCCGCCCGGCCGCAGACGAGGAACACGAACTCGTTTCAGCCGCCTTCGACAACGTGACGGTACCCAAGCCGTCGCCCCAACCGGCGGAACAGCCGACGGCGGAGAAGCCGGTGGCCGAGGCGCCGGTGGAAGAGCCTGTGGCTGAGGCGCCGACGGAGGAGCCCGTGGCTGAGGCGCCGGTGGCTGAGGTCGCGGAGGCCAAGCCCGCCATCGAGGCGCCGGCGGAAGAGCCGGTGAGCGAGGCGCCGGTGGATGACGCCCCGGCTGAGGAGCCCGTGGCCGAGGCACCAGCGGACGAGCCGGAGGCCGAGGTCTCGGAGGAGCAGCCGACGGCTGAGGCGCCGGTGGAAGAGCCGGAGACCGAGGTCGCGGAGGCCAAGCCCGCCATCGAGGCTCCCGCGGAAGAGCCGGTGGCCGAGGCTGAAGTTCCGGCGGAACCGGCGGCTGAGGCTGAGGTGGTCGAGGAAGCGCCCGCGTCCGAAGCGCCCCCGCAGCCGGAGTCGGAGTCGGAGTCGGAATCCATCGACGAGCCGGTGGCCGCCGACGGCGAAGGCGCACCGGCGGGGCCACCCGCAGACGACCACGAAAGCCGCACGGGTGGTGCGGGTGGGAACACGCCGGCCGACGGCGAAGCCGAGGCAACGGCGCCGGACGCCACCCCCCAGCCGGCGGCAGCCGCCGGCGAAGCCGAGGCCGCTGCCCGGGTCCTCGGCAAGCTCGGCCTCGCAGGGACCCACGCCGCCCTCTACCTCGTACTCGACCGCTCCGCCTCCATGCGCCCGTACTACAAGGACGGCTCCGCCCAGGCCCTCGCCGACCAGACCCTCGCCCTCGCCGCCCACCTCACCCCCGAGGGCACCACCCCGAAGGTCCACGTCGTCTTCTTCTCCACGGAGGTGGACGGCACCGCCGACCTCACCCCCACCGACCCGGACAAGACCAACCGCATCGACACCCTCCACGCGTCCCTCGGCCGCATGGGCCGTACGAGCTACCACGCCGCCGTGGAGGCAGTCGTCACGCACCACGAGAAGTCCGCCGACCCCACCGCCCCCGCCCTGGTCGTCTTCCAGACCGACGGCGCCCCGGACGCGAAGACCCCGGCGACCCAGTCCCTCACGGCGGCAGCCGAAAAGCACCCCTCGGTCTTCTTCGCCTTCGTCGCCTTCGGCGAGCACGACAACAAGGCGTTCGACTACCTCCGCAAGCTGAAGACCCCGAACACGTCGTTCTTCCACGCCGGCCCCACCCCCAAGGAGCTCACCGACGAGGAGCTCTACGAGGGCGTACTGGCCGACTGGCGCCCGTAGCACCCACTCGCTCCCAGCGACCGGCCGCCCCTTCCCACCCCGCAAAACGGGAAGCGGGCGGCCACCCCATGTCGGCTACGATTTCAAGACTCACCAAAACGACCGACCCGGGAGCAGCCAAACCATGGCTCGACACCTCATCACCAGCGCCCTTCCCTACATCAACGGGATCAAGCACCTGGGCAACATGGTGGGGTCCATGCTCCCGGCGGACGTGTACTCCCGCTACCTCCGCCAGCGCGGCCACGACGTCCTCTACATCTGCGCGACGGACGAGCACGGCACCCCCGCCGAGCTGGCCGCGAAGGAGCAGGGCCTCCCGGTCGACGAGTTCTGCGCGCAGGCGCACGACGCGCAGAAGGCGGTCTACGACGGCTTCGAGCTGGCCTTCGACTACTTCGGCCGGAGCTCCAGCCCCCAGAACGTGGAGATCACCCAGCACTTCGCCCGCAGGCTCCACGAGAACGGCTTCATCGAGGAGCGGGCGATCCGCCAGGTCTACAGCCCCGCCGACGGCCGCTTCCTCCCGGACCGCTATGTCGAGGGCACCTGTCCCCACTGCGGCTACGACAAGGCCCGCGGCGACCAGTGCGAGAACTGCACCCGCGTCCTGGACCCGACCGACCTCATCGACCCCCGCTCCGCGATCTCCGGCTCCACCGACCTGGAGGTCCGCGAGACCAAGCACCTCTTCCTCCTCCAGTCCAAGCTGGAGAACGAGGTCCGCGAGTGGGTCGCCCGCCATGACGACGACTGGCCGCAGCTCGCCTCCTCCATCGCCCACAAGTGGCTGACGGAGGGCCTGCACGACCGTGCGATCACCCGCGACCTCGACTGGGGTGTCCCGGTCCCGGCCGACACCTGGCCGGAGCTGGCCGCCGAGGGCAAGGTGTTCTACGTCTGGTTCGACGCCCCGATCGAGTACATCGGCGCGACGAAGGAGTGGGCGGACGCCACCGGTGGGGACTGGAAGTCCTGGTGGTACGGCCCGGACGGCGCCGACGACGTCCGCTACACCGAGTTCATGGCGAAGGACAACGTCCCGTTCCACACGGTGATGTTCCCGGCCACCGAGCTGGGCGTGCGCGAACCGTGGAAGATGGTCGACTACGTCAAGGCGTTCAACTGGCTGACGTACTACGGCGGCAAGTTCTCCACGTCCCAGAAGCGCGGTGTCTTCACCGACCAGGCTCTGGAGATCCTCCCGGCCGACTACTGGCGCTACTTCCTCATCGCAAACGCCCCCGAGTCGGACGACTCGTCGTTCACCTGGGAGCACTTCACCGCCACGGTCAACAAGGACCTCGCCGACACCCTCGGCAACTTCGTCAACCGTGTCCTGTCCTTCTCCCGCAAGCGCTTCGGCGACGACGTCCCGGCGGGCGGCGAGCCGGGCGAGGCGGAGACGAGGCTCGGCGAGGAGATCGCGCGCCTGCTCGCCGAGTACGAGGAGCACATGGAGTCGCTCCAGTTCCGTAAGGCCGCGGCGGCCCTGCGGGCGCTGTGGTCGGCCGGCAACTCCTACCTGGAGGAGAAGGCTCCCTGGCTGGAGATCAAGACCAACAAGGACGGCGCTGCCCTCACCCTCCGCACGGCGATGAACCTGATCCACCTCTACGCGGTGGTCTCCGAGCCGTTCATCCCGGCGTCCGCGCGGACCATGCGGGAGGCGTTCTCGCTCACCGACGACACCGCGACCTGGGTCACGGAGGCCGAGGCGAAGGCCCTCGTCTCCGTCCCGGCCGGTACGCCCTTCACCGTCCCGCCGGTGCTGTTCGCGAAGCTGACTGACGAGGACCTGGCGGCGTACAAGGAGCGCTTCGGCGGCCAGGAGGCGTAAGCGGGGAGCGCGCAACACGACGAAGGGGTCCGGGGAGAAGCGCCCGGACCCCTTCGCGTCTCACGCGCCTACCGGTTCCTCCACCCCCGCGGTCCTGAGCTTGTCCCGCTGCCCCTCGTCGGCCAGGGCGACCAGCCGGTCCTGGACATGCGACGGCACCTCCCTGATGCCCAGCTCGACGCCGGACCGGTGCGCGTGGTCGATGAAGGTCAGCAGCGCCTTGGCGCCGGACATGTCCATGTAGGTCACGTCCTTCAGGCTGAGGGAGAGCGTGGAGCGGTCCTCCCGCAGGGCGGTGAAGACGTGGTCGACGGAGAGGAAGGACAGCGGTCCCTCGATGCGGTAGCCGTCGTCGCCCTCGTGGACGATCGTGGCCTTCCGGCGGCGGGACTGCACTCCGTGGACGACGAGGGCCAGGACGACGCCGACGGCGACGGCGATCGTCAGGTCGAGGAGCACGGTGATGATCATCGTCGCGAACATCACCAGGACGTCGCCCCTCGGCGAGACATGCACCTTGCGCAGGGCCTCCCAGTCGAACATGCCCACCGCGGTGACGATCAGGATGCCGGACAGCACCGCGAGCGGGATGTACTGCACGACGGCCCCGAGGCCGACGACGAGGGCGAGCAGGATGACGCTGTGGGTGGCCGCCGACAGGGCGGTACGGCCGCCGCTGCGGACGTTGACGACGGACCGGACGGTCGCGCCGGCGCTGGCCAGACCGCCGAAGAGGCCGCTGACGGCGTTGCCGATGCCCTGGCCGATCAGCTCCTTGTTGCTGCGGTGCCGGTTGCCGGTGATGTTGTCCATGACGACCGAGGTCAGCAGCGAGTCGATGGAGCCGAGCAGCGCGATGCTGAGCGCCGGCAGCAGAAGGGTGAGGATCAGCGATCCGCCGAGGTCCGGGACGCTGAGGGAGGGGACGGACTCGGGAATCTGGCCTATGTAGTCGATCGTGGAGTTGAGCGTGACGGATCCCAGGCCGACGTCCTGCAGTGCGGAGTCGGCGAGCCGCAGGACGAGCGTCATGAGTACGAGCGCGATCAGGCTCGCCGGTACGGACTTGATGACGCGGGCGGACACGAGCATGAGCACGATGGTCGCCGCCACGACCAGGAAGCTGCGTTCCACCTGGTCGAGCTCGCCCAGGATGATGATGAGCGCGATGCCGCCCATGAAGCCGGACACCACGGGGTGGGGTATGTAGCGGATGAGCGAGCCGAGCCTGCACACTCCGAACAGGATCTGGAAGGCGCCGGCCATGATGAAGGCCAGGAACGCGCCCTCCAGCCCGTGCTCGGCGATGACTCCGGTGGCGACGACGGTGATGGGACCGGTGGGCCCGGTCACCTGGGCGGGTGTGCCACCGAAGAGTGCCGCGAAGAATCCGGCGAAGATGGCGCCGTAGAGTCCGACGAGCGCACCCTCCGAGGTGCCGGTCGCCGTGATACCGAATGCGATTGCCAACGGCAAAGCCACGATGGCCACGGTCAGGCCGGAGAGGATCTCTTTCGCGATGCGCTGGAACATCAGCCCCCATTTCGGTCGTTGACGGTACGACCGTAAAGACTACGTATAGGTGCGCCCAAGGCAAGGCCAAAGATCGCCAGATGTGATTTGCCGACGTTCCATCAGCAAGCAAACCGGCACACACATTCGAATGCGTGCGCCGGTTAGGACAGGTGCTCCTACCTTCCTCCGCCTCCGCGACCGAAGCCGCCCGCCGGGGCCTCACCGGCCGTGGCCGTCCCGATCTGCTGCGCCGAGCCCAGCGAGCCGGCCGTCGCCGCCAGACCACCCGTCGCGGTCCCGGAGACGGACCCGCCGGAGTAGACGCGGTACTCCTCGCCGCTCTTGATCGCCGAGGACGAGTAGACGACGTTCTGGATCGCCTTCGAGGTGGTGTACGTCGCGACGACCGCGCCGTCCGAGTCGACGATGTGCAGGACCGTGCCTGCGCCGACGGACTGGTCGAGGGTGGCCGACAGCCAGCCCTGCTCGGACTCCGTGTCGGGCGCCACCACCATGCCGGCGCTGCCCGAGGCCAGCAGCACACCGCCGCTGACGGTGAAGGATCCGTTCACGTCGAGGGCGCCGTTGCCGCCTCCCTGGGGGCCGTTGACGACGATCGTGCCGCCGGTGATCTCGGCCGTGCCGTTGGAGTCGAAGCCGTCGCCCTCGGCGTTGATGACGAGGGTGCCGCCGGTGACCTTGGCGGTGTAGTCGCCGACCGCCTCGCCGCCGCCCCCGCCGCCCGGGCCCCCGCCGAAGCCACCCTCCGAGGTCGACTCGCCGCCGGAGGCGTTGACCCCGTCGTCCTCCGAGGTGACCTTGACCGTGCCCCCGCTGACCAGGATGTCCTTGCCCTCCAGGCCCTCGTTCGACGTGGTGATCTCCAGAGTGCCGGCGCTGATCACCAGGTCGCCCTCGGCGTGCACACCGTCGTCCCCGGCGGCGGCGGTGACCTGTGCGCCGTTCAGGTGAACGGCGGAGTCGCTGTGCAGGGCGTCGGCGGAGGCGTCGACGGAGACCGTGCCGCCCTCCAGGACGGTGATGACACCGGACTTCAGGCCGTGCGCGGAGGAGTCGTCGGTGGACTTGGCGGTGGTGGTGAGCGTGCCGCCGGTGACGACGAGGTCCGTGACCGCGTCGGCCCCGTCCCCCGCCGCCGTCACCTTCACCGAGCCGCCGGAGACCACGATGTACCCGGCGTCCGCGTCCTCGTCGTTGTCGGACTTCACGCCGTCGCCGCCGGCCGTCACGGTGACCGTGCCGCCGTACACGACCGCGTAGTCCTTGCCCACGACGCCGTCGTCGGCGGCGTCGACCGTCACCGTGCCGGACGCGATGACCAGGCCGTCCTTGCTGACGATGCCGTCGTTGCCGTTGCCGTGCACGGTCAGCGAGCCGCCGCCCGCGATCGTCAGGTCGCCCGCGCTGAACAGGGCCGCGTCGGCCTCGGCGCCCTCCGCGTAGGAGGCGGCGTCGGAGAGGGTGTTGCTGCTGCCGTCGGCGAGGACGACCGTCAGCTCCTTCGCCTCCGTCGCCGCGATCGCCGCGCCGGAGGAACTGCTGATGTCGGCACCGTCCAGGATCAGCGTCACCTCGCCGTCGGGCACGGTGACAGTGATCTGACCGTCCTTCAGGGTGCCGCTGATCCGGTAGGTGCCCGCGGTGGTGACGGTCACCGTGGAACCGTCGGCGCGCGCCCCGTCCCCGTCGACCGAGGCGGAGTCGCCGTCCAGCGTGATGGTGGTGGCGCCCGACGCGTCCCACTTCACTTCTTCCGCGCTCGCCACATGGACGTCCTTGTTGGCGGCGAGGACCGCCGCCGCGTCCTGGCCGCCGTCGGCGGCGGCCGTGGCGGTACCGCCCGAACTCTGCGAGGCGGAGGCGGCGGATGCCGCGCTGCTGTCTCCCGAGGAGCAGCCGGTCAGCGCGGCCAGGCCCAGTGCCGTGGCGGCCAGAGCGCCCACGGCCTTCATGCGGAAACGTCGTGCTCTCATGTCGGACTCCCGTCCAGGACGTAGGGGAAGTGGCGCCGCAGGACGGGCAGCCAGCGGTGGGCGGGCAGTTCGGGGCGCAGGGCGGCCAGCCCCGTGCCGTACTTCGACACCGCGCACGGACGGTGCTTCAGCGACCACAGCAGCCGGTCGGCGCCCGAACCCGCCCGGCCCGACTTCGTCTCCACGATGACCCGCTCGGGCGTCCGGATCGTGCCCGCGCCGCCGGGGAGTTCCCAGGTCAGCCCGGTGTCGATGGTCAGCCGACTGCTGTCGTGGGGCAGCAGGAGCGTCGTCCGCCGGTACGTCGTCGTCAGCGCGGGTACGAAGCGCAGCCCGCGCGCGTCGATGCCGGCGCCGGCCAGCGTCTCGTCCGCGAACTCCCGGGCGCCGTGGGACAGTCGGTGCTCGTCACCCTCGTACGGCACCCGCTGCTTGACCGTCGCCCCGCGCGGGCCTCGCGTCTTCACCTCGAAGTAGCGGGCGCCGGTGTCGAGATAGGTGCGCACGCGCAGCTTGAAGCGGCGGCGTCGGCTGCGGGCCGCGCCCAGGTAGCCGGTCAGGTCGGGGGTGTCGAAGTACTGCGACCGGTACCCGAACGCGCGCCGGCCGTCGATCTCCAGGACCCGTACGTCCTCGTCGAGGCCGCCGAGCAGGAAGGGCAGGTCGGCCGACGGGAGGAGGTACTTGCGGTCGATACGGGTCAGCAGTTCGGCCCGGGCGACGAGTTCGTCGAGGCCGATGGGGCGGAGCGCGGTGACGGCGTTCACGCGGCGACCTTCGGCCGTACCGCCGACCCGGCGAGGTACCGGACCTCGACCAGCGTGATGTCGTTGACCAGGTCGATCTGCTGCACCGACAGGTTCAGCACCCGGCCGCCGAGCAGCATTTCGAGGTGCTCGCGCAGGGCGTCCTCGTCGGTGTACGCCGAGTCGAGGCGCAGGGTGCGGGTGCGGTGCCGGGGGAAGAGGCGGGGGTGGTCGCCGACGTACATGGTGGCGACGAGCAGCACGGTCAGGGCGGCGCCCAGGGGGTCCCACTCCTGCGGCAGCCCGTTGAGCAGGCCGATGGCGAGCGCGGTGAAGTAGTACGCGATCTCGTGCTGGGCGATCTCGTACGACCGCAGCCGGATGATCGACAGCACCCCGAACAGTCCCATCCCGAGGCCGATGCCCACCGAGGTCGAGCTCAGCGTCATGGAGACGGCGAGCACGCCGACGTTGACACCGAGGAACGCGGCGACGAGATCGCGGCGATGGTGGCGGGGGAAGTAGACCCCGAAGGTCAGCGCGCAGATGGCGACGAGGTCGGAGACGACGAGTACCAGGTCCATGCCCATGACACTGGTCGAACTGTCTGTGAGGCTCCTGTTGAAAGTCTTAAGCCAATTTGAGAAGTACGGGAGCCGACGACGGAGTTAACGGCAGCGTGCGGATTCCAGACCAAGATCCTTGACCTGCTACTTGAGCTGAACCACGCCCGCTACAAGGAAGAGACGGAGAAGGGCCTGCACACGCCGGAGGCCAAGCGGCGCCGTGCTGCCGCTCGCAAGGCCAAGGCGAAGGCTCGGGCTGCCGCACGCACGCCCAAGACCGCCCCGGAGAACTTCGACGACGGCGGGCTCTTCCCTCAGCCGGACGCCCTGTTCTGAGCCGTACGACAACGCCCCGCGCCCGGTGACAACCAGGCTCGGGGCCTGTGCAGTTGAGGAGTCAGCTCCCCGACGCGTACGCCACGAAGTGCGCCCATGCCTCCGGTGCCAGCCCAAGGCGGGGGCTGGCATCGCGGTACTTGGAGTCGCGGACGTGGATGGTGCGGGGCGCTACCGCGACCTCGACGCAGGAGTCGCCCTCATTGCCGTCGCTGTAGCTGCTCTTGAACCACGCCAGTTCGGAGGCGTCCCCGGCAGAGGGCTTGCGGATCATGTCTCTCCCAGCAGTTGCTCGATGAAGGACAGCGACTCCCGAGGCGGGAGAGCCTGAGCCCGGATCGTGCCATACCGCAGCTCAAGGATGTGCAGCTGCCTCGGGTCCGAGACGGGACGACCGTTGAACGCGCCGTCGGAGCGTCCTGTCGCCGTACCGTCCGCGAACTTCAGCAGCTCAAGCCTTCCATCCAGGCCGGGATGAACCTCCACGTGGGTCGGCATCACCTGAAGTGTGACATTACGCAACCGCCCCACCTCCAACAGGCGTTCGAGCTGCTGTCGCCACACCATTGTGCCTCCCAACGGGCGTCGCAACAGGGTCTCTTCCAGCACGAAACCGAGTGCGGGTGCGGGGTCCCGCTCGAAGATGGACTGCCGGGCCACACGAGCGGCCACCAACCGCTCCACCTCGGCTTTCGAGTACGGCGGTTGCCTCGACTCGAATGCGGCGCGAGCATGCTCCGGCGTCTGCAACAACCCGTTGATGCTGTTGCAGACGTAGATCCCGATCTCTACCGCCTTCTCCTCCATGTCCGCCAGATCCCGCACCTTCTTCGGATACCGAACCTTCTCCACGTCCTCCTTCATCGCGGAGATCAGCCCATCCGCCCCCAACACCTCGTCCGCCATGTCCAGATACTCGGGCCGAGGAATCCGCTTCCCGCTCTCGATCTTGTACACCATGTCCTCGCTGTACCCGAGCCGCTGACCGAACTCGGCGGCCCGCATCCCCACCGCCTCCCGCCGCAGCTTCAACTGCCGCCCCACGGTGGCGATAACAGCCACGCCCCACTCGTCGTCCGGATCCACCTCCCACCCCGGCTCATCCGCCTCGGTCCTGAGCCGCCCTGCCTCCACGTCCACCGACATATCGCGCGCCGCCCCTCCGTCGTACCGCCTCGTACCGCGACGCCCTTACCCGTACGCACCGCCCCGACAAGCCCGGACACCACCGGACAAGCGCCGGACAGTCACCGTACGCAACGACGTCGTCACTCCTCACGGTAGGCGCATCCCGCCACGCTGAGTGACGTGAACCAAAAACTCGCCGAGCCAACAGAACAGCCCACCCAACCCGAGGACCGCATCCGCAACTTCAGCGTCCTGCTGTCCCCCACCCCACGCGGCGCCCGCCTCGCACGCCTGCTCGCCGCCGGACAACTGCGCACCTGGGGCCTCCCATTGGACCCGGCGGAACACATCGTGGCCGAACTGGCGAACAACGCCGCAACCCACGGCCGCGTCCCGGGCCGGAACTTCCAGCTCCTCCTCTACGTGGTCGGCGAAACCCTCCGCATCGAGGTCACCGACACACGCGGCGACCGGCTGCCCCGCCCCCAAGACGCCACCCCCGGCAGCGAAGCCGGCCGCGGCCTGACCCTCGTGCACGCCCTCGCCGACCGCTGGGGAGTGAGCCGGGGCCCGTCCCCACGCAAGACGGTCTGGGCGGAGTGCGCCGCCTACCCCACGTGAACAACCGGTCACAGCAGGTGAGTTCAACCGGTAGCATCGAAATGTGACGCACCCGATGGGTGCGTCCTCCCTTCACTCCGGGCCCTAACTCTTCGGGGCCCGGCCCGACGAGAGCGGTCCCGGGACTGTGACTGGCCGCCTCACGTCGAAGGGAGGACGCCCCCCACATGGGCGGTCACGAGGAGCAGAAGCCGACTTTCGTCATGCGGCTGATCCGACTCCTGCCGGAGCGGGCGGCGAAGCACGCGAGGAGGTGGCTGCTCTGGTGGCTCACCAGGTAGCCGGATATCCCCATCCAGTCTGGGGACATCCGACAGGCTCCTGTTGAGCCGGGCCCCCGTTCGGAGTTCACAGCTCCGGCCGGGGGCCCACCTGCATCGGTGGCTCAGCAAGTAGCCGGATATCCCCACACGGTCTGGGGACATACGACACGCTCTTGCTGAGCTTGGGCCTCCGCACGGACTAGCGGTCCGATGCGGGGCCTCCTTGTCCCCAAGTACAGCACACCGCACCCCGGACCGGCACCCGAACTCTCCTGACCCCCACGACCGAAGCACGACGGTCCAGACTCCGGTCGGACCTGCGCTCCCTATGCACTACGCACTGAGGAGAAAGCACCCCACCAAGCCCCACCCCTCCCTCCCGCCGGGCAAACTCACCCGCGTGAGTGAATATGCCAACTCGGCTGGATTTTGGACCCGTTGTCTGCCGTACGCTCGGCGCAGCACGACGACACAACCCCAGACATGCGACGGCCCCCGCCGGGACTGCAATCCCAATGCGAGGGCCTGACCACCGAGGAAGATCGGACCTTCCTGATGGATACCGAAAACCTTAGCGCGCCCGCACGCCCCCAGTCCCGCACCCCGGGCAAAAACCACCCCCACGCGCGGCCTCACTCCGGCGTGATTCACGACAACGTCCGCCACACCGAGAACTTCACGGTGATCGGCAACGACCTCACCCAGCACCGCGAGCTGTCGCTGCTGGCAATCGGCCTGGGCTGTTACATCCAATCGGTCCGTCCGGGCACCGCCGTCGACATCAAGACCCTCGCCGACCGCTTCCCCGAGGGCCCCACCCGTATCGCCGCGGCCCTGCGCGAACTCGAAGCCCACGGCTATCTCATCCGCACCCGCGAACGCACCCCCACCGGCCGGATCATCACCCGCACGGTCTCCTGCAACAGGCCCGGACACCGCACAGCCCCGGCGGAGACCAGGCCCGCCCGACGCCCGGCCCCGGACAAGCCCCCGCCCCGCAAGCGACGCCTCCCCGCCGTACCCCAGCCCTCGTACACCTCCCCCGCTCTGCTCCGGACAGCCGTCGACGTCCTCGCCGACCTCCGCCGCCACGACCCGCGCCTCCTCCTCTCCGCCACGGACGCCGAGCACCTCGCCCCCGGTGTCGCCGCCTGGCTGGAACGCGACCTCACCCCCACCGCCGTACGCCACGCCCTCACCGAGAACCTCCCGGCGGAACCCCTGATCCGCCCGGCCGCCTTCCTGGCCCACCGCCTGACCGCCCAGCTCCCGCCTTTGCCCCCGTTCCGGCCCCCGGCGCCACCGGTCTCCGCTCCGGAACCCCGACTCCCCCGCCAGACCTGCGCCGGCTGCGACCGACCCTTCCGTCACGCCGCCCCCACCTCCGACCGCTGCCGCGACTGCCGAAACCACGCTCATAGGCAGCGCCAACCTCACTGACCGCGCCTTGTCCGACAACATCGAACTTGGCGTGGTGCTCCGTGATCAACACCTGGTGGAGCCTCTCATCGACCATTTCCGCTGGCTGCTGATGCCTGAGAACCACGTCATGCGCCGTGTGTGAACCGGCCTTTGTGCTGCAGTTCGAGCGGGTGGAGCGGCCCGCGGCACGTGTTCGTACCGTCAGAAATGGAGGAGCATCATGACGTTCGTCAACTACTTCCCCGGCCAAGGCACGGTCCTGGAGAAGGCATACCTTGAAGGCGCAGCCGAAGGCGAGGCCAAGGGCGAGGCCAAGGGGGTCCTCGCGGTTCTGGAGGCACGCCGGATCCCGGTCTCCGACGACATCCGCGAGCGCATCACCACCTGCACCGACCTCGAGCGCGTCAGCGACTGGCTCCGCAGGGCCGTCACTGTCGCTCGCGCAGAAGACCTGTTCACCACGGACCCGGACGCTCCGGACGACGACCCCGGGCAGGTCTGACGGTGGAGAACGGACAACCGGACGACGTGACACCGCCGGAGCTCGACGACCTCTACAGGTTCACGGCACTGACCCTCGCCCTGGGCGTACCCCCGGACCTGGTTGCGGGTGACTACTTCTGCGGTCTGGAGAGACTCCGGAGGGAGGGAGCCATCACCCTTGAGGAGATGGCCCGTGAGCGTGCCAGTTGGCCGATGCGGAAAGCAGCGCCCAGGGGGCAACACCGGAGTCCACGCCGGGGTTCACCGACGGATACAAGGCGGGATACCTCTCGGCCTGGGCCGCGGCGGTCTTTCGGGTTCTGGATACGCGCGGCGTCGAGACTTCCAAGGAGTTCGACCGCGGTCTGAGCATGTTGCGCGACGCCACTGCGCTCACCCTCTGCCTGGAGCGCGCCGTCACCGCCTCCCATGTCAGAGACCTGTTCGCCGGCTCCCCGCGCCCCGACGAGGCATCGGCCTGAGAAACCCGTGGGGGCCGGAGAACTCCGGCCCCCACGGCAGACAGGCGCGACTACTTCGGCTGCGGCTTGCGCACCGACAGGTGCAGTTCCTTCAGCCGGGCCTCCTCCAGCTCCGTCGGCGCGCCCATCATCAGGTCCTGGGCGTTGCCGTTGAGCGGGAAGGCGATGGTCTCGCGGATGTTGGGCTCGTCGGCCAGCAGCATCACGATGCGGTCGACGCCGGGCGCGATGCCGCCGTGCGGCGGGGCGCCGAAGCGGAACGCGCGCAGCATGCCCGCGAACTTCTCCTCGACGGTCTCCCGGTCGTAGCCGGCGATCTCGAACGCCTTGAGCATGATCTCCGGCTCGTGGTTCCGGATCGCGCCGGAGGACAGCTCGACGCCGTTGCAGACGATGTCGTACTGCCAGCCCAGGATGTCCAGCGGGTCCTGGGTCTCCAGGGCTTCCAGGCCGCCCTGCGGCATGGAGAACGGGTTGTGCGAGAAGTCGATCGCGCCGGTGTCCTCGTCCTTCTCGTACATCGGGAAGTCGACGATCCAGCAGAAGCGGAAGACGTTCTCCTCGAAGTGCCCGGCGCGCTTGGCGGCCTCGACCCGCACCGCGCCCATGATCTTCGAGACCTCGTCGAAGTCGCCCGCGCCGAAGAACACCGCGTGCCCGGCCTCCAGGCCGAGACGCTCGGTGAGGACCTTGATGTTCTCCTCGGTGAGGAACTTGGCGATCGGGCCGGTGAGGGACCCGTCCTCGGCGACGCGCACCCAGGCCAGGCCCTTGGCGCCCAGCGAGATCGCGAACTCGCCGAGCTGGTCGAAGAACTTGCGCGGCTGGTCCTGGACGGCCGGCACCGGCAGGGCGCGTACGTGCTTGCCGGCGAACGCCTTGAACTCGGAGCCCTCGAAGACGTCGGTGATGTCGACGAGCTCCAACTGCGCACGCAGGTCCGGCTTGTCGGAGCCGTACTTCAGCATCGCCTCGCGGAACGGGATCCGCGGGAACGGGGACGTGACGTGACGGCCGTTGCCGAACTCCTCGAACAGCTCGGTCATGAGCTGCTCGATCGGCTGGAAGACGTCCTCCTGCTCGACGAAGGACATCTCGACGTCGAGCTGGTAGAACTCGCCCGGCGAGCGGTCCGCGCGCGCGTCCTCGTCGCGGAAGCAGGGCGCGATCTGGAAGTACCGGTCGAAGCCGGAGATCATCAGCAGCTGCTTGAACTGCTGCGGCGCCTGCGGGAGGGCGTAGAACTTGCCCGGGTTCAGGCGGGAGGGGACGACGAAGTCACGGGCGCCCTCGGGGGAGGTCGCGGAGAGGATCGGCGTCGCCATCTCGTTGAAGCCCAGCGCCGTCATCTTGTGACGGATCGCGGAGATCACGGCCGTCCGCAGCATGATGTTGCGGTGCATGCGCTCACGGCGCAGGTCCAGGAAGCGGTACTCCAGGCGCCGCTCCTCGTTGACCCCGTCCTCGGTGTTGATCGTGAACGGCAGCGGGGCGGCCGCGCCGAGCAGCTCGACCTCGCCGACCTCGACCTCGACCTCGCCGGTGGGCAGGTCGGGGTTGATGTTCTCGGTGCCGCGGGAGACGACCTTGCCGTCGACGCGGACCGTGGACTCCTTGGAGAGCTTGTCCAGGGCCTCGTACGCGGGCGTGCCGGGACGCGCGACGAGCTGCGTGATGCCGTAGTGGTCGCGCAGATCGATGAAGAGGATGCCGCCCAGGTCGCGCCGATTGTGCAGCCAGCCACTCAGCCGGACGTCGGTGCCGACGTCAGAAGCGCGGAGCTCGCCGCAGGTGTGGGACCTGTACCGATGCATCGTCGTTCATCCAGTCTTCGCGGTTGGGGGTACGTTTCACGTGAAACAAACTCCAGGGTACCGGGCGGTCGAAGATCGACTCCCGTCCTTTGCGCTCCGGCGATCAGTGGCGACTTTCGAACGGGTCTTCTTAGAGTGGGGCAATGCGCACTGGTGAGCCCCTTGCTGTAGGGGAGGTCCTCGCCGCCCTGGCGACCGGAATGTGGCACTGGTCCACGGCCACGGGGCTGGTCACGGTCGACGCCGAGGCGGCCCGGCTGCTGGGGCTGCCCGCCGAGGAGAGGGTCCTGACCGAGGCGCAGACCCGCGCCCGGCTGCACCCGGTCGACTGGAACGAGATCACCGGGGTCATCCAGCTGGCCGTCGCCGAGGGCACGCTCGCCGAGGTGCGGGTACGGATCATGGACGACCGGGGCCGGGTCGTCCGGATCGTGCGCAGCCGCTCCAAGCCGTCCTTCGACCCGGTGAATAAGGCGTACGAGCTGATCGGGACCATCCAGGAGGTCACCGAGCCCTCACCGGGCACCCCGGCCGCCCGCAGCCCGGTCACCGGTGACTGGCGGCGCTCCCGGGAGGCGTTCCTGCTGGACGCGGGCCGGGCGCTGGCCGAGGCGCGCTCCACGGAGGAGGTGCTGCGGGTCGCGGCCGGGCTGTCGATGCCGGGGTTCTCACCGGACGGGCTGGCGGTCTTCGGGGTGGCGGGCGACCGGCTGACGATCATCGGGCACCACGGGCACCAGCCCGGCGACGACGGCCCCTTCACCCACATGTCCGTGGACACGGACTACCCGGCGGCGGAGGTCGTCCGCACGGGCCGGGCGGTGTATCTGTCCTCCCCCGCCCACTACCGGCAGCGCTACCCGCTCACCTGGCCGCTGGCCCAGCAGTTCGGCCGCCGGTCCTGGGCGTTCCTGCCGCTGACGGTGGCCGGCCGCACGATGGGCGCCTGGATGGCGGCCTTCACCTACCCGGTGGCGTTCACCCCGGACGAGCGCTCGGTGCTGACGACGGTCGCCCGGATGCTCGCCCAGGCGCTGGCCCGCGCGGGCGTCGCCGAGACGCAGCGGGAGCTGACGGACGGGCTGCAGCGCTCGATGCTGCCCACGCTCGGCCCGGAGATACCGGGCATGACCCTGGCCGCCCGCTACATACCCACCGGCGGCGGACTGCAGGTCGGCGGCGACTGGTACGACATGATCCCGCTGCCCGGAGGCCGCTTCGCCCTGGTCATCGGGGACGTCCAGGGCCATGACGTGCGGGCGGCGGGCCTGATGGGCCAGCTGCGGATCGCGCTGCGGGCGTACGCCTCGGAGGGCCACCGCCCCGACGCGGTCCTCTCCCGCGCCTCCCGCTTCTTCTACGGCATCACCCACGCGGACGACGCCCCCGCGGACCTGCGCTTCGCGACCTGTCTGTATGTCGAGGTCGACCCGGTCACGGGGGTGCTGGAGGCCGCCCGGGCCGGTCATCTGGACCCGGCGATCCGGATGGCGGACGGCACGGTCATCGTGCGGGCCACGGCGGGCGGGCTGCCGCTGGGCATCGACCCGGACTCGGACTACCCCACCACCCGGCTCCTGCTGGAGCCCGGCGAGGTGATGATGCTGTGCACCGACGGGCTGCTGGAGACCGGCGGGCACGACCTGGACACCGGCTGGCGGCGCATCCGCACGCTTCTGGAGTCCCACGAGGGCGATCTGGAGGGGCTGGCCGACGCCCTCGTCCAGGCGGTGCACGGCCCCTCCTCGCACCACACCACGGGCCGGCTCACCGACCGCCGCGAGGACGACATCGCCGTCCTGCTGCTGTGCCGCCCGGGCGCCGGCTGCGGCATCGACGTCGCCCCCGTCCGGCCGACCGTACGCCGCACCATGCTGACGATCGCGCAGGCCGAGCCGGAGCGGATCGCCGAGGGCCGGCAGCAGCTGCGGGAGCTGCTGCACGACTGGGCGTCGGAGGACCAGCGCGACTCGGCGGTCCTGCTGGTCTCCGAGATGCTGACCAACGTCCTGGTGCACACCGACGCGGACGCGCTGCTGGTCGCCGAGGTGAGGGAGGCCCCGGACGGGCGGCGCATGCGGATCGAGGTCACCGACACCAGCGACGACCTGCCGCACAAGCGCCGCCCGGGGGAGCTGGCGTCGTCGGGGCGCGGGCTGATGCTGATCGAGCTGCTGGCGGACGCGTGGGGGGTGGCGCCGAGGGGCGAGGGCAAGAGCATCTGGTTCGAGCTCCGGGAGTCCGGGATCCAGGAGACCTCATGAGCCCTCGCCGGGCTCGGCGCCTCCCGGTTCAGCAGCGGTCGCCGCTGTTCACCGCACGGTCACGCGCCACGACCTGGCCCTTCGGCACGCCGTTGCTGTCGGTCACGTTGGCCTTGGCGTCGTAGTAGGCGCCGTGGGACTTGATGTCGCGGTAACCGCGGCCACGCCAGCTGTCGACGGTCGTCCAGTTCGCGAAGGGCAACGTGTTCCAGGTGTATGCCTCGACGTGGAAGACCGGGTTGCTGCGCACCGTACGCATCTCCGGGCGCTGGACCATCCAGCCCACCCGGCGCGGCGGGACGGTGAGGTTGCTCGTCTTGGACCAGCCCTGCGTCTTCGCGTACGACCAGGAGTGCGAGTACTCGGCGCCCGCCTGGAACGTCAGGACGTCCTTGATGGCCGTCCAGCTGACGCCGACCGAGCCGCTGACGCTGTGGGTCGTGGTGCTGGTCGTGCTGCCACTGGACGTGATGCCCTGCTGGATCGTGGATCCCGAGCTGCAGTTGACGATGGTGTCGCTGACCCGCGTCTCGCCGCCGGTCCAGGTCCAGCTGGACGACTTGGGGTAGGAGCACCAGCCCTTGACGCGCTCCCAGCGGCCCCGGATGTCGTTCCAGTTGTTGAGATTCCTGACCTCGCCGGTGTCGACGTTGATCAGCTTCTCCTGCGAACGGGTGGTCCCGTTGCACAGGGTCATCAGCAGCTTGTCGGTGTTGAACGGCTCCTGGCCGCGGATGTTGGTCGCGGCGCTCGCCGGCGTGACGGACACCATCACGGCGGCGAAACTCAGCACCGTGGCGACACCTGCGCGCTTCATGGTGGAACGAGTGGTCACTGAACCCCCTGAACTTGAGGCTTGAACCTTCTGGTCATCGGGTCAGATTCGACCAGCCGAAGGTCACGATGCGCTCAGAGAGGCGACAGAATCGGATCAGACTCAGGAGGCCGCCGGAAGCCGCACCCGGAACCAGGCGCCCTGTCCGCCCGGTCCGTGCGGCTCAAGGCTCACCGTGCCCCCGTGCGCGGCGGTGATGGCCGCGACGATGCCGAGGCCCAGCCCGCTGCCGACCGCCGTGGTGTCCTCGCCCCGGACGAACCGTTCGAAGATCCTCTCCCGCAGTTCGGGCGGCACCCCCGGCCCGTCGTCCACGATCTCGATGACCCGGTGCCCGTCCTCGGTGCCCAGCCCCAGCGTGGTCGTCGTACCGGGCGGCGTGTGCACGCGGGCGTTGACCAGCAGATTGGCGACGACCTGGTGGAGCCGCCCGGGATCGCCCCGGACCGTGTGTTCCCCGGGCGCGATGAGCAGCCGCACCGGATGCTCCGGGTGGCAGTCCCGCGCCGCCGCGTACGCGTCCCGGCACAGCTCGGCCAGGTCGATCCGCTGTCTGCGCAAGGGCTGGCCGAGGTCCAGCCGGGACAGCAGGGACAGTTCGTCGATGAGCGAGGCCATCCGCTGGATCTCGGTCGACGCGCGCTCCAGGGCGTCGCCGCGCACCCGCCGGTGCCGCTCCTCCTCGCCGTCGGCGCCGGCGACCTGGGTGTAACCGGAGATGACGGTGAGCTGGTTGCGCAGCTCGTGTCCGGCGGTGGCCTGGAACTCCCACAGCCGCCGCTCCCACTCCCGCCGGTCCCGTGCCTCCCTGCGGCACAGCAGAACCGCTCCGGCGACGACGGCCGCCAGCAGGACCACTCCGAGGGCCGCCTCGAACCGGATCAGCCGGCCCACGGCCCGCTCGTCGAGGTGCTCCCGGAGCAGCCAGACCGCCAGGAAGGTGGCGCCGCACAGCGCGGAAAGCGCGGCGGACCATCCGTACGCGACGACGCGGGTCAGTCGGCGCACAGCAGGTAGCCCACCCCGCGCACGGTGCGGATCGGCGACGGCTGCCGGTCGCCCAGCTTGCGCCGCAGGTAGTAGATGTAGGTGTCGACGAGTCCGGAGCCGTCGTCCCGGTGGTTCCAGACCCGCTCCTGGATCTGCGCGCGGGTCAGCACCCGACCCGGGTTCTCCATCAGGTACCGCAGCAGGGCGAACTCGGTGGTGGTCAGCTGGACGGGGACTTCGCCGGCCCACACCTGGTGGCTGTCGGGTTCGAGTCGTAGGTCCCCGACGGTGATCCGGCCCGCGGCCCCGGGTCGCCCGCCGGCACCGTAGCGGCGCAGCAGCGCCCGGACGCGGGCCGCCACCTCCTTCAGTTCGAAGGGCTTGGTGACGAAGTCGTCGCCGCCGAGGTCGAGTCCGCGCACCCGGTCGTCGAGGTCCGAGCGGGCGCTGAGGAACAGCACGGGCATGGCCATGCCGCGCTCACGCAGCAGCCGGCACACCTCGTACCCGTCGAGGTCGGGCAGGTTGATGTCCAGCAGCACCAGATCGGGCACGCACCGGGTGGCGCACTCCAGGGCCTGACGGCCCGTGGCCGCGCTCCTCACCTCGAAGCCCACGAACTCCAGGGCCATGGTGAGCATCTCGCGGACGCCCTGCTCGTCGTCCACGACGAGCAGGGAAGGGGAGACAGGGGTGGTCATGTCCTGTGCCTTCTCGTGCGGTATGCGTAGCTGTTCGGGCCACCGACGTCGGTTCCCCCTGGCGCGGGCATCCTGGCATGTACCGGTGGGTAGTTCGAGGGCCCTTTACTGCAATTTTCAACTGCTTGTGGGGCCGGGGCCGGTCGGCCGGTCCGGCGACTCCTCGGAAGACGCCCCATAACGGTTCCTCAGCTCGTGCAGCACCCCGGTCGCCGCCGCCGTGACCGGCACCGCGAGCAGCATGCCGAGGATGCCGGCCACGGAGGCGCCCGCGGTGAGGGCGAGCATCACGACCGCCGGATGCATCTGCACCGTCCGGCTCTGGATCAGCGGCTGCAGGACATGTCCCTCCAGCACCTGCACCGTGAGGACGACGCCCAGCGCCCACAGCGCGATGACGAAACCCCGGTCGGCGAGTGCCACCAGGACCGCCACCGCGCCCGAGAGGAAGGCGCCGAGATACGGGATGTAGGCGCCGACGAAGACCAGGGCGGCCAGCCCGAACGCGCCGGGCACGTCGAGCACCAGCAGCCCGATGCCGATGAACGTGGCGTCGATCAGCGCGATCAGGGTCGTACCGCGCATGAACCCCTCCACGGCCCGGAAGGCGCGCCGCGCCATGGCCTCCAGGGTGTCCCCGGTGCCGCGCGGGGCGAAGGCGCGCAGGGTGGCGGCGGCGCGGTGGGAGTCGCGCAGGAAGAAGAACATCAGCAGCAGGGCGAGTACGGCCATGGCGATGGTCTCGCCGACGACGCTGACCCCGCTGATGAAGCCCGACGCGGCCGTACCGCCGAACCTGGACAGCAGCTCACGGGAGTTGGAGGCGAGGTCGTCCAGTGAGGTGCCGGCCGCCCCGAAGTGCTCCGACAGCGAGACCGCCGCGTCCCTGAGCGAGGCGATGATCTGGTCCCCGCTGTCGACGAGCGCGGCGGCCACCACGTACACCGCGCCGCCGACCACCGCCACGACCGCGACACAGGTCACCCCGGCGGCCGCCGACCGCGGCACCCGCGCCCCCACCATCCGCCGGTGGAAGGGCCCGAGCAGCGCGGTGCCGAGCAGGGCGAGCGCCACCGGTGTGACGGCCGTACGGAACGCCGCGCACAGCAGGATCCCGACGTACCCGACGCCCGCGACCAGCAGCGCGACCGCGCACCAGGCGGCCAGCCGCCGGGCGGGCTCGGGCAGCAGGGCGGGCGGCGAGGACATACGCCCATGCCACCACGCCCGCCCCGGGCCCGCCCGCCACGGGAAGCCACCCAGGTGACGGAGAGTCAGCGCCGACGCGGCTCGGCGAACCAGCGGGCCTCGACCGTGGCGTCGCAGGGAGCCGGAATGGCCGCACTCCACCTCGCGGCCCTCGTCATCAGGTCAGCGTCGCCGCCGGGGCCGGCGACGCGGCCGTCGAGCGAGACGATGACGCAACCGCTCGCGGTCCAGGAACTGCTCGCCGCACGGTACGCGATCGCCCCTGCCTGAACCCGGCATCGACGCGGCCGCCACCTACGCGGACACCGCCGTCAGGACTTCACCTCGTGGACGCTCTGGCCGTACTGCGGCCCTCAAGCGCAGAGGAACCCCAGCCGGTTTGCGGATGGGGTTCCTCGATCACGATCACCGAGGAGCGGTCAGGTCACTTCCTCAGGGTGAGGAGGCCCGGCCGGTACGGCAGCTTGTCGTACGGAGTGTTCGGCGGTGTGCTGGGGGACTTGCCCTGGTAGAGGAACTGCAGGTTGCAGGGGTCGACGGTCATCGTCTGGTCGGGGTTGCTGCGGATCAGGTCGCCGTGGCTGATGTCGTTGGTCCAGCCGGCGCCGCTGTTGGCCTTGCCCGCGAAGGGGTTGCTCTCGGTGGCGGCCTGCGGGGTCCACGCACCGTTCAGGCTGGAGGCCGTGAAGGAGCGGAAGTAGCGCCCCTTCACCCCCTGCGCCTCCACGATCATGAGGTACTGGTTCTGGCCCTGGACCGTGTACACCTGCGGCGCCTCGAACAGCTTGTCCGCAGTGTCGCTCATGACCGTCGTGTACGACGAGCCGAAGTTCCCCGGGAAGTCACCGATCGGCATGCTCGCCCGGTAGATCTTGCCGTTGTCGCCGGCGAAGAACAGGTACATGTTCTTGTCGTCGGCGATCAGGGTCTGATCGATCGGACCGGTGGGGGACTCGCCGCGGGGGATGGTGCCGGTGAACAGCGGCTTCGGCTCGGACCACCCGTTGGGGTCGGTGGGGTCGCTCGACGTGCGGTAGATGAAGGGCCACGCACCCCACTGGTACGCGAGCACCCAGACCTTCTTGGGTGCGAAGTAGAAGAGCGTGGGAGCCACCGCGGCCTTGTTCATGCCGGCCTGACCGGTCGACGCCATCTCCGACCAGTCCGTGAACGGACGGAACATCATCGAGCCGTACGACGATCCCGAGAAGTTCGACCCGTAGACCAGCCGCTTGCCGTTGTGCGTCACGGCGGTGAAGTCCTTCAGCGAGGCCCACCCGTTCGCCGGCTGCGCCAGCGCACCCGTCGACGACCACTGGTACGTCGACGGAAGGGCACACTTGCCGCTCGTCGGCGAGAGCGCCTGGAATTTCCAGCGCTGGTTGGCGCCGCCGTTGGCCGCCGAGCTCTGTACGGGAGTGCCGTTGGCGGTCCTGCCGCTGGGGATCTCAAGGGCCCGGCCGCTGGCGACGTTGGTCAGGGTGTAGGAGCCGTCGCTGTTGCGGCTTGCCTTCCAGCGCTGGTTGGCGGCGCCGCTGGCGTCCCAGACCTGCAGCTTCACCCCGTTGCCGGTCCAGCCCTTCGGTTCATCGAGGACTCGGCCGCTGGCGGCGTTGGTGAACGTGTAGGAGCCGTCGCTGTTGCGGCTTGCCTTCCACTGCTGGTTGGCGGCGCCGCCGGCCTTCCACACCACGAGCTGGGTGCCGTTGGCGTTCTTTCCCTTGGGCTGGTCGAGCACGCGTCCAGCGGCGGCGTTGGACAGCGTGTAGGTCGCTCCGGAGGTGATGTCACCGCCCGGCGTACCACCGCCTCCGCCCCCTCCGCCGCTGCTGCCGCCACCCAGGGCGGCAAGCGTCGCGTGGTAAGCGGGCTTCTTGTTACCGCTGTTGTCGAACAGCAGCGGGTTCTCGCCCGTACGCCACGAGTCGCTGTCGCGGATGCCCCACACCGAGATGCCCGTGCAACGGCTGACGTTCAGGCATGCCTTGACGGAGTCGGCGTACGCGCCGGCGGGTGCCTGGGCGATGTCGAGCTCGGTGATCTGGACGTCCACGCCGAGCTCGGCGAACTTGGACAGCGTGGTCTGGAAGCCGGCCGGGGCGCCGCCGGCGGCGAAGTGGCTCTGCAGGCCGACGCAGTCGATGGGCACGCCACGGGACTTGAAGTCCTTGACCATCTTGTAGACGCCCTGGGTCTTGGCGTCGGACCAGTTCTCGATGTTGTAGTCGTTGTAGCAGAGCTTGGCTGCCGGGTCGGTCTTCCGGGCGGTGCGGAATGCCTCCTCGATGAAGCCGTCGCCCAGCACGTTCTGGAAGACGGAGCTGCGGCGCTGACCGCCGGGGCCGTCGGCGAACGCCTCGTTGACCACGTCCCAGGCGTAGATCTTGCCCTGGTAGTGCTTCATCGTTGTGGTGATGTGGTTGTTCATCACGCTGCGCAGGGTGCCCGCATCACGTATGGAACTGACCCAGTTGGGCAGTTGGGAGTGCCAGACGAGGGTGTGGCCACGCAGGCGCTGCCCCTTCGCGGTGGCGTGACTGACGATCTTGTCCGCGGGCCCGAAGTTGAACGACCCGCGGGAGGGCTCGACGGCGTCCCACTTCATCTCGTTCTCCGGGGTGATCATGTCGAATTCCCGGTCGAGAATGGCGGTGTACTTGGGGTCGCTCAGCCTCCCCGCGGCGACAGCCGTTCCGAAGTAGCGGCCCTTGGCCGCTGCCGCATCGGCAAGCACGGTCGGCGCGCTGTCCTCGGAGGTGAGCGCGGCCCTGGCCACCAGCGGTACGGCAGCACCCACGGCGGCGAGGGCCACAGCGGCGGCGAGCACGCGACGGGTTGCTGGACGGCGGCGATGAGGGCGTTTCTGGTCTGACAACGGCTTGTCCTTCTCGCATGGTGGTCCTTGCTCCGGGACCCTGTTGCCTGCGAGTCGTCGCCACGTGCGTAAAGGTTGCCAAGATCGGGGAAGTTGTCCCGCCTACCCGCCGTCCCGCGCTCGCAGCAGCGGTAAGCGGCCGAACAACCTCCCGCCGCCCGCTCGCCGCGGAGCTGCCCGACGGCCGGCGCGGAGCCCTCGTACACGAGGGCTCCGCGCCGGACTCGTCCGCGTTTGTTTCCTGGCGAGCCCTATATTCCGCCCTCAGACATCCCGTGCACGGCCGGGATGGTCCCCAAGCGGCCCTTCTGGAAGTCCTCGAACGCCTGCTGCAGCTCTTCCCTGGTGTTCATGACGAAGGGGCCGTAGTGGGCCATCGGCTCACGGATGGGCTGCCCGCCGAGGAGGACGACCTCCAGGTCCGGCGTGTGGGAGTCCTGCTTCTCGTCCGCGCGGACGGTCAGGGAGCCGCCCGCGCCGAAGACCGCCGTCTGGCCGAGGTGGATGGGGCGGCGCTCGGCACCGACCGAGCCCTTGCCCGCCAGCACGTACGCCAGCCCGTTGAAGTCCTCCCGCCACGGCAGTGTGACCTCCGCACCCGCTGCCACCGTCGCGTGGATCATCGTGATCGGCGTGTGGGTGATGCCGGGGCCGGCGTGGCCGTCCAGCTCGCCGGCGATGACCCGCAGCAGCGCGCCGCCGTCGGGCGTGGTCAGTAGCTGGACGTTGCCGCCGCGGATGTCCTGGTAGCGCGGAGGCATCATCTTGTCCTTGGCCGGGAGGTTCACCCACAGCTGGAGGCCGTGGAAGAGGCCGCCGGACATGACGAGGTGTTCCGGCGGCGCCTCGATGTGGAGGAGGCCGGAGCCGGCCGTCATCCACTGGGTGTCGCCGTTGGTGATGGTGCCGCCGCCACCGTTGGAGTCCTGGTGGTCGAAGATCCCGTCGATGATGTAGGTGACGGTCTCGAAGCCGCGGTGCGGGTGCCAGGGGGTGCCCTTCGGCTCCCCGGGCTGATACTCCACCTCGCCCATCTGGTCCATCATGATGAACGGGTCGAGGTGGCGGTAGTGGATCCCCGCGAACGCCCGGCGCACCGGGAAGCCCTCGCCCTCGAAGCCGCTCGGCGCGGTGGTCACACCGAGGACGGGGCGTGCCACGGCGTCGGCGGAAGCGGTCACCCGGGGCAGCGTGAGCGGGTTCTCGACGGTCACTGCAGGCATTGTCGGTACCTCCTTGTGCGTCCACTTTAGTTGAACGCTGAACTTTCTGCCACCCCTAACGACAAAGGCCCGGAGGGCATTCCCTCCGGGCCTTCGGCAAGACTGTCTCAGTTGGTGAAGTACAGGTACTTCCACGCCCCGTACGTCGTCGTGTTCACGTTGTCACCGGACGAGCCGTCGACGTAGACGGCCCGCGCCCGGCGGACGAGAGCGCCGCGCGACGTCCGGCCGCGACCGCGGGAGGCGGTGACGGACGGGGCGCGGCTGCCACGCGGGATCCTATGGCATGGCTGTGACAATCCCCTCGGGGATTTCAGGGAGACGCCGCAGCTCGGACAGCTCAGGAAGCCGCTAGCCGTACATCCGCCGCATCGCGAACTCCACCATCTGCTCGACCGCCTTCGCGTCGAAGACCATCCGGTGCTCGCCCTCCATGTCGAGGACGAAGCCGTAGCCGGTGGGGAGGAGGTCGATCACCTCGGCGCCGGTGATCACGAAGTACTTGGACTCCTTGCCCGCGTACCGGCGCAGCTCCTTCAGCGAGGTGAACATCGGGATCACCGGCTGCTGGGTGTTGTGCAGGGCGAGGAAGCCGGGGGTGTCGCCGCGCGGGCAGTACACCTTCGACGTGGCGAAGATCTGCTGGAAGTCCTCGGCGGCCATCTGCCCGGTGGTGAACGCCCGCACCGCGTCGGCGAGCGACGGAGGCGACGGCTCGGGGTACAGCGGCGGCTGCTGCCCGTACCCGCCGGCCATCGGCTGCTGGGGCTGGGCGTACTGCTGCTGGGCAGCGCCCCCGTCCATGGGCTGGCCGTATCCATACATGCGCGTAAGCGTACCGAGAGGGACAGGGAGGGCGGGCCGCCGCGCGGTCCAGAACGAGCGACAGCAAAACGACCGACAGCGATCCGACAGCCATGGCACGGTTTTCTCACAGGTGCCGCTCATAGCGTTTGGCCCACCGAGCCGAACGAGGGAGACACCGCATGCACAGCCACCACGACGACCAGGTCCACGAGCACGACAGAGGGCTCTCCCACGACCTTCCCGTCCTCGCCCGCCGCCGCATGATCCGGCTGATGGCGGGGGCGGGCCTGATCCCGCTCGTGGGATGCAGCTCGGAGGAGGAGAGCTCGGCGTCCTCCTCCACTTCCTCGTCTTCCTCGTCTTCCTCGTCGGCCGCCTCGTCCGGCGACGCCTCCGCCGAGTGCGCCACCATCCCGGACGAGACCGCCGGCCCCTACCCCGGCGACGGCTCGAACGGCGTGAACGTCCTGAAGGAGAGCGGTGTCGTGCGCAGCGACATCACCACCAGCTTCGGCGACTCGGCCGGGGGCACCGCCGAGGGCGTGCCGCTGACCGTCACCCTCACGGTCGTGGACGCGGCCTCGGGCTGCGGTACGCCGAAGAAGGGCGCCGCCGTCTATCTGTGGCACGCCGACCGGGACGGCAAGTACTCCCTCTACTCGGACGGCATCACGGACGAGAACTACCTGCGGGGCGTGCAGGAGACGGACGACAACGGGCAGGTCACCTTCAAGAGCGTCTTCCCCGGCTGCTACGACGGCCGCTGGCCGCACATCCACTTCGAGGTCTACGGCAGCCTGGCCGACGCCACGGCGGCCACCTCCCTCACGAACACCTCGCAGCTCGCCTTCCCGAAGGAGACCTGCGAGGCCGTGTACGCCACGGACGGCTACAGCCAGAGCGTGACCAACCTCGGCCGGATCTCCCTGGAGACGGACAACATCTTCAGCGACGGCTACGACCAGCAGCTGGCGACGATGACGGGCAGCGCCGAGGAGGGGTACACCGCCACACTCACGGTTCCGGTGTGACCTGACTGAACCTGGCTGATCATGTCTGACCTGTCACAGATGGCCGGATCGGGGTTGCGTCTTATTACTGACGGGTAGCATCATCGTAGCTACTTGTTGGTACGTGAACTAGCGCGAGGATCCAGTGCCTCGCCGATCTCTCTACGGAGCCGGGAGCCGTCGCCATGGGGCACTACAAGTCGAATCTCCGCGACATCGAGTTCAACCTCTTCGAAGTACTGGGACGCGACAAGCTGTACGGCACCGGCCCGTTCGAGGAGATGGACACCGAGACCGCCAAGAGCATCCTGGAGGAGCTGACCCGCCTCTCGGAGAACGAGCTGGCGGAGTCCTTCACGGACGCCGACCGTAACCCGCCGGTCTTCGACCCGGAGACCAACACGGCGCCGGTGCCCGCCTCCTTCAAGAAGAGCTACCAGGCGTTCATGGACTCCGAGTACTGGCGCCTGGGCCTGCCCGAGGAGATCGGCGGTACGACCGCCCCGCCGTCCCTGATCTGGGCGTACGCGGAGCTGATCCTGGGCGCCAACCCGGCCGTGTGGATGTACTCCTCCGGCCCGGCGTTCGCCGGCATCCTCTTCGACGAGGGCAACGACGTCCAGAAGAAGATCGCCCAGATCGCCGTCGAGAAGCAGTGGGGCTCCACCATGGTCCTCACCGAGCCCGACGCGGGCTCGGACGTGGGCGCCGGCCGCACCAAGGCGGTCCAGCAGGAGGACGGCTCCTGGCACATCGAGGGCGTGAAGCGCTTCATCACCTCGGGTGAGCACGACATGTCGGAGAACATCCTCCACTACGTGCTGGCCCGCCCCGAGGGCGCCGGCCCCGGCACCAAGGGCCTGTCCCTCTTCCTCGTCCCGAAGTACCTCTTCGACTTCGAGACCGGCGAGCTGGGCGAGCGCAACGGCGTCTACGCGACGAACGTCGAGCACAAGATGGGCCTGAAGGCGTCCAACACCTGCGAGATGACCTTCGGTGACCAGCACCCCGCCAAGGGCTGGCTGATCGGCGACAAGCACGACGGCATCCGCCAGATGTTCCGCATCATCGAGTTCGCCCGCATGATGGTCGGCACGAAGGCGATCTCCACGCTCTCGACGGGCTACCTCAACGCCCTGGAGTACGCCAAGGAGCGCGTCCAGGGCCCGGACCTGGCCAACTTCATGGACAAGGCCGCGCCCAAGGTCACCATCACCCACCACCCCGACGTGCGCCGCTCGCTGATGACGCAGAAGGCGTACGCGGAGGGCATGCGCGCACTCGTCCTCTACACCGCCTCGGTGCAGGACGCGATCGCGGTCAAGGAGACGGCGGGCGAGGACGCCTCCGCCGAGCACGCCCTGAACGACCTCCTGCTCCCCATCGTCAAGGGCTACGGCTCCGAGAAGGGCTACGAGCAGCTCGCCCAGTCGCTGCAGACCTTCGGCGGCTCCGGCTTCCTGCAGGAGTACCCGATCGAGCAGTACATCCGCGACTCCAAGATCGACACCCTGTACGAGGGCACGACCGCGATCCAGGGGCAGGACTTCTTCTTCCGGAAGATCGTCCGCAACCAGGGCGCCGCGCTGAACACGCTCGCCGAGGACATCAAGAAGTTCCTGGCGCTGGGCACCGGCGGCGAGGAGCTGGCGGGCGCCCGCGAGCACCTGGCCAAGGCGGCCGTCGAGCTGGAGGCCATCGTCGGTCTGATGCTGACCGACCTCGCGGCCACCGAGCAGGACGTCAAGAACATGTACAAGGTGGGCCTGAACACCACCCGCCTGCTCATGGCCTCCGGTGACGTCGTCGTCGGCTACCTGCTGCTCAAGGGTGCCGCGATCGCCGCCGAGAAGCTGGAGACGGCCTCCGCCAAGGACAAGTCCTTCTACACCGGCAAGATCGCGGCGGCGAAGTTCTTCGCGGCCAACGTCCTGCCGGGCGTCACCCTGGCCCGCAAGGTGGCCCAGGGCGTCGACCTGGACATCATGGAGCTGGACGAGGCCGCGTTCTAGTCGTCCAGACGTTCGTGAGGTGAGGGCCCGCTCCCGGCGAGGGGAGCGGGCCCTCACCGCTTTTCCCAGGCATGGGCCGACGCCTGTGCGTACGCCGCGCAGACCGCCGTACGCCGCAACATCGCGCCCTGACCGGCGCCCGCGCGTCCGTCGCTAAGGTGAACCCATGAGCGAACCCTCCCGCTTCGGCCGCGGTCACACAGACGACCTGATGTCCTTCCTCACGGCGAGTCCGTCGCCGTACCACGCCGTGGCCGCCGCGGCCGAGCGGCTGGAGAAGGCCGGTTTCCGGCAGGTGGCCGAGACGGACGCCTGGGACGGGACGAGCGGCGGCAAGTACGTGCTCCGCGGCGGCGCGATCGTGGCCTGGTACGTGCCCGAAGGCGCCGCGCCGCACACCCCCTTCCGCATCGTCGGCGCCCACACCGACTCTCCCAACCTGCGGGTCAAGCCGCTGCCCGACACCGGTGCGCACGGCTGGCGCCAGGTCGCCGTGGAGATCTACGGCGGCCCCCTGCTGAACTCCTGGCTCGACCGCGACCTGGGCCTGGCCGGCCGGCTGACCCTGCGGGACGGTACGACGCGCCTGGTGAACGTCGACCGTCCACTGCTGCGCGTCCCGCAGCTCGCCATCCACCTGGACCGGTCGGTGTCGGCGGAGGGCCTCAAGCTCGACAAGCAGCGGCATCTGCAGCCCGTGTGGGGCCTCGGCGACAGCGTGCGCGACGGCGATCTGATCGCCTTTCTGGAGCAGGAGGCCGGGCTGCCGGCCGGCGAGGTCACCGGCTGGGACCTGATGACCCACTCCGTGGAGCCGCCCGCCTACCTGGGCCGCGACCGCGAACTGCTCGCCGGGCCGCGCATGGACAACCTGCTGTCGGTGCACTCCGCCACGGCCGCCCTCACCGCGGTCACCGGCCAGGACCTGCCCTACATCCCGGTCCTCGCCGCCTTCGACCACGAGGAGAACGGCTCCCAGTCGGACACGGGAGCGGACGGCCCGCTGCTCGGATCCGTCCTGGAACGCTCGGTGTTCGCACGCGGCGGCTCCTACGAGGACAGGGCCCGCGCCTTCGCCGGCACCGTCTGCCTCTCCTCCGACACGGGGCACGCCGTCCACCCCAACTACGCCGAGCGGCACGACCCGACGCACCACCCCCGCGTCAACGGCGGCCCCATCCTCAAGGTCAACGTCAACAACCGCTACGCCACCGACGGTTCGGGCCGCGCGATCTTCGCCGCCGCCTGCGACCGGGCCGGCGTCCCCTTCCAGTCCTTCGTCTCCAACAACTCCATGCCCTGCGGCACCACCATCGGCCCCATCACCGCGGCCCGCCACGGCATCCGCACGGTGGACATCGGCGTGGCCATCCTGTCGATGCACAGCGCCCGCGAACTGTGCGGCGCCGACGACCCGTACCTCCTGGCGAACGCCCTGGTGGCCTTCCTGGAGGGGTGACCGTGATCCGGACCGGCCCGCCCCGGTCCCGCCACCGGCCACTGACAGTCAGCCCAGCGCATGCCCCGTCGTCGCGTCCACATGCGCCGGAACCTCCTCGTGGCGGTCGCCGACCGTCGAGGTGCCGCTGGGTTCGAGGAGCAGCAGCTCGGTGGGGACAGCGGCGTACGGCTTGTGCTCGATGCCGCGGGGGACGGTGAAGACGGAGCCCCGCGGCAGGACGACCGTGCGCTCACCGTGCCCCTCTCCCTCCGCATCCCGCAGGCCGATGTGCAGTTCCCCGGACAGGACCAGGAAGAACTCGTCCGTGTGGTCGTGGACGTGCCAGAGGTGCTCGCCCTCGACCTTGGCGACGCGTACGTCGTAGTCGTTGACAGTGGTCACGATGCGCGGGCTCCACTGCTGGGTGAAGGAGGCGAGGGCGGCGGTCAGGGAGATGGGTTCGTTGCTCATGCCGGTCATCCTGCGGGTGACGGGACCGCCGTGCGAGTGCTAGGAATCGCATATGTCGCAAGGATCCTCTCACCGGCACCGGGTCGTGCTGGTCGTCGACGAGAACTCCAACCCCTTCGAGATGAGCTGCGCCATCGAGGTCTTCGGGCTGCGCCGGCCGGAGCTGGGCCGTGAGCTGTACGACTTCCGGCTGTGCGCGGCGGAATCCGAGACGCGGATGCGCGACGGGTTCTTCACCCTCACCGGGGTCGCCGGACTGGAGGCGGCCGAGGAGGCAGACACGCTGATCGTGCCGAACCGCCCCGACACCGACACCCCGCGCACCGCCCGCGTCCTGGACACCGTGCGCCGGGCACACGCGCGTGGTGCCCGGCTGATCGGTTTCTGCTCCGGCGCCTTCACCCTCGCGGAAGCCGGCCTGCTGGACGGACGCCCGGCGGCCTGCCACTGGATGTGGGCGGACGCCTTCCGCGCGCGCTTCCCCGCGGTCCGACTGGAGCCGGACGTGCTGTTCGTCGACGACGGCGACATCCTCACCGCCTCGGGCAGCGCCTCCGCGCTGGACCTCAGCCTCCATGTCGTACGCCGCGACCACGGCGCCGAGATCGCCAACCACGTCTCCCGCCGCCTCGTCTTCGCCGCCCATCGCGACGGCGGCCAGCGCCAGTTCGTGGAGCGGCCGGTGCCCGACGTACGGGACGAGTCCCTGGCGCCGCTGCTGGCGTGGGCGCAGGAACGGCTGGGGGAGCAGCTCACGGTGGCCGACCTGGCGGCCCGCGCGGCGGTCTCCCCCGCCACGCTCCACCGGCGTTTCCAGGCGCAGCTCGGGACGACCCCGCTCGCCTGGCTGACCGGCGAGCGGGTGACCCTCGCCTGTCGGCTGATCGAGCGGGGGGAGGAACGGCTGGACGTGGTGGCCGCGAAGAGCGGTCTGGGGACGGCCGCCAACCTACGCGCGCGGGTGCGGCGCGAGACCGGGCTCAGCCCGTCGGCCTATCGACGGCGTTTCGGAGGCGGCGGCGGGGAACCGGTCCCGACATGAGATTCCTCGTGCGCGACCGGATCCTGGGCTTCGGCGACGACTACTGGATCGAGGACGACCGCGGCAACAAGGTCTTCCTCGTCGACGGCAAGGCGATGCGGCTGCGGGACACCTTCGAGCTGAAGGACAACCGCGGCCAGGTCCTGATCGACATCCGGCAGAAGATGTTCGCCCTGCGGGACACGATGCTGATCGAGCGGGAGGACGAACCGCTCGCCCGCATCCGCCGCAAGCGCCTCTCCCTCCTGCGCAACCACTACCGGGTGTCCCTGGTCGACGGCACCGACCTCGACGTCAGCGGCAAGATCCTCGACCGTGAGTTCGCCATCGAGTACGACGGCGAGCTGCTGGCCGTGATCTCCCGCCGCTGGCTGACCGTCCGTGACACCTACGGCGTCGATGTCGTCCGCGACGACGCGGACCCGGCGCTGCTCATCGCGGTGGCGGTGTGTGTGATCCACCTCGCGGAGAAGGAACGGGAGGACGACGACTGACGTTCACCGGACCTGCCTATCCTCGGCGTGAGCTGAACGTGAGCGTGATCGGGCACGCGTGTGTGTGAGGGCGGGGCGGGATGGATCTCAGGGAGCGGCGCAGACAGGTGCGGCGGGAGCAGAGGGCCCGCGTCGAGGAGCTCGCCGGGACGATGACGGCGCCGGCCGAGCCGCTGCGGTGGCGTGCGGGGTGGGGCGGCCGGATCGCGGGAGTCCTGTGGTGCGCGCTGTTCATCTGGGCGACCGAGCCCTCCGAAGCCCCGAAGGGCGCGGTGGCGCTGCTCTTCGCGTCGTGGACCTCCCTGGTCGCGGGCTTCGTGTTCTGCCGGCTCGCGATGTGGCGCGTCACCGCCGACCGCGACGGGGTGTTCCTGCGCCGGTTCTTCTCCTCGGTCTTCCTGTCGTGGTCGGTGATCAGCCGGGTGGAGCTGCGCAAGGACGGCATGCTGGAGTTCTTCGGCCCGGGCTCTGCGAGGGAACCCATGGGGGGCTTCTTCCAGCCACCATGGCTGGCCCGTATCACCCGGCTCCCAGGCGTGGGCGGACAGGTGGCCGACACCCTGACGGCGATGGCCGGCCACGAACACCTGCGGCCCACCGCCCAGGCGGACCCGCCGGCGGCCGGAAGAGCCTTCATATGGTGGGCCGTGCCCCTGGCCACCGTCCTGTACGGAGCGCCGCTGCTCCTGACCCGCTGACGCCGCGCCCGTCAGGCACATCAGCGGCGCGGCGGCTCCACCCCCAGCACCCGGTCCTTCAGCGCCGGGAACAGCTCGCGGGTCGTCGCGACCTTGCCGGGGTCGAACTCCACCGTGAGGACCTCCTCGCCCGCGCCGGCCTCCGCGAGCACCTCGCCCCACGGATCCACCACGATCGAGTGACCCGCCTGCGGAACTCCCGCATGCGTCCCGGCCGTTCCACAGGCGAGCACGAACGCCTGGTTCTCCACCGCCCGCGCCTGGGCCAGCAGCGTCCAGTGCGCCCGGCGGCGCTCCGGCCAGCCCGCCGGGATCAGCAGGGTCTCGGCGCCCGCGTCGACGAGACCGCGGAAGAGTTCGGGGAAACGGAGGTCGTAACAGGTCGCCACACCAAGGGTCGTCCACGGCAGACGCACCGTCACCAGCTCACGCCCCGCGCCCATCAGCACCGCCTCGCCCTTGTCGAAGCCGAAGCGGTGGATCTTGCGGTAGGCGGCGGCCAGGTCACCGGAGGGGGAGAAGATGAGAGACGTGTTGTAGAGGGGGCCGTCCGGGTCCCGCTCGGGGATGGAGCCCGCGTGCAGCCACACGCCCGCGTCGCTCGCCGCCTTGGCCATCAGCTCGTACGTCGGCCCTTCGAGCGGCTCGGCCTCGGAGGCGAACTCCTGGTAGGCGAAGGCACCCGTGGTCCACAGCTCCGGCAGCACCACCAGGTCGGCGGTGCCCGCCTGCGCACGGACCAGGGAGGCGACGCGCAGCCGCCGCGATTCGACCGATTCGCCCTCTTCTACGGCGATCTGGATCAGCGAGGCGCGCACACTACCACCGTCCTGGCATTCGAGCCGTCCATACGGGCCTACGATCGTCACACGAAAGCACTGCCGGGGTGCCTCACAGCAGCGTAACTTAGCCAGTCGAGACACCCGCCGAGTGCAGCCACCTCCCGCTGGCAAAGCCGCCACCAACCGCCCGTGTACCGACCGCCGAGGGGTCCCGTTCCGTGAGTCTGCATCCCACCCTCCAGCCCTACGCCGACGCCTGGACCCACTCCATCGAAGCGATATCCGAGCTGCTGCAGCCGCTGGTGGAGGCCGACTGGAACCTCCGTACGCCGTGCCCGGGCTGGTCGGTGCGCGACATCGTGTCGCACGTCATCGGACTGGACTGCGAGATGTACGGCGACCCGCGCCCCATCCACTCCCTGCCGCGCGACCTCTTCCACGTCACCACCGACCTCCAGCGCTATATGGAGGTACAGGTCGATGTCCGCCGTCACCACACCTCCCCGGAGATGACGGCCGAGCTGGAGTACACGATCATCCGCCGCAACCGCCAGCTGCGGAACGAGTCGCGCGCTCCCGGCGCGACCGTGCGCGGCCCCCTGGGCACCGAGCTCACCCTCGAAGAGTCGATGCGCGCCCACGCCTTCAACATCTGGGTGCACGAGCAGGACCTGCGCAGCGCGCTCGGCGTGCCCGGCAACCTCGACTCCCCCGGCGCGCACATCGCCCGCGACGTGCTGCTCGGCGAACTCCCCACCGTCGTCGCGGAGAGGGCGGACGCGCCGCGCAGCTCCGCGATCGTCTTCGATGTGAACGGTCCGATCGAGTTCCTGCGCACGGTGCGCGTGGACATCCAGGGCCGGGGCACGGTCGAGACCGCCCCCGCGCTCGGGCCCGCCGCCGCCTTCTCCCTCGACTGGGAGACGTACGTCCGGCTGGCGTGCGGCCGGGTGACGCCCGAAGCCGTGGCCGACCGGGTGAAGGCGGAGGGCGAGCCGGAACTGACGGCGGCGATCCTGCGGAACTTCGCGGTGACCAAGTAGGGGCCTTCAACGGGGGCCCGTTTAATCGGTGTCCGCGTGGATCACCGGTAACTAGCGTGCCCGGCATGACTTCCACCGAGACCGAGACCGATGCCGGGGCAGCCGAGACAGCCCTCACCTCCGCCCCGCCCCGCCTGACCCGGCTCACCTTCCACGGCCCCCTCTCCGAGGCCCGGGCCGACGCGATCGTGCGGCGCCTCGCCGCGGGCGCGCCCCGGACCGTCCTGGACATCGGCTGCGGCTGGGGCGAGCTGATGCTGCGGGTCCTGGACGCCGTACCGCAGGCGCGCGGCACGGGGCTGGATCTGAACGCCGAGGACCTGGAGCGCGGGCGGCGGGCCGCCGAGGCGCGGGGGCTCGCCGGGCGGGTGGAGTTCGTCGAGGAGTCCGCCACGGGCACCGGGCGCGGGCCCGCCGACCTGGTGCTGTGCGTGGGGGCCAGTCAGGCCCTCGTCACGGCGGAACCCCCCGCTCACATCTCCCAGGCGCTGCGCGAGCTGCGGCGACTGGTCGCGGACGGCGGCCGGGTCCTGCTCGGCGAGGGCTTCTGGGAGCGCACCCCGACTCCGGACGAGCTGTCCGGCATGTGGCCGGGGGCCTCCGCCGCCGATCACGTCGGCCTGGGCCGCCTCCTCGACCTCGCCGTCGAGGCCGGCTTCCGCCCCGAGTGGACCGAGACCGCGAACCGCGACGAGTGGGAGCAGTTCGAGTCGGCCTACCAGGCGGACACGGAGGTATGGCTGGCCGGACACCCCGACCACCCCCTGGCCTTGGAAACGCGCGAACGCCTCAACAACCACCGCGCCAGATGGATGACCTACCGAGGCATCCTCGGAATCACCTATCTCACGCTGGTACCGACCCAAGCCTGACCCGTCGCCGGACGGCCGCCAAGGGCGAGCACCCCCACAAGTCGACGAGCCTCTCCACCAACTGGAAGCGGACGGTGCGCGGGTGGGAGAGCACCGGCTCAAGCAGGCACATGCACCGAAGACACCCGCGACGCCACCAACCGCTCCCGCTCCCTGCGCGCCGCCCGCTTCCGCAACCGCAGAATCTGCCCGACCCCCACCGCCTGCAACACGAACACCACCGAGAAGGCGACCGCGTAGTCACCCCCGGTCGCGTCCAACAGCACGCCCACCGCCAACAGCGTCGTCATCGAGGCGACGAAACCCCCCATGTTGGTGATCCCGGACGCGGTCCCCTGCCGCTCCGGCGGATTCGCCGGCCGCGCGAAGTCGAACCCGAGCATCGACGCCGGCCCACAGGCCCCGAGCACCGCGCACAACACCACCAGCAGCCACATCGGAGCCCGCTCGCCCGGATACGCCAGCGTGCCCGCCCACACCAGCGCCGTCGCCCCGACCGTCCCCAGCGCCAGCGGCAGCCGCGCCTCGTGGTGCCGGGCCACGATCTGGCCGTAGACCAGCCCGATCACCATGTTGCACAGCACGACGAGCGTGAGCAGGTCGCCTGCCGTGGCCCGCGACAGCCCCTGCGCCTCGACCAGGAACGGCAGCCCCCACAGCAGCAGGAACACCATCGCCGGGAACTGGGTGGTGAAGTGCACCCACAGCCCCAGCCTGGTCCCCGGCTCCTGCCAGGACGCGGCGATCTGGCGGCGGACGTAGGCGGCGCCCCGATGCGGGAACGGCTCCGGCTCGAAGCCCTCCGGATGGTCCTTCAGGAACAGCAGGAGCAGAGCGAGCACGACGACACCCGCGAACGAGCTGCCCGCGAACGCCGTCGTCCAGCCGACGCCGTGCAGCAGGCGGGCCAGCAGGAGGGTGGAGACCAGGTTGCCCGCCATGCCCGCGAGCCCGGCCAGCTGCGCGACCAGCGGGCCGCGCCGCGCCGGGAACCAGCGGCTGCCCAGCCGCAGCACGCTGATGAACGTCATCGCGTCACCGCAGCCCAGCAGCGCCCGCGAGGCGAGCGCCATGCCGTACGACGGGGACAGCGCGAAGCCGAGTTGTCCGGCCGTGAACAGTACGACGCCGATGGTCAGCACCTTCTTGGTGCCGAGCCGGTCCACCAGCAGGCCGACGGGTATCTGCATGCCCGCGTAGACCAGCAGCTGGAGGATCGAGAACGTCGACAGCGCGGAGGCGTTCACATGGAAGCGGTCGGCGGCGTCGAGGCCCGCCACCCCCAGCGACGTACGGAAGATGACGGCGACGAAGTAGACGGAGACGCCGATGGACCACACGGCGACCGCGCGCCGACCGCCCGGTGGGCCCGGAAGGGCGGCGGCGCGGCTCATCGGACCTCTCCGCGCGCCAGGTGGGAGAACCAGCCGATGTGCCGGTGGATGATCGCGACAGCCGCGTCCGCGTCGCCCGAGCGCAGCGCCCGCAGGATCTCCTCGTGCTCGCCGAGCCCCTTGGCGATCCGGTCGGGGTGGGAGTGCATCACGGCGACGCCCATCCGCAGCTGACGGTCGCGCAGTTGGTCGTACAGCCGCGACAGGATCTCGTTGCCGCCGCTGCGGACGATCTCGGCGTGGAAGCAGCGGTCGGTGACGGCGGCCGCGGCCAGGTCACCGGCGGCGGCCTCCCGCTTCTGCCGGGCGAGCAGCTCCTCCAGGCGCTCGATGAGGCCGGGCGGGGCGGGAACGGCCTTGCGCGTCGCGTGCTCCTCCACCAGCAGCCGGGTCTCGACGACGTCCGCGATCTCCTGCGCGGAGACCGGCAGGACCAGGGCGCCCTTCTTCGGGTAGAGCCTGATCAGGCCCTCGACCTCCAGCCGCAGCAGCGCCTCGCGCACGGGTGTCCGCGACACGCCGACGGCCTCGGCCAGCTCCCCCTCGGTGAGCAGGGTGCCGCCCTCGTAGCGGCGGTCGAGGACGCCCTGCTTGACATGGGTGTAGACACGGTCGGCGGCGGGGGGTTGCTTCACGGCCATGGTCATGCCGACAGGATAGATACAACACGTACGCACAAGGGATGCGTGTCCGGCATGCGGACCCGCGTACGACGCGAATCCACCCCGGTGACAGCACAACCATCCGCGCCCCCTGTGTGTCTCACACGTGCGGCACGACCACCACTCCCCCAACTGGGCCGCACAGCAGGGGCATTCGACGTGATCGGGGTATCTCACTTGATAACTGCCATCCAGGGCGTCCGAGTCCGCCGAACCGCGGCCGTCGTCCTCACCACCGGTGCCGTGCTCGCGGCGGGCGCCGTCACCGCGACGCCCGCGCAGGCCGTCGCGGCGCCCACCATCGCCGCCCGCACCGGCTATGTGATGGACGGCTCGAACAGCGCCCAGCTGTACGCGAAGGGAGCCGACACCAAGCTCCCCACCGGTTCGACGACGAAGATCATGACCGCGAAGGTCGTGCTCTCCCAGCCGAATCTGAACCTCGACGCCAAGGTCACCATCCAGAAGGCGTACAGCGACTACATCGTGTCGCGCGGCGCCTCCTCCGCCCGTCTGATCGTCGGCGACAAGGTGACCGTCCGTCAGCTGCTGTACGGCCTGATGCTGCCGTCCGGCTGCGACGCCGCGTACGCGCTGGCCGACAAGTTCGGCACCGGCACCACGCGGGACGCGCGCGTGAAGAACTTCATCGGCAAGATGAACACCACCGCGAAGTCACTGGGCATGACCAACACCCACTTCGACTCCTTCGACGGCATCAGCAACGGCGCGAACTACTCCACGGCGAAGGACCTGACGAAACTGGCGGCCAACGCGCTGAAGAACTCGACGTTCCGCACGATCGTCAAGACGAAGGCGTACACCGCGAAGACGATCACCAGCACCGGCTCCACCCGCACCATGGCGACGTGGACCAACACCAACACGCTGCTGAGCAGCTACAGCGGCACCTTCGGTGTGAAGACCGGCTCCGGCGCCACGGCCAAGTACTGCCTGGTCTTCGCGGCCACCCGCAACGGCAAGACCGTCATCGGCACGGTCCTCGCCTCCACCAGCGCCTCGACCCGCACAGCCGACGCGACCAAGCTGATGGACTACGGCTTCACCAAGGCGCGGAGCGGCCCCACCTTCAGCGGGTTCGTCCGCCCGGCCGCGACCAAGCCCACCTACCACCCGGCCCCGTACAACCCCACCACCACCCTGGCGACGGCCCTCTGACGAAGGCGGAGCCGCCCGCCGCGGGGCGCGGCGGGCGGCGCCACACGCACACCCCCCGGGGCTCACGCCCATCGGCGGTTCCAGGACGGCCGCGACGTCCGCCAGGACCTTCGAGCCCAGCTCGCCGTCGACCAGGCGGTGGTCGAAGCTCAGCGCCAGCGTGGTGACCTGGCGGGGCTTCACCTTGCCCTTGTGGACCCACGGCTGGAGCTTGATCGCGCCGACCGCGAGGATCGCGGACTCCCCGGGGTTGAGGATCGGCGTGCCGGTGTCGACGCCGAAGACGCCGACGTTGGTGATGGTGACGGTGCCGCCCTGCATCGCCGCCGGGGAGGTCCTGCCCTCCTTCGCCGTCGACACCAGCTCGCCCAGCGCCTCGGCGAGCTGCGGCAGCGTCTTGTCGTGCGCGTCCTTGATGTTCGGCACGATCAGGCCGCGCGGGGTGGCGGCCGCGATGCCGAGGTTGACGTAGTGCTTGAGGACGATCTCCTGGGCCGCCTCGTCCCAGGAGGCGTTGACCTCCGGGTTGCGCCTGATGGCGACCAGCAGGGCCTTGGCGATCAGCAGGAGCGGATTCACCCGCAGACCCTGCATGTCCTTGTCCTGCTTGAGCTCCTCGACCAGCTTCATCGTGCGCGTGACGTCGACCGTCACGAACTCGGTGACATGCGGCGCGGTGAACGCCGAGCCGACCATCGCGGCCGCGGTCGCCTTCCGCACGCCCTTGACCGGGATACGGGTCTCCCGGGTGGTGTCGTACGACGCCGGCGTCGGCGCCGCTGCCACCGCCGGGGCCGGTACGGCCGCCGGGGCCGCCGCGGGTGCCGCCGTCGGCTCGGGCGCCTGCGCCGGGGCCGCCGCCGCGTGGACGTCCTCACGCGTGATGATGCCGTCCGGGCCGGTCGGGGTGACCGTCGTCAGGTCGACGCCGAGGTCCTTGGCGAGCTTGCGCACCGGCGGCTTGGCCAGCGGGCGGGAGCGGTCGGCTGCGCTGGCGGGTGCCTGGGCGGCCGGAGCCGCCGGGGCGGGGGCCGCCGGAGCGGCGCCGCCGTGGCCGTTCAGCTCGGACTGCACCGCCTGTGCGGCCGCCGGTTCCTGCGCCGGGGCGCCCGGGGTCCTGCGGGGGCGGCGCTTGGTGGAGGAGGTGGCGACGCCGTAGCCGACGAGGACGGGCTGGCGGCCCTCCGGCTTCGGCTCCTCTTGCGGTTCCTCCCGCTGCGGCGCGGGCGCCTCGACGGCAGCCGGTGCCTCGGCGGCGGGTGCGGCGCCACCCGCCACGTCCACCGCGATGATCGGCGTGCCCACGTCGACCGTGGTGCCCTCGGCGAAGTGCAGGGCGCGCACCACACCGTCGTAGGGGATGGGGAGTTCCACGGCCGCCTTGGCGGTCTCGACCTCGCACACCACCTGGCCGTCGGTGACGGTGTCACCGGGCTGGACGTACCACTTGAGGATCTCGGCCTCGGTGAGTCCCTCGCCCACGTCGGGCATCTTGAACTCGCGTACGGACGCTTCAGTCATCGTCGTCACGACCCTCTCCTCAGTACGCCAGGGCACGGTCGACGGCGTCGAGCACCCGGTCCAGGCCCGGCAGGTACTCCTCCTCCAGGCGGGCCGGCGGGTACGGGGCGTGGTAGCCGCCGACCCGGAGCACCGGGGCCTCCAGGTGGTAGAAGCAGCGCTCGGTGATGCGCGCGGCGATCTCCGCGCCGGAGCCGAAGAACACCGGCGCCTCGTGGACCACGACCAGGCGGCGGGTCTTCTCGACCGACGCCTGGATGGAGTCGAAGTCGAGCGGGGAGACCGAGCGCAGGTCCAGGACCTCCAGGTTCTTGCCCTCCTCGGCGGCCGCGGCGGCGACCTCCAGGCAGGTCTTCACCATGGGGCCGTAGGCGGCGAGGGTCAGGTCGGTGCCCTCACGCACGACCTGGGCCTTGTGCAGCGGGCTGGGGATCGCCTCGGTGTTGACCTCGGCCTTGTCCCAGTAGCGCCGCTTGGGCTCGAAGAAGATCACCGGGTCGTCGCTCTGGATGGCCTGCTGCATCATCCAGTACGCGTCCGACGCGTTGGACGGGGAGACGATCTTCAGGCCCGCCACATGCGCGAAGAGCGACTCGGGGGACTCGGAGTGGTGCTCGACCGCGCCGATGCCGCCGCCGTAGGGGATGCGCACGACGACCGGCAGCTTGACCTTGCCGAGCGAGCGGGCGTGCATCTTGGCGAGCTGGGTGACGATCTGGTCGTAGGCCGGGAAGACGAAGCCGTCGAACTGGATCTCCACCACCGGGCGGTAGCCGCGCAGGGCGAGGCCGATCGCGGTGCCGACGATGCCGGACTCCGCGAGGGGGGTGTCGATGACGCGGCTCTCGCCGAAGTCCTTCTGCAGGCCGTCCGTCACCCGGAAGACGCCGCCGAGCTTGCCGACGTCCTCACCCATGACGAGGACCTTGGGGTCCGCCTCCAGGGCGCGCCGCAGCGACTCGTTGATCGCCTTGGCCAGTGCCATCTTCTCCGCCATTTCAGTGACCCCCCTCTACGTCCGTGAACGACGCCTGGTACGCGGCGAACTGGGCGCGCTCCTCGTCGACGAGCGCGTGCCCGTCCGCGTACGCGTTCTCGAAGATGGCGAAGTGGTCCGGGTCCGGCATGGCGCGGACCGCTTCGCGCACTCGCCTGCCCAACGCCTCGGACTCGGCCTCCAGTTCCGCGAAAAATCCCTCGTCCGCGTGGTTTGAGGACTCCAGGTAGCGGCGAAGGCGCAGGATCGGGTCCTTCGCCTCCCATGCCTGCCGCTCGTCGTCGTGGCGGTAGCGGGTCGGGTCGTCGGAGGTGGTGTGGGCGCCCATGCGGTACGTGAACGCCTCCACGAGGGTCGGGCCCTCACCTCGGCGGGCGCGCTCCAGCGCCCACTTGGTGACCGCGAGGCAGGCCAGCACGTCGTTGCCGTCGACGCGGACGCCGGGGAAGCCGAAGCCCTGCGCGCGCTGGTAGAGCGGGACGCGGGTCTGCTTCTCGGTGGGCTCGGAGATCGCCCACTGGTTGTTCTGGCAGAAGAACACGACCGGGGCGTTGTAGACCGCGGAGAAGGTGAACGACTCGGCCACGTCGCCCTGGCTGGAGGCGCCGTCGCCGAAGTAGGCGATGACCGCGCTGTCCGCTCCGTCCTTGGCGATGCCCATGGCGTAGCCGGTGGCGTGCAGCGTCTGGGAGCCGATGACGATCGTGTAGAGGTGGAAGTTGTTGCCGTTGGGGTCCCAGCCGCCGTTGTTCACGCCGCGGAACATGCCCAGCAGGTTGGTCGGGTCGACGCCGCGGCACCAGGCGACGCCGTGTTCGCGGTAGGTCGGGAAGACGTAGTCGTCGTCGCGCAGTGCCCGGCCGGAACCGATCTGCGCGGCCTCCTGGCCGAGCAGCGAGGCCCACAGGCCCAGCTCGCCCTGGCGCTGCAGGGAGGTCGCCTCGGCGTCGAAGCGGCGGGTGAGCACCATGTCGCGGTACAGGCCGCGCAGCTCGTCGGGGGTGACGCCGTCGACGTAACTGTCGTACTCGGCGTTCTTGACGCGCTTGCCCTCGGGGGTCAGCAGCTGGACGAGCTCGGGCTCCGTGCCCTTGGCAGCCGTCTTCGCGGTGGTCTTCTTCGCTGTGGTGCGCTTGGCGCCGGTGGTGCCGGCCTTGCTTCCGGCGCTGCGTCGCGGCTGGCGCGCGGCAGTGCTCTCCACGGTCACGTGTGCTCCTCCGTCGGTCCGGCCCCCGGGGTTGCCGGGTGGCCAGTGCGGCTCACCTGTTTCCGACATCCGGGCACGGGGTGGGTGCCACTCGGCCGGGAACAGGCGTGACAGGTGCCCCGGCGAGCGCCCTGCGACTATCACGTTACCCAGTGCGCCACATTTCTGTGAAACCCCTCCTGACCTGCGTTTTTGCTTGGATTTCCAAGTAAATCCGCAGATCCGGGAAGGACCCAGGTCACAGCCTTGCAGGAGGCCGGAGCAACGGCACGTTATCCCGGCCGACCAGGCCACGGGAAGACTTCTCTGTACGACTCGAACTCCATCCCGCCGAAAAACGATCAAGAATTACACGGCGCGCCTCGCGAACCGTACAGAGCGACCCTTCCGGAACGTCCTGTGACCGGAACCGACTGTCTGTGACAACGCCCAGCTCACGGCCCTCTTCCGTGCCCTAGCATCTGCCGCGTGCCGCGACCCTGTGTACCACCCCTCGTGCCCCATGCGCCCCCTTTGAGCACCCTGCTCCGCCGGTACGCCGCCGGCACCGTCCTCGCCTGCGACCCCGTCGAGCAGGGCCTGCTCAACCGCGGCTACCGGCTGCGCACCACTCGCGGCCACTACTTCCTCAAGCACCACTTCGACCCCGACACCGCCGACCCCGCCGCCATCGCACGCCAGCATCAGGCCACCCGGCTCCTGGCCGACCTCGGCATCCCCGTCGCGCCCCCGCTGCCCGGCCGCGACGGCCGCACCGTCGCCGTCATCGGCGGCCACGCCTACGCCCTCCACCCCTGGATCGACGGCCGTCACCGCCACGGCACCCAGCTCACCCACACCCAGTGCGCCCGCCTGGGAGCGCTCCTCGGGGTGGTGCACGCCGGCCTGGAGTGCGTGATGGCACCCAAGGAGGACACCGGGCGCCGTGCGGACGGGAGTGCACGGCGCGGCGGGAGGCGCGGGAGCGGGAGTGCGAGGGGCGGGAGTGCCGTGGGCGAGAGCGCCGGGACCCGGAGTGCACAGCTTGTGGACGAGCGCACCCCCCGGAGAGCGCAACCCGGCGCACAACCAGGCGCACAAACCGGCGCGCACCCCGTCGAGAGCGCCGACCCTCTCGACACCTTCGCGCTGATCGACGACCTCCTCGCGCGCGTGCGCCGCCACCGCCCCGCCGACTCCTTCGACGAGCTGGCCCGGCACCGCCTCCTGGAACGCCGCACCCTGCTGGAGCGGCACGCCGACCGGCGCCCCCCGCGCGGCGGCTCCATGGGCTGGGTGCACGGCGACTTCCACCCGTTCAACCTGCTCTACCGGGGCGACACCCCCGCCGCGATCGTCGACTGGGACCGGCTGTGCGTACAGCCCCGCGCCGAGGAGGCCGTACGCGCCGCCGTGATCTTCTTCGTACGCCCCGACGGCACCCTGGACCTGCCCCGGACGCGTGCGTACGCGCGCGCGTACCGGCGCGCGGCCGGAGCGACGCCCTCACAGCTCGCGGCGGCCGTGCACCGCCTGTGGTGGGAGCGCCTCAACGACTTCTGGATGCTGCGCTGGCACTACGAGCGCGGCGACACCCGAGCGGACTCCCAGTTCCCGGCCTCGTCCGCGCTCGTCGTGTGGTGGACGCGCGCGTACGACGCGGTGTGCGACGCGTTCGTCGACTGAGTGGAGGGAGGGGTTGGGTCAGCCGTTGCCGAGCAGCCCCGTCGCCCCGCCGTTGTCCGAGCTGCCGGACGTCCCGCCGTCCGTCGGCTCGTCGTCGGACGGCTGCGTCTCCGTGTCGGTCGGCTGGTCCGTCGGCTGGGTGTCGGTCGGCTCGCCGGACGGCGACTCGCTCGGCTCGCTGGAGAAGCTCGGTGACGGCGAGTAGGAGGGCGTGTAGGACGGCGTCCAGTTGGACCCGGAGTTGGAGCCGGAGGTGCCGTCCGAGTCGTCGTGGGTGGGCTCTTCGGTCACCTCGTCGCTCGGGGACGGGCTGGAGGAGTCCTGGGTGGCGGTCGGCGAGGTGCTCGGCGACGGCGTCGTACCGCCCGAACCCTCGCCCTTGTTGGCGTTGTTGAGTGCGAGCGCGACGCCCGCGGCGATCGCGATGACCGCCAGCACGGCGAGCACCCACAGCTTGCCGCGGCCGCTGCCCTTGTTGCCGTGGCCCTCGAAGCCGCCGTCGTCCCCGCCGCCGTACCCGGTGGGCAGGATCGGCTGGGGGATCTGCGAGGTGCCCGGGCCGTCACCGGCGTGCGGCATCACGGTCGTACTGGCGAAGCCGCCGGACGGGCCGTGCCCGCCCGCGGGCGCGTCGACCGGCCCGGTGTTCCAGGTGCCGGTGTGGGCGCCCTGGTCGTAGAGCATCTGCAGCGCGTACTGGATGAGTCCGCGCATCTCCTCGGCCGTCTGGAAGCGGTCGTCCGGGTCCTTGGCGAGGGACCGCATGACGAGCCCGTCGAGCTCCGGCGGGCAGTCGCCGTCCGGCTGCCGGGACGGCGGCACGGGGATGTCCTGGACGTGCTGGTAGACCACCGACAGCGGGGTCTCACCGGTGAACGGGGGCCGCAGGGCGAGGAGTTCGTAGAGCAGGCAGCCCGTGGCGTACAGGTCGGAGCGGTGGTCGACGGCCTTGCCGAGGGCCTGCTCCGGCGACAGGTACTGCGGGGTGCCCATGACCATGCCGGTCTGCGTCATCGTGGTGGACGCGCCGTGCAGGGCGCGGGCGATGCCGAAGTCCATCACCTTGACGGCGCCGTTGTGGGTGATGATGACGTTCGCCGGCTTGATGTCGCGGTGCACGATGCCGTGCTGGTGCGAGTAGGCGAGCGCCTCCAGGACGCCGGAGACGATGATCAGGGCCTGCTCGGGGCCCGGTGCCTCCGCGCTGATGAGGAGGTCGCGGATGGTGCGGCCCTCGACGATCTCCATCACGATGTACGGCACGGACTGGCCGCCGACGACGTCCTCACCGGAGTCGTACACGGCGACGATCGCGTGGTGGTTGAGCCCGGCCACCGACTGGGCCTCGCGGGTGAAGCGGGCCTTGGACACCGGGTCCTCGGCGAGGTCGGCGCGCAGCAGCTTGACCGCGACGGTGCGTCCCAGCCGTACGTCCTCGGCCGCGAACACCTCGGCCATGCCGCCCCGCCCGAGCCTGCGGGTCAGCCGGTACCGGCCGTCTCCGACGAGCCCGCCGTTGCCCCAGTTCTCCGGCGCGTCTGACATACCGCCGCCAGTCGCCTCGGGGTCGGACGGGCCCTGAGAGCGCTGCTGCTGTGCCATCAGTCCTCGCCGTCGTTTCTGCCCGCGGTGCGCGCGGTGTTGTTACGGTCTCCGTCGGCCACGCTACAGCCTCCACGGGGGCCGACGGACCGGGACGAGCCCGGTGACCGGCCCTGGACGGACCGGCCATCCAACCCGTACCACGCGCCGCCGTGCAAATTCTGTGCGCCGCCGGTACACCTGCTGTAACGCTTCCGCGACGCTTCTTTCGCGTACGGTCACGGAACGGGCACCGAGCTTGACGTGTCAGTGCCCTGGGGCAGACTTGGCCGAGAATGAGACATTCGATCATCGATAGTCGAGCCGGCGCCAGTGGGCCGATGGGGGACGCAGAGACATGAGCCAGGACGCCGCACACGGCCGGTACGCGGGGCGTTCACTCGCCGGCGGCCGCTACCAGCTGCGCGACTTGCTCGGTGAGGGCGGCATGGCCTCGGTGCATCTGGCGTACGACGCCGTGCTCGACCGCCAGGTCGCGATCAAGACGCTGCACACCGAACTCGGCCGGGAACAGGCGTTCCGCGAGCGTTTCCGCCGCGAGGCCCAGGCCGTGGCCAAGCTCACGCACACCAACATCGTCTCGGTCTTCGACACCGGTGAGGACGATGTCGACGGTCTGACCACGCCGTACATCGTCATGGAGTACGTCGAGGGCAAGCCGCTCGGGTCCGTTCTCGACGCGGACGTACGGCAGTTCGGCGCGATGCCCGCCGACAAGGCCCTGAAGGTCACCGCGGATGTGCTGGCGGCCCTGGAGATCAGCCATGAAATGGGCCTGGTCCACCGGGACATCAAGCCGGGCAACGTGATGGTGACCAAGCGCGGCGTCGTCAAGGTGATGGACTTCGGCATCGCGCGCGCGATGCAGTCCGGTGTCACCTCGATGACGCAGACCGGCATGGTCGTCGGCACCCCGCAGTACCTGTCGCCGGAGCAGGCGCTGGGCCGCGGCGTCGACGCGCGCTCCGACCTGTACTCGGTCGGCATCATGCTGTTCCAACTGGTCACCGGGCGGCTGCCGTTCGAGGCGGACTCGCCGCTGGCGATCGCTTACGCGCATGTGCAGGAGGAGCCGGTCGCCGCCTCCTCGATCAACCGTTCGCTGCCGCCGGCCGTGGACGCGCTGATCGCCCGCGCGTTGAAGAAGAACCCGAACGAGCGCTTCCCGACCGCCGTCGCCATGCGCGACGAGTGCCTGCGCGTCGCCGCCTCCTTCCAGGCGGCCCCGCCGAGCATCGTGGCGGGCACGCCCACGCAGAGCGGCGCGGGCGTCGGCTCCGCGGTGTTCCCGCCAGTCGGACAGAACCCGCAGACGCCCGCGGGCAACGTCCAGACGCCGTACCAGCCACCGACGCCGACCCCCAACCCGTACGGCACCCCGGCACCGGCGCCCGCCCCGTCGTACGGCTATCCGCAGCAGGGCGGCTACCAGACGCCCGCACCGTACGGCGCCGCGCAGCCGACACCGGCGTACAACCTCACGCCGCAGCCCGCGACATCGGCCCCTGCGGGCGGCGGCGGCAAGAGCAACAAGCCGGTGATCCTCGGCTCGGCGATCGTCTCCGTCATCGCGGTGGGCGCCCTGATCGCCGCGCTCGTCGCGAACAGCGGCGGCGACAGCGACAACGAGGGCGGGGGCGGCGGCGGCACCGAGACGAGCGCCTCGGCGTCGGCGTCGCAGGTGGCCGGGTACCGGGGGCCCGACACGTCCAAGACGATCGACCCGGAAGAGTGCAGCGAGCCGGACGAGGCGTACAACGACCCGGACAAGATCCGGGTGCCGAGCTTCAAGTTCAAGTACATCAAGTCGGTCAAGGAGTGCTTCCAGGCCGCCGGTTGGACGATGGATGTCAAATACGTGGACGAGAACACGTACGGCGAAGGCGCGGTCATGGACCAGTTCCCGTCGGCCGGCACGGATGTCGACCCCGACGACATGCCGAGGATCGAGCTCAAGGTGTCGACGGGCAACCCGTCCTGACGGCCGCAACGATACGGAGGGGCCCGGCGATCGACCGCCGGGCCCCTTTGCTTGTGTACGGCCTACACCTGCGGCTTACAAGTACGGGCCGCCCGACCGGCCGCCCGTGTGCTCCTCGTCGGGGCCCTCATGGCCGACGCCCGGCGGGAGGGCGCGGCGCATCTGCTCCAGTTGGGCGCGCGCGGCCATCTGCTGGGCGAACAGCGTGGTCTGGATGCCGTGGAACAGGCCCTCCAGCCAGCCCACCAACTGGGCCTGGGCGATCCTCAGTTCCGCGTCGGACGGGGTCGTCTCGTCGTTGAACGGCAGGGAGAGCCGCTCCAGTTCCTCGACGAGTTCCGGCGCGAGGCCGTCCTCCAGCTCCTTCACCGAGCTCGCGTGGATCTCCTTCAGCCGGGCCCGGCTCGCCTCGTCCAGGGGAGCGGCGCGCACCTCCTCCAGGAGCTGCTTGATCATGCTGCCGATCCGCATGACCTTCGCCGGCTGCTCGACCTGTTCCGTCAGCGGGGTCTCGCGGGAGTCCTCGTCCGCGTCGATGCCGCCGAGTGCCATGCCGTCCTGGCCCACGACCAGGATCCGCTGGGCGTTCTCCGGCGACCTTTCGTTCCTCGGCATCTCCATGTGGCCATTCTCTCGCACGCGTACATCTCCTCGGCGTGGTGCCCCCGATGAAAGCTGATCCACCCTCCGGGTGAGCGTGAAGTGCCGGGTTCATCACCCTATGTGACGCTTGTCGCATGACGACGGCGCGAGGGCGTGCGTGGTGGGTGACGGGGCCGGCGGCGGCCCTGGTCATCTTCGGTGCGCTGCCGTCGTACGACGGCCCGCCGGCCGCCGCCGCGGAGTCCCCGAAGCCGTCCGCGTCCGGGTCCGCGTCGGCGTCCGCGACCGCGACCGCGCCGGACCGTGCGGGAAGCCGGCCGGGCGAGGGGCGAATACGGCCGGGGCGCAGTGCGCCGCCCGTGGACGAGCAGGCGGAGGAGGAAGCGGGAGGAGATGATGATCCTCGGGACGACGACGGCGACACGGCGGCCCTCGATCCGACGATCCCTGCCACCACCCGCTCCCCGGCCACCGGCGCCCACTCCACCTCCCGTGCGACCAAACCCGCCACCCGGGTGCTGCGCATCGTGCCCCTGGGCAGCGGTCTGATCCTGATCGGCTTCGGCCTGGGCCTCGCCTTCCTGGGACTGCGGCTGCGACGAAGCTAGGGGTGCATGCCGGTCGCCTACGGTACGACCAGCAGCACCTTCCCCACATGGCCGCTCTCCTCGACGACCCGGTGGGCGGTGGCCGCGTCCGGCATCGGGATCTCGCGGTCCACGACGGGGCGGACATGGCCGGAGTCGATGAGCGGCCAGACATGCTCGCGTGCGGCGGCGACGATGGCCGCCTTCTCTCCGAGCGGCCGGGCGCGCAGCGAGGTCGCGCTGATCGCGGCGCGCTTCCTGAGGAGCGCGCCGATGTTCAGCTCGCCCTTGACGCCGCCCTGCATACCGATGATCGCGAGCCGTCCGCCGGCGGCGAGCGCGCGGACGTTGCGGTCCAGGTACTTGGCGCCCATGTTGTCGAGGATCACGTCGGCGCCGGCTCCGTCGGTGGCCTTGGCGAGCTCCTCGACGAAGTCCTGCTCGCGGTAGTTGATCAGGATGTCGGCGCCCAGGTCGGCGCAGCGCTCCAGTTTCCGCGGGGTGCCGGCGGTGACGGCGACCTTCGCGCCGACCGCCTTGGCCAGCTGGATCGCCATGGTGCCGATGCCGCTGGAGCCGCCGTGCACTAGCAGGGTCTCGCCGGGGCGCAGGTGGGAGATCATGAAGACGTTGGACCAGACCGTGCAGACCACTTCGGGCAGTGCGGCGGCCTGCTTGACGTCGACGCCCTTGGGGACCGGCAGCAGCTGCCCGGCAGGGACGGCCACCTTCTCGGCGTAGCCGCCGCCGGAGAGCAGCGCGCACACCTCGTCACCCACCGCCCAGCCGGAGACACCGGGCCCGAGCGCCGAGATGCGCCCCGAGCACTCCAGCCCGGGATAGGGCGAAGTGCCGGGCGGCGGATCGTAGTACCCCTGCCGCTGCAGAATGTCCGCCCGGTTGACGGCCCCGGCCACCACCTCGACCAGCACCTCGCCCTCACCGGCCACCGGATCGGCCACCTCGGCCCACACCAGCGCCTCGGGCCCACCGGGTTCGGGAATCGTGATCGCATGCATGAGGGGACGCTACCGCCCGCCTCAGGCCGCCGGGAGTCAACTGGACGCTTCCCGCACGGCCTTGAACAGGGGAGGGCCCCCGGTGGGAATCGTGCTCGGCACACCACGGTCAGCGAAAGGAATCGATGTGCCCGGCTCTCGTCCGCGGCCAGATCGACCGTGTCGATGTCTGACAACGGTCAGCCCACGCCCGGGCTCTCACTTGGGCCGGTAGCTGAGCAGGTCGCCGGGCTGGCAGTCCAGGACCTCGCAGAGGCGGGTGAGGGTGCTGAAGCGGACCGCCTTGGCGCGGCCGTTCTTGAGGATGGACAGGTTGACGTTGGTCACGCCGACCTGGGCGGCGAGTTCGGCGAGGGTCATGCCGCGCTGCTGCAGGAGGCGGTCGAGGTGGATCTCGATCGCGTGGGGGTCGGCGTCGGCCGGGGACATCAGACGACGCCTTCCAGGTCCTCGCGCATGGCGGCGCCGATGTGCATGATCCGGGCGAAGGAGATCAGCCCGATCCCGGTGAGGATCGCGAAGAGCGGAATGTTGTCGGTCTGGAAGAGCAACGGGCGGTCCTCGGGGAGCAGGGACGCGAGCAGGAAGAATCCCGCGGTGCTCTCGACGATATAAGCGATCAGGCTTCCGGCCACGAGGTACCTGCCGAGCAGTCGCATGCGCCGGGCGGTGAGGGTGGTGTACGGGCCCGCCTCCCGCACCGCCGCCCGCAGCAGCCAGTTCAGCAGGAAGAGCGCGCCGATGTAGAGGGCCGACGAGGGCAGCTCGGTGAGGGTGCTCAGCAGCCGTTCACGGCCTCCGGGGGAGGTGTCGCAGTATTCCGGCACGGAGCTGACCTCGATGCCGGGCTTGGTGTCGAAGAGCTGGACGGACGGGTCCGGCACTCCGGAACGCTGTTGCTCGTCGACGACGCAGACCGAGCCGTCGCCCCAGCCGAAGGCGCCGCCGAGGCTGAACGCCGTGTACGCGTTCAGTGCCAGTGCAAGCGCCATCAGCGCGCACAGCACCGTGACGGCCGTGGCCATGGGCTCAAGTGGCTTCCTGTTCACACCGCACCCCTCTTATCGTTTCTCGATACTATCGATAAACGATAAGAGGGTCCAGGCGCGTAGAAAAAAAGTGTGCGATCACCGATGAGTCCGGGCCATGGTGAAGGTCTTCCCTGGGTAACCCGAGCACGCGGAAGGACTCCCACCATGAGCCAGCACACCACCGGCCTGGCCATCGAGACGGCCGGTCTGGTGAAGACGTTCGGTGAGACCAGGGCCGTCGACGGTGTCGACCTGGCCGTGCCCGCCGGCACGGTCTACGGCGTCCTGGGGCCGAACGGCGCCGGTAAGACCACCACCGTGAAGATGCTCGCCACCCTGCTGCGGCCCGACGGCGGCGAGGCCCATGTCTTCGGCCATGACATCGTGCGGGAGGCCGACGAGGTGCGTGCGCGGGTCAGCCTGACCGGGCAGTACGCGTCGGTGGACGAGGACCTGACCGGCACCGAGAACCTGGTACTGCTCGGCCGGCTCCTCGGCCACAACAAGAAGGCCGCGCGGGAGCGCTCCGCGCGCCTGCTGGAGGCGTTCGGGCTGGCGGAGGCGGCCGGGAAGCAGGTCAAGCACTACTCCGGCGGCATGCGCCGCCGCATCGACATCGCCGCGTCCATCCTCAACCGCCCCGACCTGCTGTTCCTCGACGAGCCGACGACCGGCCTCGACCCGCGCAGCCGCAACCACGTCTGGGACATCGTGCGGGCGGTCGTCGCCCAGGGCACCACCGTGCTGCTGACCACGCAGTACCTGGACGAGGCCGACCAACTGGCGTCCCGGATCGCCGTGATCGACCACGGCAAGGTGATCGCCGAGGGCACGAAGGGCGAGCTGAAGGCTTCCGTCGGCGCGGGCTCCGTCCATCTGCGGCTGCGGGACGCCGCGCAGCGCCCGACGGCCGAGCGGGTGCTGCGGCTGGTGCTCGACGCGCAGGTGCAGCACGACGCCGACCCGGTGGCGCTGACGGCCCGGCTGAGCCCCGGCGCGGCGAACGGCCTCGGCGCCGCCGAGCAGGCCGCCCGCGCACTCGCCGAGCTGGCCGGCGCCGGCGTCACCGTCGACAACTTCTCCCTGGGCCAGCCCAGCCTGGACGAGGTCTTCCTCGCCCTGACCGGGCACGACACCAAGGACCACGAGCAGAGCGAGGCAGCCGTATGAGCACCGCAACGCAGACCGAGAGCCAGGAACTCGCCCCCGTCAGCGCCGAGTCGCTCGCCGAGCTGCTGGTCACCGGGGAGCGGCCGGCGCGGCCGAGCGCCTGGTCCGCCTCCCTCACCTTCGGCTGGCGGGCGATCCTGAAGATCAAGCACGTCCCGGAACAGCTCTTCGACGTCACCGCGTTCCCGATCATGATGGTCCTGATGTACACGTACCTGTTCGGGGGCGCCCTGGCCGGCTCCCCGAAGGAGTACATCCAGTTCCTGCTGCCGGGCATCCTGGTGATGTCGGTCGTGATGATCACGATGTACACAGGCGTCTCGGTGAACACCGACATCGAGAAGGGCGTCTTCGACCGGTTCCGCTCGCTGCCCATCTGGCGGCCGTCGACCATGGTCGGCTATCTGCTGGGCGACGCCCTGCGGTACGCGATCGCGTCCGTGGTGATGCTCACCGTCGGCCTGGTCCTCGGCTACCGCCCGGACGGCGGGGTCGGCGGCGTGGTCGCCGGGATCGCCCTGCTGATCGTCTTCTCGTTCGCGTTCTCGTGGATCTGGACGATGTTCGGGCTGCTGCTGCGCACCGAGAAGTCGGTGATGGGCGTCAGCATGATGGTGATCTTCCCGCTGACCTTCCTGTCCAATGTGTTCGTCGACCCGAAGACCATGCCGGGCTGGCTGCAGGCGTTCGTCAACAACAGCCCGGTCACGCATCTGGCGTCGGCGGTGCGCGGACTGATGGCGGGCGACTGGCCGGCCGCCGAGATCGCCTGGTCACTGGGGTGGGCCGGCCTGTTCGTGCTGGTCTTCGGGCCGGTGACGATGCGCCTGTACAACCGCAAGTAGGGCTCAGCTCACCTCAGTTCCCTCCCGCCTCGTCCGTACGATCGTGACGACCCGGTCCATCGGCTCCAGCACGCCGATGTCCGGGTCGTCGTACGCGAGGACCCGATGGCCGCGTACGACACTCACCACCAGGTCGGCGATCTCTCGCGGGGTCCGGCCCGACTCGGCCTTGGTGACCGGCCGTTCGACGAGGCCGAGGCCGTTGCCCTGGTGCATCAGGTCCTCGATGACCAGGCCGGCCGCCGGGCTGAGCGCCGCCAGACCGAGCAGCCGTCCGGCCGCGCCGGCGCTGGTGATGACCTCGTCGGCACCGGACTGGCGCAGCAGCGGCGCGTTCTCCTCCTCCCGCACCGCGACCACGATCGTCGCCCCCCGGTTGAGCTGGCGGGCCGTCAACGAGACGAGGACGGCGGTGTCGTCACGCTGGGTCGCGATGATGATCTTCCCGGCCCGCTGCACCTCCGCCCGGCGCAGCACATCGCTGCGGGTGGCGTCCCCGACCACGCCCTCGAAGCCCTCGGCCTCCGCCATCTCGATCATCTTGGCGCTGGGGTCGATCACCACGACCTGGTCCTTGCGCAGACCGCTCCCACAGACGGTCCGGGTCGCGGCCCGGCCTTTCGTACCGAATCCGACGACGACGATGTGGTCGCGCAAGGTGATCCTCCGGTGACATGGGGCGAAACCTGGTGAGGGGCATGTGTGGCGGCCTGACGGCGGTGCCCCTGCCCGACGACCATGGTGCCCACTGCTCGGCACGACACCACAGGGGGCGCACCTTGAAGGACCACCACGAGCCGCATGTTCCCGGGGCGGCGAAGCTGTCCCTCGTGAAGTCCCTGTGGCGCCGCCGCTCACGGGGCGAGGCCGCCGAGGACGCCGAGGCGGGCCGGTCCATCACGATGCCGCTGCGCAGCGCCCTGCCACCGCTCCAGCAGGTGATGCGACGACTCGCCCTGGCCCTGCTGGTGCTGGCCGTCACCACCCTGGTCGTGCTCCTCGACCGCGACGGCTACGAGGACGGCGTGGACGGCACCGTGAGCCTCCTCGACGCGCTCTACTACGCCACCGTCAGCCTCTCCACCACCGGCTACGGCGACATCACCCCGGTCAGCGACGCGGCCCGGCTCGTCAACATCCTGGTCATCACCCCGCTGCGGGTGCTGTTCCTGATCATCCTGGTCGGCACCACCCTGGAGGTGCTCACCGAGCGCACCCGCCACCAGGTCCGCGTCCACCGCTGGCGCAGCCGTGTGCGCGACCACGTGGTCGTCGTCGGCTACGGCACCAAGGGCCGGCACGCGGTGGAGACACTCGTCGGGCAAGGCGTCGCCAAGGACCGGATCGTCGTGGTCGACACCCAGCGCAAGACGGCCGACATGGCCGGCGACAACGGCCTGGTGGCGGTGACCGGGGACGCCACCCGCTCCGAGACGCTCCTCAAGGCGGAGGTGCACCGCGCGGCCCGCATCATCGTCGCCCCGCAGCGCGACGACACGGCCGCCCTGGTCACCCTGACCGCCCGCCAGCTGAACCGGCGCGCCACGATCGTCGTCGCCGCGCGGGAGGACGAGAACGTGCCGCTGCTCAAGCAGTCCGGCGCCGACACCGTCGTGACCAGCTCCAGCTCGGCCGGCCGGCTCCTCGGCGTCGCCATGGTCAGCCCCCGGGTGGCCGACACGCTGGAGGACCTCATGACGATCGGCCGCGGCCTGGACCTCGTCGAACGTCCCGTCACGGACGCGGAGACCGGCAAGAGCCCCCGCGCCTGCGCGGATCTGGTGCTGGCGGTCCTGCGGGGCAAGGACCTGCTGGACTACACCGATCCCCGGCTGACGGAACTCCGGCCCGGGGACCGGGTGATCACCATCCGCCGGGCCGTGCCCACCGCCCCGGCCTGAGCGTGTTTCACGTGAAACACCCACGGACGGACCATTGCGGACGCTTTCGAGGTTTCACGTGAAACATGCCCCGATTCCGCCCGTCGCCCAGGGCAGGTCGAGCAGCTCCACCTCCTGACCCGCCGAGGACCCGCCCGGCGGTACGACGGCCAGGGCATCGGCGGCCGCGACGCCCCGCAGCATCGCCGGACCGTTGTAGTGCAGCGGCACGGCGCGGTCGCCGCGCAGCACGACCGGGATCAGCCGGGTGTCGTACGGGTGCCCGTGCGCCGCGTCTCTCAGCGGCAGGGCGTACGGCTCCTGCGCGGGGCGCCCTGCCAGAGTCCGCAGCAGGGGCTCGGCGAGTGTGAGCAGGCCGGAGACGGCCGCCAGGGGGTTGCCGGGCAGGCCGACGAGGTGCTGGTCGTCCTTGAGGCGGGCCAGCAGCATCGGGTGTCCGGGGCGCACCTTGACGCCGTCGACCAGCAGCTCGGCGCCGACGCGCCGCAGGACCGGGTGGACATGGTCGACGGGGCCGGAGGCAGTGCCGCCGGTGGTGAGGATCAGGTCGGCGGTGGAGGTCGTGACGGCCCGGTGCAGGGCCTCCGCGTCGTCGCCGAGCCGCCGGACGGCCACCACGTCGGCGCCCAGGGCTCGCAGCCACGGCGGCAGCATCGGGCCGAGGGCGTCCCGGATGAGCCCGTCGTGCGGGCGGCCCTCGGTGAGCAGTTCGTCGCCCAGGACGAGGATCTCGGCGCGGGGCCGGGGCACGGCGGCGAGGGTGTCGTACCCGGCGGCCGCGGCGAGACCGAGGACGGCCGGGGTCACGACGGCGCCGGTGGGCAGCAGCTGGTCGCCGCTGCGGCACTCCTGGCCGCGCGGACGGATGTCCTGGCCGTGCCGCACGTCCCGGGTGGGGTGCAGCCGGCCCTTGTCGTCGGTGCGGCCGTGCTCGCTGCGCAGGACGGCGGTGGTGTCCGGCGGGATACGGGCGCCGGTGGCGATGCGGACGGCCTCCCCGTCGGCAAGGCCCTCGGGCGCCCCGTGTCCGGCCAGGACGCCGTCGTCGCGCACGTCCCAGGGGCCCGGTCCGGCGACCGCCCAGCCGTCCATCGCGGAGGTGTCGAAGGAGGGCAGGTCGGTGAGGGCGGTCAGCGGGGCGGCGAGGACCAGGCCGAGGGCGTCGTCGAGGGTCACCGAGACGGGGGCTCGGCGGGCGGCGGCGCGGGGGGCACGGGCCGCGAGCGCACGGGCCTCGGGCCAGGGGGTGGCCCGGTGGTGGGGGTCGTGGGCGGGGCGGGTGCCGGCGGTGTCCGCCGGTGCGGCTGCGGGGGCCCGGGCCGGTCCCCGGTCGGCGGAGCCGTTGCCGTGGTTCACGAGAGCGAGCACCTCCTCGACGTCGAGGTCGTCGGCGTCCTGGCCCTCGCGGGTGCCGCGGGCGGTCATCCGGCGTCCGGTCGGGTGTCGGGGGTGGCGTCGGGCGCCACGTCGGGCTCGTCGGCGTCCTCCGCCGCCCAGAGCTGGGCGAGCGCGGCGGCCTTGCGGGCGGCCTGCGCGACCGCCTCGGGGCCTCCGCCGGACTGTGCGGCCGCGTAGCCGACGAGGAAGGTGGTCAGCGGGGCTGCCGGGCGGGCCACCCCGTGGGCGGCGTCGCGGGCGAGGTCGAGCAGGACGCCGGTGTCGACGTCCAGGTCGATGCCCAGCTCGTCCTTGACTGCGGAGATCCATTCATCCAACACGTGGCCATGCTCCCTGATACGTGCCCTGGCGGTGACGAGGTCGTCCCAGGTGTCGCAGTCGAAGGACGCGACGGGGTCCGGGACGCGGGTGAGGTTCAGTTCGGCCATGAGCAGCCGCAGCGGCCGGCCGGTGAGGCCGCGGTCGTGCCCGGCCGCGACGGTGGTGAGGATCCGCCGCAGCCGCCGGGTGTCGTACGCGGCGACGAGCGGCTGGTCGCGGCCGTCGGCGTCGGTGAGCAGCGCGCCCTCGGCGTCGCCGGAGCGCAGGGCGGTCAGCAGCCTCCGTACGGTTCCGGCGCGCAGGAAGGGCAGGTCGGCGGAGAGGACGACGATCTGGTCGGCGGTGGTGTGCCGCAGGCCGGCGTCGAGCGCGGCGAGCGGACCCCCGCCGGGCGGCTCCTCACGCGCCCAGGTCACGGGGCGGGCGGTGGGGCGGGGGTCGGCGACGACGACCGTGGTGCGGGCGTCGGCGCAGGCGGCGAGGACCCGGTCCAGCAAGGCGCGGCCGCCGACGCGCAGGCCCGGCTTGTCGGCGCCGCCGAGCCGCCGGGCGCCGCCACCGGCCAGGACGACGGCGTCGTAGGCGCCGGGGGCGCCTGGGCCGTCGTGGGCGCCGGGGGCCTCAGCGGCGGGGCCGTCGGGGGCCGGGGGCGGGTTGGAGGTCACCCCACGAGTATGCGGCCCTCCGCGCCCAGGGAAATGGGCCGGAGGGCCCGCCGTCGCAAGGGGCCGGACGGCCCTGCCGTCACAGCGTGCGCAGCAGCACCGCCGGCTGTTCGACGCAGTCCGCCACATAGCGCAGGAAACCGCCCGCCGTGCCGCCGTCGCACACGCGGTGGTCGAAGGTGAGCGAGAGCTGCACGACCTGGCGCACGGCCAGTTCGCCCTCGTGCACCCAGGGCTTGGGCACGATGCGGCCGACGCCGAGCATCGCCGCCTCCGGGTGGTTGATGATCGGCGTGGAGCCGTCGACGCCGAACACGCCGTAGTTGTTCAGCGTGAAGGTGCCGCCGGTCAGCTCGCCCGGGGTGAGGGTGCCCGTGCGGGCGGCCTCGGTGAGGCGGGCGAACTCCGCCGTGAGTCCCTCGGCGTCGCGGGCGTGCGCGTCCCGGACGACGGGGACGACGAGGCCCCGCTCCGTCTGCGCGGCGAAGCCCAGATGGACGTGGTCCAGCCGGACGACCTCCCGGGCCGCCGTGTCGACCGTGGAGTTCAGCTCCGGGAACCGGGCCAGGGCGGCGGTGCAGATGCGGGCGAGCAGCGCGAGGAGGGAGATCTTCGGGCTCCCTGCGGCGTTCATGGCGGCACGCGCGCGCATCAGCTCCGTCGCGTCGGCGTCCACCCAGCAGGTCGCGTCAGGGATCTCACGCCGGCTGCGGGAGAGCTTGTCGGCGACCGCGCCCCGCACGCCCTTGAGGGGGACGCGTGTACCGCCCGTGACAGGGGTCGGCGGTGCGGGCACGGTGGCCGGCTGAACGGGCTGGGCCTGGGGCTGAGCGGCCGTACGGCCCTGCGCGGCGGCGACCCGCAGCGCGTCCTCCACGTCCGCCCGCAGGATCAGCCCGTCGGGACCGGAGCCGTGCAGCTCCCGCAAGTCCAGGCCGTGCTCGCGGGCGAGCCGGCGCACAAGGGGGGAGATCACGGGGACGGGGCCCTCGCCGGGGGCGGACTCCGGGGCGGGAGCGGCCGAGGGGGCGGCGAAGGCCGCGGGGGCGGCAGAGGCGGCCGTGGGGGCGGGGGAAGCCCCGGAGGAGGCCGTGCGCAGGCCGTTGGGCGAGGCCGCCGCGGGGGCCTGGGGGGCCGTCGGCCGCACCCGGCGGCGGCGCGCCGGGGGCTCACCGGTGCCGTAGCCCACGAGGACGTTGCCCGAGCCCTCGGTCCTGGGCTCGGCCTTTTCCGCAGGCGGCGTGGTGGCTGCCGAACCGCCGGAGGCCGACGCGCCGACCGCCACCGTCAGCAGGGGGGCGCCGACCGGGAGCTCCGTGCCCTCCTCACCGAAACGGGCGGTGACGACACCGCCGTAGGGGCAGGGCACCTCGACCATCGCCTTGGCCGTCTCGACCTCGACGACCGGCTGGTCGATGGCGACGACATCGCCGACCTGGACCAGCCAGCGCACGATCTCCGCCTCGGTGAGCCCTTCACCGAGGTCCGGCAGCTTGAACTCCAGCACCTGTGCCATCAGCTCTCGGCCTCCCATTGCAGACGCGCCACGGCGTCCAGGATGCGGTCGACACCGGGCAGGTGGTGGCGCTCCAGCATCGGCGGCGGATAGGGGATGTCGAAGCCGGCGACGCGGAGCACCGGGGCTTCCAGGTGGTGGAAGCAGCGCTCCGTGACGCGGGCCGCGATCTCCCCGCCCGGGCCGCCGAAGGAGCCCGACTCGTGCACGACGACCGCGCGGCCGGTCCGCCGTACCGAGGCGCAGACCGTCTCGTCGTCGAACGGCACCAGCGAGCGCAGGTCGACGACTTCGAGGTCCCACCCCTCGGCCCGGGCCGCCTCGGCGGCTTCGAGGCAGACGGGCACCGACGGACCGTAGGTGACGAGCGTGGCGCTCCGGCCCGAGCGCCGCACCACCGCACGGCCGATCGGTTCAACGCTCTGCGGCTCGTCCGGGTTCCAGGAGTCCTTCGACCAGTACAGGCGCTTGGGTTCGAGGAAGACGACCGGATCGTCGGAGGCGATGGCGGCGCGCAGCAGCCCGTAGGCGTCGGGGACGGTGGCGGGAGTGACGACATGGAGCCCCGGGGTCGCGATGTAGTACGCCTCGGAGGAGTCGCTGTGGTGCTCGACGCCGCCGATGCCACCGCCGTAGGGGACGCGGATGGTGAGGGGCAGGGGCATCTTGCCGCGGGTGCGGTTGCGCATGCGGGCGACATGGCTGACGAGCTGCTCGAACGCCGGGTAGGCGAACGCGTCGAACTGCATCTCCACGACCGGGCGCAGGCCGTACATGGCCATGCCGACGGCGGTGCCGAGGATGCCCGCCTCGGCGAGCGGGGTGTCGGTGCAGCGGTCCTCGCCGAACTCCTTGGCGAGGCCGTCGGTGACGCGGAAGACCCCGCCGAGGGTGCCGACGTCCTCCCCCATGACGTGCACGGTGGGGTCGGCGGCCATGGCGTCGCGCATCGCGCGCGTGAGGGCCTGTGCCATGGTGGCCGGTTTGAGGGCGACGGTGGCCATCAGTGGGCACCTCCGTGAGACTCCCGCTCGGCGTCCAGCTCGGCCAGCAACTGGGCGCGCTGCTCCCGCAGTTGCGGGGTGGGTTCGGCGTAGACGTGGTCGAACAGGTCCATGGGGTCGAGGCTCGGGTCCTGGTTCATGCGTTCGCGCAGGGCGGCGGCGAAGGTCTCGGCGTCCTGGCGGACTGCGTGCACGGCGTCCTCGTCGAGCAGGCCGCGGTCGGTCAGCTCGCGTTCCAGCAGCAGGATCGGGTCGTGGTCGCGCCAGGTGTCGACCTCGGCGTCGCCGCGGTAGCGGGTGGCGTCGTCGGCGTTGGTGTGGGCGTCGATGCGGTAGGTGATCGCCTCCACCAGGGTGGGGCCGCCGCCCGCGCGCGCACGGCGCACGGCCTCGCAGAGCACCTCGTGGACGGCGACCGCGTCGTTGCCGTCGACCAGGCGGCCCGGCATGCCGTATCCGACGGCCTTGTGGGCCAGGGAGGGGGCGGCGGTCTGCTTGTCGAGCGGCACGGAGATGGCGAAGCCGTTGTTCTGCACGAGGAAGACGACGGGGGCCTGCCAGACGGCGGCGAAGTTCAGCGCCTCGTGGAAGTCGCCCTCGCTGGTGCCGCCGTCGCCGACCATCGCCAGGGCGACCACGTCGTCACCCTTGAGGCGGGCGGCGTGCGCCAGCCCTACGGCGTGCGGCAGCTGGGTGGCGAGGGGGGTGCACAGGGGGGCCACGCGGTGTTCGTACGGGTCGTAGCCGGTGTGCCAGTCGCCGCGCAGCAGGGTGAGCGCCTCGACGGGGTCGACGCCGCGGGCGACGGCGGCGAGGGTGTCGCGGTAGCTGGGGAAGAGCCAGTCGCGCTCCTCGAGGGCGAGCGCGGCGGCGACCTCGCACGCCTCCTGGCCGGTGCTGGAGGGGTAGACGGCCAGGCGGCCCTGCTTGGTGAGGGCGGTGGCCTGCGCGTTGTAGCGGCGGCCGCGGACCAGCTGGGCGTGGAGCCGGCGCAGCAGCTCGGGGTCGGCATGGGCGGCGGCCTCCGTGCCGAGGACGCGGTACGGCTCCGCGTCGGGCAGCAGGGGCGCGGGGTCCATGCGGGGCTGCCAGGCGGGCGGCGGTGTGGGCCGGTATGCGCCTCGCTGCTCCATGACCGTCATGACGGCACCTCCTCGTGGGAGCGGCTACGGGGAGGCGCGTCGGCTGTGATGCGCCTCACCTACCGATTGTTCGGTCGTCGGCACATTTTGGCTACGGGTGCCCTCAGGCTGTGGACAAACGGTTCTCCACAGCCTGAGATGGACGCAGTACGTCCATGGTAGGGAGGCGGGGGGACATGGCATCTGAACAAATGGCCGAAGGCGCGGACGCGGGGCTCGTCCTCCCTCCCCCTCGGCCCCTCGACGCCATCGACCACGACATCCTGCGGATGCTCCAGACGGACGGCCGCGCCTCGATTCGGTCGGTCGCCGAGCGGGTCCATGTCTCGCGGGCCAACGCCTACGCGCGCATCAACCGGCTCGTCGAGGACGGGGTGATCCGCGGCTTCGGCGCCCGCGTCGACCACGAGCGCGCCGGTCACGGCACGTCCGCGTACATCACCCTCAAGATCGTCCAGAACACCTGGCGCACGGTCCGCGAGCAGCTCAGGCAGTTGCCGGGCGCCTCCCACATCGCCTTGGTCGGCGGCGACTTCGACGTGCTCCTCCTGGTGCACACCCCCGACAACCGCGCCCTGCGCGAACTGGTCCTCACCCGCCTCCAGGCCATCCCCGAGGTCCTCAGCACCCGCACCCTGCTGGTCTTCGAGGAGGAGGACCTGGAACCACAGGGCTGACCGCGTCCACGACCGTCAGGCCGAGAGCACCCATGCCAGCCCGAACAGCACCGCGTACAGCGGCGGAAGCACCGCACACCCGAGCCCGGCGCCTGCGAACAGCCGACGCGCATACGCCAGGGACTGGCGGTGGGGCAGCACCCAGGCGAGTGTGAGCAGGCCCAGCGTCCAGGAGAAGAGACCGCCGAAGGCACCGAGGCCCTCCCGGGACCCGTACCAGCGGGTACTCCAGCAGGAGGAGCGGCAGGGCGCACAGGGAGGCCGTGAGGGGCGCCTTCCACCACGTGGGGTGGGCGTTCGAGCTCCGCATGACGTTCTGGCTCATGCGTCCCAGCCCACTAGCCGCGCCCACCCGGCGCATCAGGGGTCGTACTCACGCGTGCACGCGTGCGCGTACTCAAGCTCGACGAGGCGGTCAGTCCGCGTGTCGTAGGCCCCCGAGGACCAGCCTCACCACCGCGTCGGCCACCTCGCGTTCGGTCATGCCGCGGGCGTCCGGGCGGTACCACTCCACGATGGAGTTGATCATGCCGAAGACGAGGCGGGTGGCGAGGCGGACCTCGACGTCGGTGCGTACGTCGCCGTCGGCGGCGGCCGCCTTGAGGAGTTCGGCGACGCGGTGGTCGAAGTCGCGGCGGCGGTCCAGGGCCCAGCGCTCGGTGCCGGTGTTGCCGCGCACGCGGAGCAGGAGGGTGACGTAGGGGAGTTCGGCGATGAGGACCTCGACCATGCGGCGCACCACGTACTCGAGGCGCTCGGCGGCGCGCCCCACGCGCGCGTGTTCCTCGTCGAGGATGCCGAACAACCCGTCGAGGGCGCGGCTGACGGCGCGGCGCAGCAGCTCCTCCTTGCCGGCGACGTGGTGGTAGATCGACGACTTGGAGATGCCGGCCGCCTTGGAGAGGTGCTCCATGGACGTGCCGTCGTAGCCGCGCTCGTTGAAGACCTGCACGGCGACCGACAGCAGGGTCTCCGGGGTGTACGTGTCGCGCTTGGCGGTCGTCACGAGGTGCTGCCCTCCCGCTTGTCCGAGGCGTACGCGTGGCGGTACAGCGCGAGGGACGGCGCGTAGCGGCCGGAGGGCTCGCGCACGTGCAGCTCGTCCAGGACGTCGTAGGCCCAGCCGCGGCCGAGCCTGCGGCTCCACTCGAAGGGGCCGAGGGGGTAGTTGACGCCGAGGCGCATCGCGGTGTCGATGTCCTCCTCGGTGGCGACGCCCTTGGCGACGGCGTCGTGTGCGAGGTCGACGATCCGCGCGACCGTGCGGGCGACGATCATGCCCGGTACGTCGCCGATGACGCTGACGTCCTTGCCGAGGGCCTGGAAGAGGCCGGTGGCCTCGGCGAGGGTCTGCGGGGAGGTGTCCTGGGAGGCGGACAGGGCGACACGGGTGGCGCGACGGTAGTCGAGCGCGAGGTCGAAGTAGACGACGTCCCGGAACTCCACCGAGGTCTGGCCGTCGGCGAGGGCCAGCTGGCCGCCGCTGGGCAGCACCAGGCGGGTGCCGTTGTCCTCTTCCTCCTCGCGGACCTGGATGCCCGCCTCGCGGATCAGTGCGAGCAGCTCGCCTGCGGGGCCCAGGTCGCCCTCGGCGACGACGTGGCCGGGCGCCGGGACCCGCTCCGCGGTGTGCGGTTCGGGGCGCTCGGCGCCCTCGGCGTGGTCGTACCAGCCGTGGCCGGTCTTGCGGCCGAGCCGGCCCGACTCGACCAGGCGGCGCTGGGCCAGGGACGGGGTGAAGCGGACGTCCTGGAAGAAGGACTTCCAGACGGAGTGGGTGACGGACTCGTTGACGTCCTGGCCGATCAGGTCGGTCAGTTCGAAGGCACCCATCCGGAAGCCGCCGCACTCGCGCAGGACCGCGTCGATGGTGGCTGGGTCGGCGCCCTGCGCCTCGTAGACCGCGAACGCCTCGGCATAGAAGGGGCGGGCGATGCGGTTGACGATGAAGCCGGGGGTGTCGGCGCAGGCGACCGGTGTCTTGCCCCAGGCGCGGGCGGTCTCGTACGCGCGCGTGGCCGAGGTGACGTCGGTGGCGAACCCGGAGACGACCTCGACCAGCGGCATCAGCGGCGCCGGGTTGAAGAAGTGCAGGCCCACGAAGCGGCCCGGGTTGCGCAGGGCGCCGCCGATGGCGGTCACCGACAGGGAGGAGGTGTTGGTGGCGAGCAGACAGTCCTCGGAGACGATCGCCTCCAGCTCGCGCAGCAGCTCCTGCTTGACGTCGAGGCGCTCCAGGACGGCCTCGACGACCAGGGCGCAGTCCGCGAGTCCGGTGAGGTCCTCGGCGGGCCGCAGCAGGTCGCGCGCGGCGTCGCGGCCGGCGGCGGTGAGGCGGTCCTTCTCGACCAGCCGGTCGAGCCGGGCGCCGATCGCGGCGGCCGCTTCACGGGCGCGGCCGGGGACGGCGTCGTACAGCCGTACGGGGTGACCGGCGACCAGCGCGACCTGGGCGATGCCCTGGCCCATGGTGCCGGTGCCGACGACGCCCACAGGACTGCTGAGGTCGAGTGCTGTCATGAGCGCGATCCTCCCGCACGGGGTTTTCCACAGATGCGGCAGGCCCCCTTGTCCCGACCGATCGTTCGGTTACTCTAACTCTCACTGGCTGTTCCTGCCCATGTTTCCGCCCAGGTCATGAGCTCGACGGAGAGCTCTTGGAACGAGGAGTTGGTCCCGCATGGCCGCCCGACTGACCGCGCACGAACTGATCGCCACGCACCGGCCCACGCTCGACCAGGCGCTGGAAGCGATCCGCACGCGCGCGTACTGGTCCCCGCACCCCGAGCACCCGAAGGCGTACGGGGAGAACGGCAGCCTGGACATGGCGGCGGGCAAGGCCGCCTTCGACGCCCTCCTCGGCACCCGTCTCGACCTCGGCCAGCCCGGCACCGACGACTGGGTGGGCGACGAGGTCTCGCCGTACGGCATCGAGCTGGGCGTGACCTACCCGCACGCGGACCTCGATGTGCTGCTGCCCGCCATGAAGGCCGGTCAGCGCGCATGGCGGGACGCGGGCGCAGAGGTGCGCGCGGTGGTCTGCCTGGAGATCCTCAAGCGGATCAGCGACCGGACGCACGAGTTCGCGCACGCGGTCATGCACACCTCCGGACAGGCGTTCATGATGGCGTTCCAGGCCGGCGGCCCGCACGCGCAGGACCGCGGCCTGGAGGCGGTGGCGTACGCGTACGTGGAGCAGGTCCGCACCCCCGACACCGCCGAGTGGACCAAGCCGCAGGGCAAGCGCGACCCGCTCGCGCTCACCAAGGCGTTCACTCCCGTCCCGCGCGGCATCGGCCTGGTCATCGGCTGCAACACCTTCCCGACGTGGAACGGCTACCCGGGCCTGTTCGCGTCCCTGGCCACCGGCAACGCCGTCCTGGTCAAGCCGCACCCGCGCGCGGTGCTCCCGCTCGCGCTCACCGTGAAGATCGCCCGCGAGGTCCTCGCCGACGCCGGCTTCGACCCGAACCTGGTCGCGCTGGCCGCCGAACGCGCCGGTGAGGGCATCGCGAAGCCGCTCGCCACCCACCCCGAGATCCGGATCATCGACTACACCGGCTCCACCGCCTTCGGCGACTGGCTGGAGGCGAACGCCCGTCAGGCGCAGGTCTACACCGAGAAGGCCGGCGTCAACACGGTGATCGTGGAGTCGACGGACGACTACAAGGGCATGCTGTCCAACCTGGCGTTCTCGCTGTCCCTGTACAGCGGCCAGATGTGCACCACCCCGCAGAACCTGCTCGTCCCGCGCGACGGCATCCGCACCGACCAGGGCCCGAAGACCTTCGACGAGGTGGTCGCCGACCTCTCGCGCGCGGTGGACGGTCTGCTCGGCGACGACGCGCGCGCGAACGCCCTCCTCGGCGCGATCGTCAACCCGGACGTCAAGGCGCGGCTGGAGGCGGCGGCCGGGCTGGGCGAGGTCGCTCTCGCCTCGCGTGAGGTCACCCACCCGGACTTCCCGGGCGCGGTCGTGCGGACGCCGGTGATCGTCAAGCTGGACGGCGCCAAGCCGGAGGCCGAGGCCGCCTATATGAGCGAGTGCTTCGGCCCGGTGTCCTTCGCCGTCGCGGTCGACTCCGCGGGCGACGCGGTGGAGCTGCTGCGGCGCACGGTCCGCGAGAAGGGCGCGATGACCGTCGGCGCGTACACGACCGACGCGGAGGTCGAGCAGGCCGTCCAGGAGGTCTGCTTCGAGGAGGCCGCCCAGCTGTCGCTCAACCTCACGGGCGGGGTGTACGTCAACCAGACCGCCGCGTTCTCCGACTTCCACGGGTCGGGCGGCAATCCGGCGGCCAACTCGGCGCTGTGCGACGGGGCGTTCGTGGCCAACCGGTTCCGCGTGGTGGAGGTACGGCGGGAGGCATGAGTCCTGCCTAGGCCCTGCCGAGACTCCAGTGGTACAGCGTCATCGCCACGCTGGTCGCCAGGTTGTAGCTGGACACCTGGGGCCGCATCGGCAGGGACAGCAGGTGGTCGGCACGCGCGCGCAGGACGGTGGACAAGCCGCTGCGCTCGGAGCCGAAGGCGAGGACGGCGTCGTCCGGGATCCCCACGCCCCGGATGTCGTCGCCCTCCGGGTCCAGGGCGAACAGCGGGCCGGGCGGCAGTTCGTCGACGCCGAGACGCTCCACGGCGGTCGCGAAGTGCAGGCCCGCCCCGCCGCGCACCACGGTCGGGTGCCAGGGGTCGAGGGTGCCGGTGGTGACGACGCCGGTCGCCCCGAAGCCGGCGGCCAGCCGGATCACGGCCCCCGCGTTGCCGAGGTTGCGCGGCTCGTCGAGGACCACGACGGGCGCGGGCCTGGGCATGCGGGCCAGCACCTCCAGGTGGGCCGCGCGGGACGGCCGTACGGCCAGCGCCGCCACGGCGGTGGGATGCGGGCGCGGCACCAGCCCCTCGTACGTCGCCCTCGGCACCTCGGTGAGGAGTACGGCCAGCCGGTCCCCTACGTCGGGCGCCAGCTCGTCGGCCAGGGTCAGCGCGGCCTCCCGGTCGGCGGTGACCGCCACCGGGACCTCGGCGCCGAAGCGCAGGGCGTGCTTGAGGGCGTGGAAGCCGTCGAGCAGGACACAGGCGTCGGCGAGGCCGCGCCACGCGCCGAGGGGGTCGTTCATGCCGTGAAGCCTACGTGGCTCTGCTCGGGCTGCTCCGGCGGCCGAGGGGGCGCCTCGCCCCGCCGCTGACCGGGGAGCGGCGGGACGGGCTTGTCGAGGAGGCGGGTACACACGCGTGCGATCCCGTGGCCGAGACGGCGCAGGAACGGGGTGGGCAGGAAGACGGCGTCGGCGGCGATCATCGCCAGGGAGAAGAACGGCAGCCCGAGGATCACCGCGATCATCGCGTGTTCCATGATCATCACGGCCAGCAGGACGTTCTTGACGCGCCGGTTGAACAGGGTGAACGGGAACGCGACCTGTGCGATGACCGTGCCGTAGGTGATGAGCATGATCATGGTGCCGCTGGAGGCCAGCAGGTCGCTCAGGGCGGGCCAGGGCGAGAAGTACTCCAGCTGGAGGGGGTAGTACACGGCGGTGCCGTCCTGCCAGCGGGAGCCCTGGATCTTGTACCAGCCGGCCGTCGCGTAGATCAGGCACGCCTCGGCCATGATCACGACGAGGGCGCCGTTGTGCAGGACGTTCGCGATCACGTCGAGCAGGATCCGCGGCTGGGGGGAGCGTGCCGCCCGCCGCTCGACGAGCCACCACAGCGCCTGCGCGACCCAGACGGTCCACAGCAGCACGGGGACGGTCCACTCGCTGTCGAACAGTCGGCCGGACACGGTCAGCGTGATCAGCGCGAAGCCGCACACGGCCCACAGGACGGGCCCGGCCCGGTCGGCGACCCACTCGCCACGCGCGCGTGCCGCGTCGGCCCGCCGGGCCCGCCGGGCGTCCAGCGACCAGACCTGGCCGCAGCGTGTGAACACCAGGTAGATCGACATCAGGTGAAGGACGTTGTCGCCGCCGTCGCCCATGAAGACACTGCGGTTCTGCAGCGACAGCACACCGACCATGAACAGCACCGACATCGTGCGGGTGCGCCAGCCCACCAGCAGCAGGGCGGCGGCCAGCACGGCGAGCCCGTAGACGAGCTCGAACCACAGCCGTCCGTCGGACCAGCTCAGCGCGGTGAAGGCGCCGTTCATGTCGAGCAGCCGCCGGGCCAGCGCCCAGCTCCACGGCGCGTCGGGCCCGTACAGCTCGGCGCGGTGCGGGTACTCACGCAGCAGGAACAGCAGCCAGGTCAGGGCGAAGCCGACGCGGATCACGGCGCTCTGGTACGGGCCGAGGGCGGACCCCGTGACCCGGGCGATGCCGCTGGACAGGCACAGGGCGAGTCGGTTCACTTCACTCCTTCGTCGGCCTCGCCGGCGGGCACCGTCCACCACGGCAGGACGCGGAAGATCGGTTCGAGCGAGATCTTCTCCTCGCTCCAGTCGGGCGGGGGCACGTTGGTCGTGCGGGAGCGGAGCTGGACCCGCTCGACGACGCCGTCGGCGCCGGGCGCGCCGTCCCGCTCCAGCCGCAGGACGACGATGCGGCGCAGATACGCCTCGGACAGGTCGCCGCGCACCCCGACCGCGCGGTTGTCGCTGCCGTGCGTGGCGGAGAAGAAGTCCCATGCGCGGCGCAGCTGGTTTTGCTGGGTGTGGCTCGGCAGCGGGTTGCCGTCGATGTCCCGGCCGTCCTGCGCGGACAGGTCGTACCAGCCGGTGGTTCGCGAGCTGCCGTCCGGCGTTCTGATCTGGGCGCGGGCCTGGACGGCGATGTTCTGCTGGAGGGGGTTCGGGGCGAACAGCTTCCAGTTCTGTTCGAACTCGGGGTACACCCAGTCGTCGATCGCCTCGCCGTGTGTCTTGGTCAGCGTGTTCGACGGCGCGACGTGCAGGAAGACCATCCCGAGGTGCACACAGACGGCGACCGCGACGGCGGCGACCGCGATGGCCGCGGCGATCTGGTAGCCCAGGGAGAGGGCGGCCACGCCGGGGCGGGGGTCGGGGGCGGCCGGGAACGCTGCCGGGTCGGGGGCGACCGGTTCGGGGGCGGCGGGGAACGCCGCCGGGCCGGGGACACTCGGCCGCTCATCGGAAACGGCCCGGAACCCTGCCGGGCCGGGGACACTCGGCCGCTCATCGGAAACGGCCCGGAACCCTGCCGCGTGGGGGACCGTCGGCCGCTCATCGGGAACGGACGGGAACCCTGCCGGGCCGGGGACAGCCGGCCGGTCGTCGCGGGCGGGGCCAGGGTCGGCTGCGGTCGGTTTCGGCGGCTGCGGCTCGTGCGGGGTGTCGCCGCCCGCGTCGTGCGTGTTCATTCCGCCCCGTTCCCGATGTCTGGTCCTGTCCGGCCCGCCGCGAGCCGCCGGGCCCGCGGTCTCACGGCCCGTTCACCCGGACGGGTGCAGCGCGGCGGTTCCACGGAACGGTACTCAGCCCCGCCGCCCTCCGCAGCTTTCCCAGCGGTCGGCCACTGTGCGGTTGTCCACAGGCGCCCCGGCAGGTTATCCACAGCGGTTGACACCTCACGACCGCCGACTCACCATTGAATCGCACGGACCGAACGATCGGTCGGGACGGATCGGACGGCGCGTACCGCAGACGCGCACGAGGTCGAGGGGGACCGCATGGCCACAGCAGCCGCGCAGCACACGGCCGGCACCGAGGACGACGCCCTGCAGCGCGTCTTCGACGCCGCGGTGGCCGACGACGAGCGCATCGAGCCGCGCGACTGGATGCCGGACGCCTACCGGGCGACACTGGTCCGCCAGATCGCCCAGCACGCCCACTCCGAGATCATCGGCATGCAGCCGGAGGCCAACTGGATCACCCGCGCGCCCTCACTGCGCCGCAAGGCGATCCTGATGGCGAAGGTCCAGGACGAGGCGGGCCACGGGCTGTACCTCTACAGCGCGGCCGAGACCCTCGGCACCAGCCGCGAGGAACTGCTCGACAAGCTCCACACCGGCCGCCAGAAGTACTCCTCGATCTTCAACTACCCCACTCTGACCTGGGCGGACGTCGGCGCCATCGGCTGGCTGGTGGACGGCGCCGCGATCACCAACCAGGTGCCGCTGTGCCGCTGCTCCTACGGACCGTACGCGCGCGCGATGATCCGCATCTGCAAGGAGGAGTCCTTCCACCAGCGCCAGGGCTACGAGCTGCTGCTGGCCCTGAGCAAGGGCACACCGGAGCAGCACGCGATGGCGCAGGACGCGGTGGACCGCTGGTGGTGGCCGTCGCTGATGATGTTCGGCCCGCCCGACGACGAGTCCGCGCACTCCGCGCAGTCCATGGCCTGGAAGATCAAGCGGTTCTCCAACGACGAGCTGCGCCAGCGCTTCGTCGACATCTGCGTCCCCCAGGCGGAGTCCCTCGGCCTCACCCTGCCCGACCCCGAGCTGCGGTGGAACGAGGAGCGGGGGCACCACGACTTCGGCCCGATCGACTGGACGGAGTTCAAGGAGGTCCTCAAGGGCAACGGCCCGTGCAACGAACAGCGGCTGGACCAGCGCCGCCGGGCGCACGACGAGGGCGCCTGGGTGCGGGAGGCCGCCGCGGCCCACGCGGCCAAGCACAGCGACAAGACGGGAGAACGGCAGGCATGACCAACACCGACTGGCCCCTGTGGGAGGTCTTCGTGCGCTCGCGCCGCGGACTGTCCCACACCCACGCCGGCAGCCTGCACGCGCCGGACGCGGAGTTCGCCCTGCGCAACGCGCGCGACCTGTACACCCGGCGCGGCGAGGGCGTGTCGATCTGGGTCGTCCCGTCCACCGCGATCACCGCGTCCTCGCCCGACGAGAAGGACCCCTTCTTCGAACCGGCAGCGGACAAGCCGTACCGGCACCCGACGTTCTACGAGATCCCGGAAGGGGTGAAGCACCTGTGACGACCACGACTGCGACGACCGCCGCCCTTGCCCTCGGCGACGACGCCCTGGTGCTCTCCCACCGGCTCGGCGAGTGGATGGGCCACGCACCCGTCCTGGAGGAGGAGGTCGCCCTCGCCAACATCGCGCTCGACCTGCTCGGCCAGGCCCGGGTCCTGCTGTCGATGGCCGGCGACGAGGACGAGCTGGCCTATCTGCGGGAGGAGCGCGCCTTCCGCAACCTCCAGCTGGTCGAGCAGCCGAACGGCGACTTCGCCCACACCATCGCCCGCCAGCTGTACTTCTCCACGTACCAGCATCTGCTGTACGGCCAACTCGCCGACACCGTGAGCGAGTTCGCGCCACTCGCCGCGAAGGCCGTCAAGGAGACCGCCTACCACCGCGACCACGCCGAGCAGTGGACGCTGCGCCTGGGCGACGGCACCGAGGAGAGCCGGGCGCGGATGGCTCGGGCCTGCACGGCGCTGTGGCGGTTCACCGGCGAGATGTTCCAGCCGGTGGAGGGCCTGGACATCGACCGGGAGGCGCTGGAGACGGCCTGGCTGGAATCCGTCGGGGACATCCTGCGCCGGGCCACCCTCGATCTGCCCGAGGGCCCACGCTCCGGGGCATGGACGGCCGGCGCGGGCCGGCAGGGCCTGCACACCGAGCCGTTCGGACGGATGCTCGCAGAGATGCAGCATCTGCACCGCAGCCACCCGGGGGCGTCATGGTGACGCTCACCCCGCTGGAGGCGGAGCTGCTTCAGGTCGCCGGTTCGGTGCCCGACCCCGAGCTGCCCGTGCTCACCCTCCAGGAGCTGGGCGTGGTGCGCACGGTGCGCGTGAGCGGGACGGACGCGGAGACGGTTGAGGTGGAGCTGACCCCGACCTACACCGCCTGCCCCGCCCTGGAGACGATGGCACTGGACATCGAGCGGGCGCTGCACGCCCACGGGGTGCGTGAGGTCACCGTGCGGACGGTCCTCAGCCCCGCCTGGTCCACGGACGACATCTCCGCGGAAGGGCGCCGCAAGCTGCGGGAGTTCGGGATCGCGCCGCCGCGTGAGCGGGCGGAGTCCGCTCCCGTGCCCGTGACGCTCGGCCCGACCCGGACCCGGGACGCCGAGGCCCCGGTGCGCTGCCCGCACTGCGGCTCCGCCGACACCGAGCTGCTCAGCCGCTTCTCCTCAACCGCCTGCAAGGCGCTGCGCCGCTGCCTGGCCTGCCGTGAGCCCTTCGACCACTTCAAGGAGTTGTGATGGCCCGCTTCCACACGCTCCCGGTGGCCGCGGTGGACCCGCTCACCGACGACTCCGTCGCCCTCACCTTCGCGGTCCCGGCCGCGCTGCGTGAGGAGTACCGGTACGCGCCCGGCCAGCATCTCGCGCTGCGGCGCGTCGCCGACGGCACCGAGGTCCGGCGCACCTACTCGATCTGCTCGCCGGCCCCCGCGCCCGGTGACGCGGGCCCGAGCACGCTGCGGGTCGGCGTGCGGCTGGTCGAGGGCGGGGCGTTCTCCACGTACGCGCTGAAGGAGATCTGCGTCGGTGACGAGATCGAGGTGATGACCCCGGCGGGCCGCTTCACGCTCGACCCGGCGCCCGGGCTGTACGCGGCGATCGTCGGGGGCAGCGGCATCACCCCGGTGCTGTCGATCGTCTCCACGCTCCTCGCCCGCGAACCCGACGCCCGCTTCTGCCTGATACGCAGCGACCGTACGACGGCGTCGACGATGTTCCTGGAGGAGGTCGCCGACCTCAAGGACCGCTTCCCGGAGCGGCTTCAGCTGGTGACGGTGCTGTCCCGGGAGGAGCAGCAGCACGGGCTGCCGTCCGGGCGGCTGGACCGTGAACGGCTGACCGGTCTGCTGCCGGCGCTGGTGCCGGTGGAGGCGGTGCGGGGCTGGTTCCTGTGCGGGCCGTACGGGCTGGTGCAGGGCGCGGAGCAGGCGCTGCGTGAGATCGGCGTGCCCCGGGCGCGGATCCACGAGGAGATCTTCCACGTGGACTCCGTGGCACCCGTGGCCACGGTGCCCGCGCCCGCGCACAGCACGGTGACCGCTCGGCTCGACGGGCGCGCCGGGAGCTGGCCGGTGCGGGACGGGGAGTCGCTGCTGGAGACGGTGCTGCGCAACCGGCCCGACGCGCCGTACGCCTGCAAGGGCGGGGTGTGCGGGACGTGCCGGGCCTTCCTGGTCTCCGGTGAGGTGCGGATGGACCGGAACTTCGCGCTGGAGCCGGAGGAGACGGACGCGGGGTATGTGCTGGCCTGCCAGTCGCATCCGGTGACGGAGGGAGTGGAGCTGGACTTCGACCGGTGAGGACGGTGTGGTGCCGCCCCGTTCCCTTCTCCTAGAACCTGTTCTATCTTGACGGACCGTCAGATTACTGACCCCGTCGGGAGGACAGGCCGTGGACTTCACCTTCAGCGAGGAGCAGTTGGCGGCGGCCGAGGCGGCCGAGGGAGTGTTCGCCGGTGTGGCGCCGGACGCGGTGCCGAGCCCGGCGCTCACCCGGGGCGCCCCCGTCGCCGAGGGCTTCGACCGGGCGCTGTGGGAGAAGCTGGCCGGCGCCGATCTGCTGAGTCTGCTGCTCGACGAGGAGTACGGCGGGGCCGGACTGGACGCCGTCGCGCTCTGCCTGGTGCTCCGGGAGTCGGCGAAGGTGCTGGCCCGGGTGCCGCTGCTGGAGAGCAGCGCGGCCATGGCCGCCGTACAGCGGTACGGGGGCGGTGAGTTGGCGCGGGAGCTGCTGCCCAGGGCCGGGCACGGGGAGCTGGTGCTGACCGTCGCCGCGCACGGCCGCACCGGGCACGACCCGGCCGAGCGGGCCGTCACGGCGCGGCGGGACGGGGACGGGGACGGGGACGGGGATGGGGACGAGGGGTGGGTGCTGGACGGGGTGCAGACGGCGGTGCCATGGGCGTACGACGCGGACCTCGTCGTCGTACCCGCGCACACCGACGCCGACCGGACCGTCCTCGCGCTGGTCCCCCGGGACCAGGAGGGGGTCGTACTCGCCGAGCAGGTGTCGACGAACGGCGAGCGGCTCGGGGAGCTGCGGCTGGAGTCGGCGCGGATCGCGGGGCGGTACGTCGTCGAGACGGAGGGTGCCTGGGAGTGGCTGCGGGAGCTGCTGGCCACGGGGACGTGTGCGCTGGCGCTCGGGCTGGGTGAGCGGGTGCTGCGGATGACGAGCGAGTACGCCGGGAAGCGGGAGCAGTTCGGGCATCCGATCGCGACCTTCCAGGCCGTCGCAGTCCAGGCCGCCGACCGGTACATCGACCTGCGGGCGATGGAGGCCACGCTGTGGCAGGCCGCGTGGCGGATCGCCTCCGGGGCGCCGGGTGCGCTGCCCGCGCGCGGGGACGTGGCCGTGGCGAAGATCTGGGCTGCGGAGGGCGTACGGCGGGTGGTGCAGACGGCACAGCATCTGCACGGAGGCTTCGGCGCCGACGTCGACTATCCGCTGCACCGCTACCACGCCTGGGCCAAGCACCTGGAGCTGGCACTCGGCCCGGCGGCGGCACACGAGGAGGCCCTGGGGGACCTACTGGCGGCGCATCCGCTGGGCTGAGGGGCGACTGCGCCGCTCGACCGGGGTGGCTGCCGCCGGAGGCGGTGGTCCATGCCGGGAGTGTGGCTGGACTGGGGCGACGGCCTGTGCCGGGGAGCCTGGCCCGGGGGGCCTGAACCAGGGGGCCCTGAGCCTGGGGGCCTGGCTCCGAGTTGCTGGCCCAGGGCGGCCTGCCTGAGGCTTCGTGACGTGGGCGCCCTGCCCCGGGGGCGTGACCGTGCGGCCGCCGAGCGGGGGATACCGCTGCCCTGTCCGCCACGCCCGGCGGATGAACCGTGGGCTCACAACCTGGTCCGGGACGGCCTGCCCGAGGCCGCCTCACCGGGGCGACCTGACCCAGGACCGTGACCGTGCGGCCGCCGAGCGGGGAGTCGCGTACCGCCCTGGCCCGCCACGCACGCCGGATCAACCGCGGACTCGCAAACCTGGCCCGGGACGGCCCGCCCGAGGCCGCCTGGCCTGGGAGGCATAGCCCGGGGCCGGCGTGACCCGGGGCCGGCGTGACGGGGCGGTCTGGACCGGGGGCTACAGGACGAAGCCCGGTTTTCCGTCGTCCGTGATGACTGGGCGGCCGGTGGCGGCCCAGGACTGCATGCCGCCGGCGACGTTCACGGCGTCGATGCCCTGCTGGGCGAGGTACATCGTCACCTGCGCCGAGCGGCCGCCGGAGCGACAGATCACGTTGATCCGGCCGTCCTGGGGGGCGGCCTCCGTCAGCTCGCCGTAGCGGGCGACGAACTCGCTGATGGGGATGTGCAGGGCGCCTTCGGCGTGTCCCGCCTGCCACTCGTCGTCCTCGCGGACGTCCAGCAGGAAGTCGCCGTCCTTGAGGTCCCCGACCTCGACCGTGGGAACACCAGCTCCGAAACTCATGTCTCCGACGCTACCCGAACCCGGCTAACCAACCAGCTCGGCCAGCTCCGCCTCCCGGGCGGCGACGTCCGCGAGCAGCTTCTCGGCGATCTCGTCCAGGAGACGGTCGGGGTCGTCCGGGGCCAGCCGGAGCATCGAGGCGATCGGGCCGTCCTCCAGCTCCTTGGCGATCCGCGTCAGCAGCTCCTTGCGCTGGGAGAGCCACTCCAGGCGGGCGTAGAGCTCCTCGCTGCGGCTGGGGCGCTGCTCGGCGGGGACCGGGCCGGCCGCCCACTCCTCGGCCAGCTCGCGCAGCAGGGCCTCGTCACCTCGGGCGTAGGCGGCGTTGACGCGGGTGAGGAACTCCTCGCGGCGCTTGCGGTCGGCCTCCTCGCGGGCCAGGTCGGGGTGGGCCTTGCGGGCGAGGTCGCGGTACAGCTTGCGGGCCTCCTCGCTGGGGCGGACGCGCTCCGGGGGGCGTACCGACTGGTCCGTGAGCATCGCGGCGGCCTCCGGGAACAAGCCCTCGCTGTCCATCCAGCCGTGGAACAGCTCCTCGACCTCCGGCATCGGCAGGACGCGGGCGCGGGCCTCCTCGGCGCGGCGGCGGTCCTCCTCGGTGCCGGTGCGGGCGGCTCTGGCCTCGGCGATCTGGGCGTCCAGTTCGTCGAGGCGGGCGTACATCGGGCCGAGTTTCTGGTGGTGGAGGCGGGAGAAGTTCTCGACCTCCACGCGGAAGGTCTCCAGGGCGATCTCGAACTCGATCAGTGCCTGTTCGGCGGCCCGCACGGCCTGCTCCAGCCGCTCCTCGGGGCGGGGCGGCTGGGACTGGTCAGCTTCGGGGGTCGTCACCCGACCAGCGTAGTGGGTGTGGGGGGCTGCGCCGCTGGGGTGGTTTCGGGGCTCGGGGTGCGGCGGTGGGCGTCGGGTGGGTGCGCAGCCCGGCGCTGCGGGGTGCCGCTGTGTCTCACACCCCCAGTTCCGCCGGCACCCTCCCCGTCCTCACCGCTGTCACCAGGTTCGCGTGGTCGGATTCTGTGTGGTTGGCGTAGGTGATGGCGAAGGTGGAGATGGCGGTGTCGAGTTCGTCGTTCTTGCCGCAGTAGGCGGAGAGGAGGCGGGGGTCGGTGCTGTGGGTGTGGGCTCGGGCCAGGAGGGCGCCGGTCATGCGGGCGTAGTCGTCGATCTGGTCGGCGGCGAGGGCGGACGGGTCGACGCTGCCCTTGCGGTTGCGGAACTGGCGGACCTGGAAGGGGCGGCCCTCGACGGTCGTCCAGCCCAGCAGCATGTCGCTGACGACCTGCATGCGCTTCTGGCCGAGGACGACCCGGCGGCCCTCGTGGTCGACCGGCGGGGTGTCGAAGCCGGCCGTCGGGAGGTGGGGCAGCAGGGCGGACGCGCGGGCCTCCTTCACCTGGAGGATCAGGGGCTCGCCGCGGTGGTCGAGGAGGAGCACGACGTAGGAGCGGGTGCCCACGCTGCCCGTGCCGACGATGCGGAACGCCACGTCGTGCACCGCGTGGCGGGCGAGCAGGGGGTGGCGGTCCTCGGGGAGGGTCGCCAGGTACGGCTCCAGGGACGCGGCGACCGCCGCGGCCTCCGCGTCCGGGATCCGGCGCAGTACCGGCGGCGCGTCCACGAACCGGCGGCCGCCGTCCTCCGTCGGCTCGGTCGACCGTGCCGCGAACCGGCCGCTCGTGTTGGCGCGCGCCTTCTCCGAGACCCGCTCCAGCGTGCCCAGCAGGTCATGGGCGTCGGTGTGGGAGACCAGTTCCTCGTCGGCGATGGCGTTCCACGCGTCCAGCGCGGGCAGCTTGGCCAGCAGGCGCAGGGTGCGGCGGTAGGCGCCGACGGTGTCGTACGCCGCCGTACGGCATGTGTCCTCGTCGGCGCCGGCCTCCCGGCCCGCGAGGACGAGGGAGGTGGCGAGGCGCTTGAGGTCCCACTCCCAGGGGCCGACGACCGTCTCGTCGAAGTCGTTCAGGTCGATGACCAGGCCGCCGCGGGCGTCACCGTACAGACCGAAGTTGGCCGCGTGGGCGTCGCCGCAGATCTGGGCGGCGATGCCGGTCATGGGGGTGCGGGCCAGGTCGTACGCCATGAGGCCGGCCGAGCCGCGCAGGAAGGCGAAGGGGGTCGCCGCCATCCGGCCCACCCGTATCGGGGTCAGCTCCGGGATACGGCCCTCGTTCGACTCCTCGACCGCCGCCACCGCGTCCGGGCGGGCGGCGTCCAGGTGGAGGGCGGCGTGCGCCGACCGGGGCACCCGCTGCCGCAGCGCCTTCCCCTCCTCCTTGGGGGAGCCCTCGACCAACCTGGGGGCGAAGCCCCGCACCCTCGGCAGCCGCTCCACCTCCGCCGTCTCCACACCCACACCGGCCTCGGTCACGGCGACCGCCTCCCCCGTACCCGTACGAACGTCACGAACATCAACTCGTGCCGACCGTACAGCCGACGACTGCGACGCGTCAGACCCTGTGGATAACTCGGCCTCTGTGGAAAACCCACCCACCATGGATGCCCGAGCAACCCCGGGCACCCACGGCACCACCACACATGCCCTACGACGTGCGCTCCCCGTCCCGCACCATCATGCCGACGCACTCACCCAGCGCCGCGTGCAACGACGATACAAAGGCGGCGAGTTCGGCGTCCGAAGCCTCCCCCACCTCCAGCACGGCCCCGACGACCTCCACCAGAACAGCGGCGGTCTCCAGGGCATGCGCATCGGCCAGCGCCTCAAGGAACCCCCCGGGCCGCGCGACCACCAACGCCTCCTTGCCGGTGGCCGGATCAACACCGAGGGTACGAAGACGCGGCTCGCTCATACGGCCGCCTCCCACGGAAAACAGTCCGAACCCAGCCCAGCGAGAGTCCCAACGGCCCCGGCCCGACACCGCTCCCGCGCATCGCACTCCCGCTCCCACACGACGACGTAGGGCCGGACCAACGGCAGCCCATCGGCGGCGATGACGTCCACGGTCAGAGGAGGACGCGGGGGCTGGCACTCCGGAATCGGCGGGCAGTCGAGCCGAAGGGACGGCGCCGCGTCGGGGCAGTGCACCCCGCGCGCAGGCCGGAAGATACTCAGAATCGCGGCCAGTAGGCTGCGCATAGGTCGACTCCTCTTCAGTCGGCTCAGGCCCTGGCGAGGAAGTAGCCGCTTCCCGTCGGGGCCGTTCTGTGTCCAGCCAACATAGCGTGGGTAACCGCAGATAACCACGGATGCGCAGAATCCCACGGTCACCCACGCTGAGCTTCATGGACCTCGACCGCACGCGCCCACTGTGGCGGCAGATCGCAGCAGAGATCATCCGGCGCATCAAGGAGGGCATCTACCCGCCCGGAAGCCGCGTGCCGTCCACCCTGGAGATCGCCCAGGAGTTCGGCGTGGTGAACGCTACGGCCGCGAAGGCCATGCGGCATGTACGGGAAGAGGGCTGGACCCGAGGCGAGGTCGGCCTGGGCACCTTCGTATCCGACTCCCTGCCCCGATCCCCCGACCCGAAGCCGTAACCACCCCCGGCTAAAGCGTCCAGCAGTGGACTCGTCCACCCGGAGCGGTGTACCTCACGGTCTGCTGGGTCGGGGCGACACCGTCGGCAGGGTCGTACAGGGTCGTGACGTGCAGCCCGTCGTCGTTCGTTCCGTAGGTGCGGGCGAGGCCGGGGGACATGTGGAGCTGGGCAAAGAATGAGAATGTCCAGTCGTCGAGCACGCGCGCTGAGATCTCGGCGCCCCGGGCACGGCCCGTACGGGATCACGGGCATCTGCGCGGGTACCGGGGTGCCGCTGATGAGCGGCATGAACGCGGCGGGTGTGTGCAGGAGGTGCCCACTCGCCGAGCCGTCCGGCAGCTTCGTGAGCCGGGCGACCGTTCCGCCGGCGAGTGTGCCCTTGACGGGGACGACCATGATGCCGCCGGGACGTATGCGCGTCAGCCACCCGGGAGGAATGCGGCGTACGGATGCGGTGGAGATGATCCGGTCGAACACCGCGTCTCCCGGAACGTCGTTCGCGCCGTCGCCGTGGATGACGAGTGGATCGAAGCCGACGGCGTTCAGCCGCGGGCGTGCCTTGACGGTGAGGGCTTCCGTACGGTCCACGGTGGTGACGTGCTTGTCCCCGGCGAGGAAGGACAGCACGCCCGCGTTGTAGCCCGTGCCGGTACCGGCCTCGTAGACGTCGTGCCCTTCGTGCACGTCAAGGGCGTCGAGCATGTCCGCCATGAGGCTCGGTGCCGTCGAGGACGACGTCGGGATGCCGGTGAGCCCCTCGGGGGCGGCGTCCTCGGCGTGCACGCCGTCCACTTCCGTGATGAGGGAGTCGTCCGCGTACACGGCGTCGAGCCACGCCACCGGGTCACCGTCGGTGATACGCCACGGGACGAACCGCTCACCGTCGCGCCGATAGAAGACGGGCACGAAGGGATGCCTGGGGACGTTGAGAAAAGCACCGGCCAGGCGTGAGGACAACACCACGCTTCCCCGGTCGATCCGCTGCGTGAGCGAGACGCGAGCGGCGAGGATGCGCTGTTCGTCGTCGAGGATGTTCGTCACTGGCCGTTTCCCTCCAGGTAGTCGCAGATCGCGGACGTGATCGGCAGTCCGGTCGCCTGCTCGATGAAGCCGTACTGCCCGCTCGGATTCACTTCCAGAAATCGCCAGTCCCCCTGCGGGGAAGCCACGCCGCCCCCCGTCGACAAACACCGGCGGCACTGTCCCGTGCACGGCGGCGCCGCCCAACTCAGCCCCGACGACTCGCGCGTGCTGGAGGAATGGGACAGCTTCGCGTATCAGATCGTCGGCACCGCGCCGACGCTCGCGGCGGCGAAGGAGTGGGTGAACAGCCAACAGTGCCTGGACGCACCGCTCCCTACCTGGGGGGCAGGTGGTGCGGGTCAGATCAGGCTGCGATGTACCGCATGGTGCGGAGGTGGCGGCGTACGGGCTCGGCGAGCGCGGCGTAGAAGGGCGTTCGGTCGGCGGCCTGAAGTACCTGGGCGCACACTGTCAGTTCGGCAACGCGGGTCCTGGGGTCGTCCAGGATGGGCGCGAGTACCTGGCGGACGCGTGTTGCGGTGCTCGGGGTCTGAAGGGCGTAGACGTACAGGAGTGCGGCGTCGAACCCCACGGGAGCGGTGCCCCAGCCCTCCCAGTCGAAAATCGTGAGGTCGGGGCCAGCGAGGTTGGCCCAGTGGAAGTCTCCGTGGGCGGTGGACCACTCGATCGTGTCGCCGACGTCGTGGCCGGTGAACCGAGGTACGGCGCGGCGGATGTATGCCTCGCGTACGGCCACGCGGTCGGTGGGGACAGTGGCCAGGGCGCTGAGTGCGCCGTACAGGCTCTTCCACCAGGACTCAAGAAAGTCCGACTCAGTATCGAGGACGGGGCTCACTGAGACGGTGGAGAGCGTGGTGTGCTCGTACAGCTCGGCACGGTACGCCCAACCGTCTTTCCGCCAGTCGTGGATGCGGTGCAAGGTGGGGCGGGGGATGTCTTCGGGGAGGGTTTCCTGGGCCGTTTTCGGGCCGTCCCACAGTTTCCCGTGGGCGCGGTCGGCGTGTTCGCCGACGAGTCGCAGCCAGCCCCGCTCCTGGGCGGTGTGGACGGCCCCGGAGAGCGTGCGGCCGTTGTAGCCCCAGACGGGCCCCTGTGCGGCGTCGCTTACGCCCAGGGCAGCGCATGCGGCGATTCGCGCGGTGCGCATCCGTGCCGCGGCGGGTTCATCAGGTACCGAGAACATCGAGAACCTTCCGGAGGGTGGCAAGCGGCAGTGGTGGCAGCGCGATCGTGCGCGCGGCGGCGTCCCAGTGTGCCGGGTTGTTCGTGCCGAGGAGAATCCGTGTCACTCCTGGGGTGGACGCGACGATGCCTAGGGCTGCTTGGGCAGGAGTGAGGCCGGGGTCGATCAGTTCGGCGAGTTCCGGCGTGACCATGCCGGGCAGTTCGCCGCCGTGCAGGGGCGAGGAAACGAAGGTGTCGAGCCCTGCGGCGCGGGCCTGTACAAGGGGGCCGCGACCGTCCAGGGCAAGGCTGATGGGGCGGGCCATGACGAGGCTGACGGGGAGCTGCACCGCGTGTAGGTGGTGTTCATCTGTACCGGCGGCTTCCCGTGCCAGGGTGAGGAGTTCGGGCACCGTGAAGGCGCCGGAGTCCAGGCCCGACCAGGTGGCAACGCCGTACCCGCCGACATGCCCCGCGTCCGCATACTCCTCCAGCACGGCGAAGGCGTCCCGCAGCCGTTCGTGCAGTTCTTCGCGGTCGAGTCGGACGTGTTCGGGGTTGTGTACGAACACCACGTCGGCGCGGCCGAGGACGTTGAGGGTTCGGGTGGTTTGCCAACGGAGAAAATTCGCGGTGAGGCTGTGGCCGGCCTTCGCCTGTTCGCGGGTGAGGATTCCGGCGCTGACGGCGGCCTCGGCTTCCTCCCGGGCGAAGAATCCGGTCTTCGTGGAAATCCGTACCTGCCGCTGCTGAGGGAGAACAGAGGCGGCGAGAAGTGTGTGGGCCTGCCCTGCACGGTAGTTGGGTGCGGTGTCGATCCAGGAAGCCCCCCGGACGACGGCGTGGGCCGCCGCCCGAGGGATGTCCCGGCAGTGGTACGTGCCGAGCGCGAGATCCGGTGTCACCGGCGGCTCACCGCCGCCATGTTGGCGGACACCAGCTCGGTCACGACGGATGCGACCTGCGCCGTGGTCAGCCCAGCCGACTGTGCGAGTTCACCGAGAGAGGCCGAGTCGCCCGCGGCGAGCGGTTCGAGTACAGCGGCAACGGGAGCGGCGAACGTCCACTCCTCGCCTCCGGCCCGGAGGATCACCTGGCCGTCGTCGTTGACCGTGGTCCATGCGCGTGCGGTGGTGAACCGGACCATCAGGTCGTCCTCGGCGGGGATACCGTCGAGGAATGGCAGGGAGGGCATCAGGCGTCCCGGATCGGTTGCGTCGCGGACGTCGAGGAACTCCCGGATCACGCCGTCGTGCAGGACCTCCGCGACTTCCTTACGAAGGACGTCGAGGTAGGCGGATTGGTCCTGGCCGGTGCCAAACATGGGCAGGTGCGCCCGGACGGTTTCCGAGCCACGAAGACGCTCCGAGAGCCACGTGAGGAGATCGGCGCCGGTCGTTGTCTGAAGCCCGCACGTCAGGTGCAGGGACCGGCCCTCAGTCGCCGCCACCGCGTGCCACCAGCCGCGCGGGAGATACAGCATGTCGCCCGCGCGTAGCGTCAGTTCGGCCAGAGGCTCGCCTTCCGGCGGCTCCGGGGCCACCAGGTCCCGGTACAGCGGGTTGGTTCGGGTCGGCCCGTAGATCCGCCACCGCTTCGCGCCCTCCACCTGGAGCACCACCACGTCGTGGTCGTCCCAATGGGTGCCGAAGCCCTCGCGAGACGTCCACGAGGCGTACACGTTGACCTGGATGTGGCTCCGGAACACCCGCTCCAGATCTCGGGTCAGGGCATCGACGGGGGCGTGAAGTTCCTCCACGGCATCGAGGACGAGTGAGGAGCCGTCCCGCAGTTGCTCGTACAGACGGGAGGGCTGGATGCGCTGCCACACGGTGCTGCGCCGGGTCGTCACGGGGCTGGCGTAGCTCTGCCAGTGGATGAGTTCGCCGTCGCGGTGCAGGCGCAGACGAGGGGGCTCCAGCCGTCCACGGGCCACGATGTCGTTGAGGTCGTCCCAGGTCAGGAGTCCGGAGAAGTCTCCGACGTTGGTCCATACGCGATGCCAGCGGCCGAACGCCCCGGCGAGGAAGTCCTCGCCGAGGCAATCGACCACCTTGGAGAAGGTGGTCACGGATGCGACTCCGATCAGTCGTTGGTGTCGGAGACGCCCGTGCTGCCGCCATCGGACGGCTGCTCGGCGCGCGACCGTGCAGCAGCGATGGACGTGCGGGCGACCAGCAGACCGTCACCGGACGTTGCCGCGGGAACGTTCTCGTTCATGCCGTGCTCCTTCTTCTCTTCTCGAGTTCTCCCGCCGGGGTTCCGGCGGGAAGTCTGTGGGTTGAGGCGGTCAGAGGCGGGGCGGTGCGCCGGGGATTTCCCTCACACGCTCCTGCGGGTTACAACCGGGCGGTGTACTCCCGTCACAGGGGTCAGGCGGTGACCGGCTGGCGTTGCATGAAATAGGCGAGGGCCCTGTCGTTTGAGGCGGGCGAGGCGGTCAGCACATGCCATGAACGGGGCGTGCCGGCCGTCCCACAGCACCGGGCCGAGCCAGATCACAGACAGGGCCGTACGTTCGCAGCCGAGCCGGCAGTCACCCGTGACCCACTGCACCGCGCTCACTGCTCGCCCTCCTTGGCGACGAGTTCGGCCCAGGTCGTCTTCCACCGTCGCCGCCCCGTGCCGTGCAGGTCGTAGCCCCAGCGGTCCGACAACGCCTCGACCAGCAGCAGCCCCCGGCCGCCCTCCCGGTTACTGTCGCCGCAGCCCATTTCCGGCAGGGCCCGGGATGCGTCGGTGACCTCCATCCGGACGCGGCGGGCGGCGATACGCCGAGTGGTGACCCGGATCAGACGGCAGCTCGTGTGCCGGACCGCGTTGCCGACGAGTTCGGAAACGATCAGCGTGCCCGCGTCCGCCAGATCCCCGAGATTCCAGGTGTTTACCGAGGCGGAAACCAGCAGCCGCGCTCTGCGGGCCGATTCCGGCTCACGCGGCATCGTCTCGGCATAGCCGGGGACACCGCTCATGTTGGGTCTGGTCGTGACGCTCACAAGGTCATCCCTCCGACTGGCACGGCCCCGCCCACGACGGGGCGCATACGGGGCCTCTCCTCAATGCCGCCGAGGGCGGGGAGCCTGCAGATAGCGCCCGGCGGCTGGTGATCAGTCAACGCGCCGTGGGGAGTCGGAGGAGACTCCGAGAGGTGACCCCAAGTTGGAGTCACCAGTTAGGCACGCACGGTAGCTTCAGGGCTCACGCGTTTTTGGGGGGACGCATGGGACAGACACAGGACCCGAGAGCAGTAGTCGCGGGGCTCCTCGATGACGCCCGGTTCCTCGGCTCGTGTGCGGAGCGGGACATGGGCGCGGTGTTCCGGATGCTCAACCACCGTGGCATCAGCACCCGTCGCATCGCGGCGGCCGTCGACATTACCCAGGGGCGGCTCTACGACTACATGAACGGCAAGAGCCGGGTGGAGAAGCTGACGCTGTTCGAGCAGGTCGCGGACGCCTTCCACATCCCGGGTCATCTGCTCGGCCTCGCCCGCCGGTCGTGGGAGCCCGCTATCGAGGCGCAGCCACAACAGCCTCAACCGCCGCCGAACGGGGACGACCTGACGGCCATGAACTCCTTTCGGGCAGCCGACCGGCAGACCGGCGGAGGTCGGCTCTACGGGGCTGTGGTCAGGCACCTACAGGACCGTGTCGCCCCGCGTCTGGTCGACCTCTCCAGCGGCTCTGGCGTGTTCGCCGCTGCTGCGGCTCTGACCGAGATGGCGGGGTGGATGGCGCACGACGGTGGGCGGGACAGTGATGCGGTGGGGCACTTCGGCCGCGCTCTCGCACTCGCGCAGACCGGCGGGGATCTACCGCTGGCCGCACACGTCGCCGCGTCTCTCAGCCACATCGTCCTCCAGGGCGACGACGCACCGGGCGCCGCGCGCTGGGCTCAGACCGGTCTCGACCTCGCCGGCCGAGGCACGCGGATTCCTGCTTTGGCGTCTCGCCTGCACACGATGCAGGCGCGGGCCATGGCGGCAGGGAATCAGAACACTGCCGCCCACCGGGCCCTCGACCGGGCTCGCCGCGACCTCGACGCCTCCGCCGACACCACACACCCGTGGCTGAGCCCCTTCGATCGCGGGCGCCTGGCGAGCGAGGCCGCGTTGGTTCTGGTCGACCTCGGCGAGTACGACGAGGCCCTTGCCGCCGCCGAGGAGGCCGTGGCACTACGGGACGCTGGGCGGGCTCGGTCCCTCGCCCTGGCGCGGATCACGCTCGCCGACATCCATGTCCGCCGAGGTGATCTCGACGCCGCCTTGGACGTCGGCCATGACCTGCTCGCCACCAGCCCCACCCTCGGCTCCGTCCGCGTCGTCCAGCAGCTTGACGACCTCCGGGCCCTTCTGGAGCCGCACAAGAGCTATGGGCCGGTGCGGGAGTACCTGGTGAGATTCGGCGACGCGCGGAGGACCAGAATGCTCCTGCTCGCAGATCTGATCCCGTCACCGGGAGGCACGCGCCAATGACGCCGAAGCCCACACCCGCCGACCCCGACGCCTGGAACGCCTACCTCGCCGAGGGCAACGCCAAGCAGCCGCGCAAGCGTGTAGCGGCAGATGTGCTGCTCCGGGATGCGGCGGGGCGGGTATTGCTCGTAAACCCGACCTACAAGCCTGGTTGGGACCTTCCCGGTGGCATGGCCGAGGCGAACGAACCGCCGGAACAGACGGTCGTGAGGGAGCTGCACGAGGAACTGGGCCTGGACGTCGTCGTGGGCGCGCTCCTGGTGGTCGATTGGGTGGCTCCTCATGGGCCGTGGGACGACCAGATCTCGTTCATCTTTGACGGTGGTGTGGTCGACGTGGAAGGGGAGCTGAAACCCCACGACGAGGAGCTGTCGGAGGCAAGGTTTTTCGATCTCGCCGAGGCCCGCGGGCTGCTGCGGGGTCGGATGTGGCGGCGGCTGACACAGGCGGTCCGCGCCCTGCGGGAGGGGCGGCCGCTGTACCTGCGCGACGGGCATGAGGTCTAAGGCTGTCCAGCAAATGGTCGGTGGGGCTGCACTAGTTGCTCAGCGGATACTCGCGAGTCTCCGATGTGGTAGCTGGGCAGCCTGCGGACGTCCCTTTCGGCACTACCCTCCGTCCATGACAAGCGCCCACGACTTCATGCCTCAGCCACCGCCCGCAGACGAGGGCGTCCTACGGATACGTGTGGACCCCGGGGGCTCTTTCGGTGAAGTCAAACTACGGACCACCCCAAACCTCGCCCCCGAAATGCTCGCCGTTCTCCAGGAGCTTGGGGCCGACGCCAGTTATGGCGCCGAGTTCGGCATGGACCCGGGGCAACTGCTGATCGTCGCCCTGATGATCCCTGACAGCGGTGCCTGGATAACCCTACGGACTGCGATCGACGCCATCGCTGGTCGACATCAGGGCACGCGCATCCGCATCGAGCTCGGCGACCGGGCCGTAGAAATTGAGGGCAAGAGCACGGCGGACATGGAGCTCCTCCTCACCCAGGCCCGCGAGATGTTCGAGTCAGACGCGCAGGAGTGGCAGCGGATTAGCGGCGGAGACGGAGACGGAACGGCAGAGTGACCGTCAGCCTTCGCCATGACGGGGAACACGTGGGCTCCCGAACTGGTCTTTGGCGACGCCCAGGAGACACGAAAGCCCCCGTCGGCCGAATCGACTCCGGGGCGAGGGCTTTCGAGTGTGGGGTCAGCGGAAGAGCTGGATCAGCGCGTGGATGGCCCTGGGCTTGTGGACAACTTCGTCGCTTGTGCCGGGTTCGTGTCGGGCTTGGGCTCGGGGGTGGGGGTGGGGCGGAGCCCGTGCGCGGCTGCTGCGCAGACCAGGGTCGCTGCCGCGGCCAGGGTCTCGAAGGCGAAGGCGTAGCCGTCGGGTGTGGGGGAGGCGGTGGCGGTGGTCGTGCGGGAGTGGGCCGCCGAGGTGACGAGGGCGACGCTGAGGGTGGGGCCGGCCAGGATCGCGGCGTTCACGAGCGCTCCGGCCAGGGCCGTCTCGCTGTCCGCCGCGCCGGCCACCGCCGCCACCACTGCCGCCGACATCAGCAGTCCGATGCCCGCGGCGACGACGACCAGACCCAGCAGGACGGCCGGGGTCGAGGCGGTGCGGATGCCGAGGCCGCCGATCAGGTACAGGCCGGCTGCGATCGTCGCCGTACCGCCGACGGCGACCGTACGTGGGCCCCGGCGGGCGACGAGGGCGCCGGCGACGCTGCCGACGGCCAGCAGTACGGCGGTGTACGGCAGGAACGCCTCGGCGTTGCGCAGGGCCGAGTAGGCGCGGGTCTGCTGGAGGTACAGGGCGAGCAGGAACGCGGTGGCCGCGCCCGCGCCCGGGGCGAACAGTGCGCACAGCAGGGCCGTGGCGCGGGTGCGGGAGGCGAGGAAGCCGAGGGGGAGAAGGGGGGCTTGTGCTCGGCGTTCGGCGGCTGCGAAGGCGGTGAGGAGGAGGGCGCCGCCGGTCAGTAGGGCCAGGACGGGGGCCGACGACCAGCCGTACGGGCTCGCCAGGGCGCAGCCGCAGCCGAGCAGGGTCAGGGCGGTGGTGCCCAGCAGGGCGCCGAGCATGTCCACCGGTACGGGCCGCGGGGGCGGGCCGTGGGGGAGGAGTCGGTTGGTGACGGTGAGGGCAAGGGCGGCCGCCGCGGCCAGGAGCGCGAAGCTCCAGCGCCATGACGCCCAGGTCACCAGGGCTCCGCTGAGCAGGATGCCGAGTGAGGCGCCGAGGCTGGCGAGGAGTCCCCACAGCGCGGTGGCGGAGGCGCGGGACCTGCCGTCCGGGAAGACCGTGCGCAGCAGGGCCATCGCGGCGGGGGCGGCCAGGGCGGCGCCGCAGCCCTGGAGGAAGCGGGCGGCGACCAGGGTCCAGGGGGCGGAGGCCGGAGCCAGGGCGGCGGCGAGGGAGGCGGTCGCGAAGAGGGTGGTGCCGAGGGTGAAGACGGGGCGGCGGCCGTGGCGGTCGGTGAGGCGGCCGCCGAGGAGGAGCAGGCCGCTGAAGGCCAGGCCGTACGCGGCGCTGTCCAGGACGAGGTCCGTGCGGGTCAGGTGCAGCTCGCGTTGCATGGCGGGGCCGGCGGCGAAGGTGACGGAGACGGAGGCGTTGAGGGTGAGGTGGACGGTGGTGAGTACGGCGAATGGTCGGCGACCGGGCCGTGCGCGCGGCTGGGTCGGCACGGGTGGGGTGTCGTCGTCCATGGCGGGGAGTCTCGCAGTGGGGGTGCTTGGGCCGGGGGGATGAGGGGACAGTCCGTCAGGTCGGGGGATATGGGTGTGCCAGGTCGAGCGGCGCTGCGGTGGCCGTGGGGTGGGTGCGCTTTAAGGCACTGGGGGAGGCACGACTGCCCGCAGCTACGGCGGCAGACGGGCAGCACCGACCGCAGCTACGACGGGCGGAAGGGCACCCGCAGCTACGCCAGCGATGTTCCTACGGCACCAGCACCACCCTTCGGCCGTGTAGTTCGCCCTGCTCCAGGCGGTGGTGGGTGGTGGCCGCGGCTGAGAGGGGGGCGGGTTCGAGGTGGCGGGGGTGGAGGTGGGCTGTGGGGAGGAGGCGGTTGAGGGTGCGGGCGGCTTCTGCCAGGTCGGTGGTTGTGGCGTGGGAGATGACGAAGCCGGTGAGGGAGCCGTCCTTCATGTAGAGGGGGCCGGCGGGGAGCACGGGGCGGGTCCGGGTGCCGGCCAGGAGGATGATGCGGCCGCGTGGGGCCAGGGTGGACACGGCGGTGGTCAGGTCGTTGGTGCCGGAGGTGTCCAGGTTGACGTCGACGCCGGACGGGCATGCCTCGGCGATCCGGCGCGGCAGGTCGGGGTCGCGGTAGTCGAGGACGGTGTCCGCGCCCAGGGAGGTGCAGTACTCGGCGTCGCGTGCCGCGGCCGTGGCCACGACCCGGGCGCCGGCCTCCACGGCCATTACGACCATGGCGCTGCCCACGTTCCCGGCGGCGCCGCCGATCAGGACGGTCTCGCCGGGGCGGACCCGGCCGTGGGTGAACAGGCCGAGGTGGGCGGTGGCTCCGGGGTGGAGGACGGCGACGGCCTCGACGGGGTCCACGCCGTCGGGGAGGTGGTAGAGGCGGTCGGCGGGGACGACGGCCAGCTCGGCGGCGGAGCCCTGGCGTCCGCCGTGGCCGAGGCTGTTGCACCACACCCGGTCCCCGGGCACGAAGCCGGGCGCGCCCGGACCGGCCGTGACGACGGTGCCGACGAGGTCCCGGCCGATGACGAAGGGGAAGTCGACGGGGGTGCGGAACACTCCGGACCGTACGAAGGTGTCCACCGGGTTCACCGACACCGCCTCGACCGCGACCAGGACGTCCGTCGGCCCCGCGACCGGCGCGGGCAGTTCGCCGTAGCGGATGTTCTCCGGTGGGCCGAGTTCCTCGATGAAGGCTGCACGCATGCGTGGCCAGCTCCCTTGAAGTTGCCGAAGGATCGGGAGAACGTGCCGAAGGGCCGCACGGGGGACGGAGCGGCCCTTCGGAGTCTGTGGGGGCGGCGGGCATCAGCCGCCGTTCAGGTCGCCGCGTCGAGCACCCTGCGGTCGCGGATCCGCTTGCCGAGGGCCTCCAACAGGCCGCGCAGCAGTTCGATGGTGGACTCGTCGGTCAGGTTGCCGGTCTCGTCGAAGCGCTCGTGGGCGCGGAAGATCTGCAGCTCCGGCTTGCCGACGACGTCGGACTCCGTCCACAGGAACATCTGGCGCAGCGACAGCTGGGCGCGCACCGTGCCGAAGTTGGTCGGAGCGGCACCGGCGATGGCGATCGGCTTGCGGGTCAGCGAGGAGTTGAGGCCGGGCCGGCTGGCCCAGTCGAGGGCGTTCTTGAGGGGCCCGGGGATGCCGTAGTTGTACTCGGGGGTGGCGATGAACAGGCCGTCGGCCTCGGTGATCCGGCGGCGCAGGTCGGCCACGGGGGCCGGGGGCGTGTCGGTCTCGAGGTCCTGGTCGTAGAGCGGGATGTCGCGCAGCCCGTCGTAGATCTCGACCGTCATGTCCCCTGGGGCGAACTTCTGCGCCGCGCGCGCCAGGGCGCTGTTGTACGAAGCGGAGCGCAGGCTCCCGGAGATGGCCAGGATCTTGAGCTCGGACATGGAGCGGTCCTTCCGCGGTGGGGTCGTTGGCTCTGAGGTACGGCCAGGAGTCTGCTGGTCGGATGCCAGGGGCGGCCATCCGGGGCGGACGACTGTGTCAGCTTGGACTCAAGCGCCGCCGTGCGCGGGGCACTTGCCCTGGAGCAGGGCTTGGCGTATTAATGAACCGAAATAATGAACTGAACCGTTCAGTTCAGAGGATCCCCCCAGAGATCCGGTCCAGAGATCCGGTCCAGAGATCCGGTCCAGGGATCCCGTCCAGATGATTCGGTCCAGAGAAGGAAGAGAGGCCGCCATGCGGGTCACCACGCGCACCACCACCGCCAGCCCCCGCTCCGTCACCGCCGTCCTCCCGCATGCCCGCACCTACGAGTGCGAGGGGTTGCCGCCGGTAGCGCTCGACTCCCCCGTTCCCGTGGTACGCACGCTGGAGGGGTCGACGTTCAAGGTCCTCGCCGGGTCCGCGTTCGGGGTGCGCGGGCCCTTCGACCCGGAGGTGGCGGTGATCGTCGTACACGCTTCCCTGGCTCCGGGGGACTCCGCCGATCTGCCCGCGCCCGCCGGGTACGGCGCCACCGTGTATGCGCTGACCGGCAGCGCCTCGGTCGACGGTCAGGGCCTCGCCGACGGGGAGGTGGCGGTGCTCGGCGACGACGGTACGGCGGTACGGGTCACTGGTGGGCCCATTGGCGCGGACCTGGTCTTCCTGGCGGGGGAGGCGATCGAGGTGCCGCGGTAGGCCGTCGGGCGGCTGAGGTCCGTCGTGGCTGGTTGCGCAGTGCCCCGCGCCGCTGTCCCTCAGACCCCGTAATACCCCAGGAACATGTCCACTCCCCCCTCCACCAACCGCCCCGCCAGCTCCTCGCTCATGTCCGTGCCGTACGAGCCGTAGACCAGGTGCGGGGAGAGGACCAGGCCGGACAGCTGGAGGACGGCCAGTTCCATGTCGGGGATGCGGAGCAGGCCGCGTTCGTCGAGGCGGCCCAGGGCGCGGGCCAGGGCCGCGTGCTGGCGGGCCGGGCCGCGCTGCTGCCAGACCTCGCCGAGTGCGGGGAAGCGGCGGTGCTCGCCGGCGATGACGTCCCGCAGGGCGAGCACATCGGGCGCGGCCAGGCCGGCCACCCAGGCGTGGCAGGCCGCCAGCAGGTCGGTGCGTACGTCGTCGGACTCGGCGAGCCGGGCCAGGATCAGCGACTCGGAGGCGCCCAGCGCCTCGTCGAGGGTCTGGCCGATCACGGCCGTGAAGAGGTTCTCCTTGCTGCCGAAGTGGTTGTAGATGGTCACCTTCGACACGCCCGCCTCGGCGGCCAGCAGGTCCACGCCGGCGCCGAAGCCCTCCCGCAGGAAGACCCGGTGCGCGGCCTCCAGAATGGCCTGCCGCTTACGCGCGGCCCGCGCCCCGGACGGGGCCGACACGCCTTTCACGCCGTCCGCCCTCGCCCCGTCCGCCACCCGGCCGGACGCGCTCTTGCCTGCGGGCATCGCCACTCCTCCGTACTCGTCTCCGCGCTCAGTGTAGGGACCTGACGACCGACCGTTGCACTGCAACTGAACCGAACTGTATAGTTCAGTTCAGCGGCCCCGCACACCGCATCACACATCGCCGCGTCGCACGTCACCGCGCCGCATGTCACCACTTCGCACGTCACCGTCATCGCTTCCCCACGGAGGTCACCGTGACCACGCACACCCAGAGCACCCCGGACACCATCGGCACCACCGCTCCCCTCTTCTCCTCTCGCGCCGAGATCACCGTCCAGGCGAGCCCCGATCAGGTCTACGCGGTCGTCAGCGACCTGCCGCGCAGCGGCGAATGGAGCCCCGAGTGCCTCGGCGGCAGCTGGGTGACCGGCGCGCCGGGCGCCGTCGGCTCCGTCTTCCGGGGCGAGAACGAGCGCGCCGAGGACGTCGTCGCCTGGGCGCCCGTGGTGCGCGGCCGCTGGACCACCCACGCAGAGGTGGTCGCGGCCGAGCCGGGCCGCACCTTCCGCTGGGCGATGCACAACAGCGCCGGCCAGAAGCAGGAGAGCGTCTGGGGCTTCGACATCGAGCCCGACGGCGACGGCTCCCTGCTCGTGCACCACTTCCGTATGGACGGCCCCACCGAAGGGATCCGCGGCATCACCGCGGAGATGGACGAGGACGAGAAGCGGCGGTTCTTCGCCGAGTGGGGCGAGAAGGTCGCCGGCGACCTCGCCGAGACGCTGCGCCGCATGCGGCCGGTCATCGAGAAGAGCAACTGAGCGCCCCCAAAGCACTCAAAGCGCTCAAGGCCAGAGCACTCAAAGCACTCAGGCGCACTCAGAGACCCCTCAGACCCACCACCCCTCCCCCACCACCACCCAAAAGGCAGGCCACCCATGCTCCTCCAGCGCATCGGCAACCAGGGAATCCGCCTCGGCACCCTCTTCGAGCGGGCCGCGGCCAAGCACCCGGCCAACGTCATCGTCCTCGACCACGACCTCGACATCGCCCCGGACCTCGGACGCCGTACGACGGTGGCGGAGGTCGCCGACCTGATCGACGACATCGCGGGCCGGCTGTGGGCCGCGGACGTCCGGCCCGGCCGCCGGGTCGTCGTGCACAAGTCGGACGGCTTCGACATCACTCTGCTGGCCTGCGCGATCGTCCGCGTCGGCGCCGTACCGGTGATGCTGTCGCCGAAGCTGGACGGCGCGACGGTCGCCGAGCTCGTCCGGCGCACGGACCGGCCGTTCCTGCTCACCGACCAGACCAAGCTGGACACCGAACTGCCCGCCGAGGTCTTCGAATCGGCGGAGCGGGTGCTGCTGGCCTCCGGTGAACACCCGGACGCGCTCACGCTCGCCTCACTGGCCGGCAGTCCACGCGTCCCGGCGGTGACCATGCCGCCGGATCATCCGACCCTGGTCACCCACACCTCGGGCACCACCGGCATCCCCAAGCTGGCCGTGCACACCGGGCACACGCTCCAGGCCCGCTACCGGCCGCAGGCGGCCATCACCGCCCCCCTGCTGCGCGGTCGCGAGACCATCGCGATGCATGTGTCCTTCGTGCACTCCCGGCTGATCACCGCGCTGGCGATATCCCTCTTCCGCGGCTATCCGATCCTCGTCCTCGTCGACTCCGACCCGAAGCAGACCGCCGACCTGTTCGCGCGGATGCGGCCGGGCATCCTGGAAGCGCACCCCAACACCTTCATGGAGTGGGAGGAGCTGGCCGAGGACCCGCGCGGGCCGCTCGCCCACGTCAAGCTGTTCAGCAGCACCTTCGACGCGATCCACCCGCGCACCGTGCACCGGCTGCTGGGCGCCACCCGCCGCAAGGGCGCCGTGTTCGGCCAGCTGTACGGGCAGAGCGAGATCGGCCCGGCGGTCGTGCGCTGGTGGTCCCGCAGCGGACGCGGGGTGTGCACCGACGGGCGCTGTGTGGGCCGGCCCTTCCCCGGTATGACCGACGTCCGCGTGGTCAGCCGCGACGGGCGGCCGCCGACCGCGGACAACCCCGGTTACATCGAGGTCCGCAGCGACGGCCGCATCGTCACCTATCTGGGGGAGCAGCAGCGCTACGACGCCCAGGTCAACGACGGCTGGTGGCGCATGGGCGACGTCGGTTTCCGCACCAGGTGGGGCTGTGTGCACCTGCTGGACCGCGAGGTCGACCTGATCGAGGGCTTCGGCTCCACCCTCGCCACCGAGGACGCGCTGTTCTCCCGGCTGCCCGAGCTGGCCGAGGTGATCATCATCCCCGGCGAGGACGGGCGCGCCGTACCGGTGGTGTGCACCAAGGACGACGTACCGCTCGACCCGGCGGCGTGGCGGCGCGCGGTCGCGGACCTGCCGCCGATGGCGGAGCCGGTGCAGTGGCGCAAGGAGGAGCTGCCGCAGACGGCGACCACGAAGATCAAGCGTCTCGAACTGGCCCGCATCCTCGCCGCGGGCCCGGTCTCCGAGGAGGTCGGCGCGTAATGGCCCGCATCGTCATCGTCGGCGGCGGTATCGGCGGACTCGCCACCGCGCTCGCCGTCACCCGGCGCGGCCACCGGGCCGTCGTCCTGGAGCGCGCCGACCGGTTCGCCGAGATCGGCGCGGGCATCCAGCTCGCCCCCAACGGACTGCACGCGCTGGACCGCCTCGGCCTCGGGGACACCGTCCGCGACACGGCCGTACGGATGGCCGAGCTGCGGTTCATGGACGGGGTGACCGGCGAGCACGTCACCAGCATGCCGCTCACCGAGACGTACCAGGAGCGCTTCGGCAACCCGTACGTCGTCGTCCACCGCGCCGAGCTGCACACCGCGCTCCTTGACGCCTGCCGCGCCCGGCCCGACCTCGTCGAACTGCGCAGCGGCTGCGCCGCGGAGGGCTACGAGCAGGACGCCTCCGGTGCCTCCGTGATCCTGGCGGGCGGTGAGCGCGTCACCGGCGACGCGGTGATCGGCGCCGACGGCATCCACTCGTCGATCCGCCGGCAGCTCGTCGGCGACGGGGCGCCCCGGATCTCCGGGATCACCGTCTACCGCGCGGTCATCCCCATGGAGCGGGTCCCGGCCCGGATGCGCCACGAGACCGCGGTGACCTGGTGGACCGGCCCCGGCTGCCACTTCGTGCACTACCCGATCGCCGGCGGCCGCTATCTCAACCTGGCCGCCAGCAGCGACAACGGCGAGACCCGCGCCCTGGCCTCGGTGCCGGTGTCCGGTGAGACCGTGCACGACGAGATGGCCGCGCTGGGCGCCGACGCGCAGCGGCTGCTCGCCCTCGGCGACGGCTGGAAGTCCTGGGTGCTGGTCGACCGCGACCCGGTCGACACCTGGTCCGACGGCCGGGTGGTGCTCCTCGGCGACGCCGCCCACCCGATGCTCCACTACGTCGCCCAGGGCGCCTGCCAGGGCCTGGAGGACGCGGTCGTCCTCGGCGACCTGCTGGACTGCGGCGCCGACGAACTCCCCCAGCGCTTCGAGAAGTACACCGCCGAGCGCCGCGAACGCACCGGGCGCGTCCAGCTGCTGGCCCGCGAGTCCATCCGCCTGTGGCACGCCGCCGGCAGCGGCGCCGCCGCCCGCAACGCGGCCCTGTCCGCCCTCACCCCCGACGAACTCCACGACCACGTGGCCTGGATGCACGGCGCGCGCGTCGGCGACCGGAACGGAGAGAAGTGATGAGCACGATGGACCAGAAGGACCCCGGCACGCTGGAGATCTGCATCATCGGCGCCGGCCCGCGCGGCCTGTCCGTGCTGGAGCGGCTGTGCGCCAACGAGCGGGCGCAGCCCACGCACACCGCGGTCACCGTGCACGTCGTGGACCCCTCGGCGCCCGGCGCGGGCCGGGTGTGGCGGCCGGACCAGTCCCGGCACCTTCTGATGAACACGGTGGCGTCCCAGATCACCGTCTACACCGACGACAGCGTCACCACCGAGGGCCCGGTGGAGCCCGGCCCCAGCCTCTACGACTGGGCCCGCGCCCTCACCGACACGGCCGCCGACGGCGACTTCGACGAGGACGACGAGTGCGACGCCACCACCCTGGAGGAGGCCCGCAGACTCGGCCCCAACACCTATCCCACGCGCGCCTTCTACGGCCGCTACCTGCACGCGCAGTTCATGCGGGTCGTGGCCGGCGCCCCCGGGCACGTCACGGTCCGGGTGCACCGCTCCCGCGCCGTCGCGATGGCCGACACGCACGGGGTGCCCGGCGGTCCGCAGGGCGTCCGGCTGGAGAACGGCACCCGGCTGAACGACCTGGACGCGATCGTGATGGCGCAGGGCCACGTCCCGGCCCGCCTCACCCCGCGTGAGGCGAAGACCGCGAGCCTCGCCCGTATCCACCACCTCACCTACGTCACCCCCGCCAACCCGGCCGACCTGGACCTCACCTCGGTCCAGCCGGGCCAGACGGTGCTGCTGCGCGGGCTCGGACTGAACTTCTTCGACCACATGGCCCTGTTCACCGTGGGCCGCGGCGGCGCCTTCGTCCGCGACGACACCGGCAAGCTGCTGTACATCCGCTCCGGGCAGGAGCCGCGCATGTACGCCAGCTCGCGGCGCGGCATCCCGTACCACGCCCGTGGCGAGAACGAGAAGGGCGCCTACGGCCGCCATCTGCCGCGCCTGCTCACCCCGGAGGTCATCGAGGGCCTGCGCACCCGCTCGGCGAACGGCGAGGGCATCAGCTTCTCGGCCGACCTGTGGCCGCTGATCTCCCGCGAGGTGGAGAGCGTCTACTACGGCACCCTGCTCGCCTCCCAGGGCCGGGGCGCCGAACGGGACGACTTCACCGACCGGTTCCTCTCCCTCACCGAGGCGGCCGACCGCGACGCCCTGCTCGACGCGTACGGCCTCGCCGCCGAGGACCGCTGGGACTGGGACCGGCTGTCCCGGCCGTACGGCGACCGGGAGTTCACCGACCGGGCGGACTTCCGCGCCTGGCTGCTCGCCTACCTGGAGAAGGACGTCGCCCAGGCCCACGCCGGCAACGTCAACGGCCCCCTGAAGGCCGCCCTGGACGTCCTGCGCGACCTGCGCAACGAGATCCGGCTCGTCGTCGACCACGGCGGCCTCGACGGCGACTCCCACCGCGACGACCTCGAAGGCTGGTACACCCCGCTCAACGCCTTCCTCTCCATCGGACCGCCCGCCTCCCGCATCGAGGAGATGATCGCCCTCATCGAGGCCGGGGTGCTCGAACTCACCGGCCCCGGCACCGAGATACGCATCGACACCGTCTCCGGCGACCACGCCACCTTCGTCGCCCAGTCCAAGGACGTGCCCGGCTCCCCCGTCCGCTCCTACGTCCTCATCGAGGCCCGGCTGCCCGAGCCCGACCTGCGCCGCACCGACGACCCGCTGCTGCGCCACCTCCTCGACACCGAGCAGTGCACCACGTACCGCATCCGCGGCACCGGCGGCACGGCGTACGAGTCCGGCGGCCTCGCCGTCACCGAGCGCCCCTACCGCCTCCTGGACGCCCGCGGCCGCGCCCACCCCCGCCGGTACGCCTACGGCGTCCCCACCGAGTCCGTGCACTGGGTGACCGCGGCCGGCATCCGCCCCGGCGTCGACTCGGTGACCCTCGGCGACTCCGACGCGATCGCCCGCGCGATCCTCGCCCAGCCGCCCACCGCCCTGGTCCCCACCGGCGTCCGCCCGACCCCGGCCGAGACCGACCTGACGGGGGTGCTGGTGTGACGGCGCCACCACCGGACAAGAGGCCGCCGTACGAGGCCGGAAGGACTTACGAAGCTCAGGGGGCAGACGAGATCAGGCGGGCCGACCAGATCCATGGGGCCGCCCAGGTCCGGGGGGCCGATCAGGTCCGGGGGGCCGACCAAGTCCAAGGGACCGACCGGCTCCGGGGCGCCGGCCAGGTCCCAGGGGCTGACCAGGTCCGAGGGCTGCAGGAGACCGAAGGGGTGCACGAGATCAAGAGGGCGTACGAGGCCCTGGGGGCGCACGAGGTAGAGGCGGGCGCCCGCCCCCAGGCCACCCTCCCGGACGGCACCCCCCTCGCCGACAGCGGGCTCCTCTCCCCGGTGCGCGCCGGCACCCCCGTGGAGGCGGCCACGTCCGATCTGGCCTGGCTGCAGGCGATGCTGGACGCGGAGGCGGCGCTGGCCCGGGCGCAGGCGGAGCTGGGGACGCTGCCGGAGTCGGCGGCGCGGACCGTCACGCGGCTCGCCCGTGCCGAGCTGCTCGATCCGCGTCAACTGGCCCTGGAGTCACGGGAGACCGCGAACCCGGTCGTGGGTCTGGTGCGGGCGCTGACCCGGGTGGTCGCGGCGGAGGACCCGGCGGCGGCGGAGTACGTGCACCGGGGCTCGACGAGCCAGGACGTCCTGGACACGGGCGCGATGCTGGTGGCGCGCCGGGCCCTGCTGCTGATCCGGGCCGATCTGGCCCGGACGGCCCGCGCGCTGGAGGGGCTGGCCGCGCGCCACCGGGACACGGTGATGGCGGGCCGCACCCTGGCCCTCCAGGCGGTACCCACCACGTTCGGTCTGAAGGCGGCCGGCTGGCGTGAGCTGGTCCTGGACGCCGACCGCAGGATCGCCCGCGTCCTCGACGGCGGCCTGCCGGTGTCCCTGGGCGGGGCGGCCGGCACCCTCGCCGGATACCTGGAGTACGCCCGCGTCGACGGCGCGGGCCGCCAACCGGACCCCGGCGCCTACCTGGACCGCCTGCTCGACGCCTACGCGGCCCAGACGGGCCTCGCCCGCCCCGCCCTCCCCTGGCACACCCTGCGCACCCCGATCGCCGACCTGGCCTCGGTCCTGGCCTTCACGGCGGGCGCCCTGGGCAAGCTCGCGGTGGATGTGCAGTCCCTGGCCCGCACGGAGGTGGCGGAGCTGGTGGAACCCCAGGCACCGGGCCGGGGCAGTTCCTCGGCCATGCCCCACAAGCGCAACCCGGTCCTCAGCACGCTGATCCGCAGCGCGGCCCTCCAGGTGCCCGCGCTGTCGGGGGCGTTGCAGGGCTGCATGCTCTCCGAGGACGAACGCTCGGCCGGCGCCTGGCACGCGGAATGGCTGCTGCTGCGGGAGTGCCTGCGCCTGGTGGGCGGCGCGACCCACACGGCGGTCGAACTCGCCGAGGGACTCCAGGTCCGCCCGGACCGGATGCGCGCCAACCTCTCCCTGACCGGCGGCCACATGGCCTCGGAACGCGTGGCGGCGGTCCTGGCCCCCGCCCTGGGCAGGCTCCCCGCGAAGGACCTCCTGACGAAGGCGACGGCACAGGCGGAACACGAGGTCCGCCCCCTGCACGAAGTCCTGGCGGAGAACCCGACGGCCGCCACCCACCTGAACCCGGCGGAACTGGCGGCGCTGTGCGACCCGGAGGCGTACACGGGCGCGGCGGGCCCCCTGGTGGACCGGGTCCTGACGGCGCCGACAGGGCCGTGAGGGGTCAGGCGGTCGGAGCGGGACGGGACCCCGGCCGCCGCCCGCCGGCCAGGCGGACCAGGGCACCCAGGGCGAGGGCGTTGACGTACGCGCCGCCCGCGAGCGCCACGTAGAAGGGGATGTCGGTGGGGATCCCGTCGAGCGCCATCAGGAGCGGCAGGCTGAACGGGGCGGTCAGCATGAGCGGCACGACGTACGCCATGGAGGCGTCGGGGTGGGTCACGAAGTGCTCGTCGTAGACGGCGAGCAGGACCGTGAGCGCCACGACGGCCAGGTACCCCCGGGACACCCAGTTGTTGACGCCGAGACCGAGCACGGTACGGATGCGGTGAGGGAAGCCCATGGTGTTCTCCGATGGTCGGCGGTGGTCGTCGGTGGAGGAGCCGATCACCACGATCCCGGGCCGGGGGGAGCGCGGCATGAGTCGCGGTACTCAGAAACGCGCAGAAACGCCGGTGGCCCCTACCCAGGGGCCACCGGCATGATCCGAGCTGTGCGCTTCAGGACGACACGGGCTCCTTGGCCGGGGACGGCTCGGCCGGGGACGGGTCCTCGGCCGGCGTCTGCGCGTCGGCGCGGCGGAAGTTCAGGGCGATGAGGAGGGAGGCGGCCATGGCGCCCGCCGCGACCAGGACGGCGGTGCGCAGGCCGTCCGTGGTGGCCGTGCGCGCCGCCTCGCCGGTGGCTCCGTCACCGGTGACGGCGTTGGCCACGGCGACGAGGAGCGCCAGGCCGACGGCACCGCCGACCTGCTGGCCGGTGGAGACGAGGCCGGACGCGATGCCCTGCTCCATCGGGTCTACGCCGGACGACGACGCGGCGAACATGCTGGTGTAGAGGGCCCCTTGGCCGAGGCTGAGCACGATCAGGCCCGGCACCAGGGCGACGTACGAGCCGTTCGGGTCCATCGGCAGGGCCAGCATCAGGGTGCCGCCCGCGCCCACGACCAGGCTGCCGAGGATGGTGTTGCGGGTGCCGAACCGGGTGGCGAGGCGGCCGCCGAGCGTGGAGCCGACCAGACCGGCGACCATGGGCACCAGGAAGGCCACGCCGGTCCTCAGGGCGCTGTAGTCGTGCACGCTCTGGAAGTAGACGGTCAGGAAGTACAGCAGCGAGCCGAAGGTCGCCATGAACATGAACGTGGTGGCCACACCGGTGGACAGGTTCCGGTTGCGGAACAGCCGCAGCGGCATGAGCGGTTCGGCGCTGCGGGACTCGATCACCAGGAACGCGGCGAGCAGCAGCAGCCCGGCCGCCGCCGCGCCCAGCACCGTGGTGGACAGCCATCCGGACTCCGGGCCCTGGACGAGGGAGAAGACGACCAGGGTGGCGCCCGCGGTGCCGGTCAGCGCGCCCGGCAGGTCGAAGGAGCGGCCCGCGGGGCGCGCGCCGTCCGCCGGGATCAGTACGAAGGCCAGCGCGATCGCGACCACCGCCAGCGGCACATTGACGTAGAACACCGACTCCCAGCCGAGCGCCTGGGTCAGGACGCCGCCGAGCAGCGAGCCGACGACCATGCCGCTGGCCCCGGCGCCGGCCCACACCGCGAGGGCGCGGTTGCGTTCGCGGCCCTCCGTGAACGAGGTGATGACCAGGGACAGGGTGGCGGGGAAGAGGAACGCGCCGCCGAGACCCTGCACGCCGCGCGCCGCGACCAGGAGTTCGGGGGCGGTGGCCAGGCCGCCGAGCAGCGAACCCGCGCCGTAGAGGGCGAGTCCGAAGACGAAGATGCGGCGGCGTCCGAGCAGGTCGGAGGCGCGGCCGCCGAGCAGCAGGAAGCCGCCGAAGATCACCGCGTAGGCGCTGACCACCCACTGGAGCGTCTGGGCCGAGAATTCAAGGCTGTCGCCGATCTCCGGCAGGGCCACATAGACGATGTTGTAGTCGAGGGATGTGATGAGCTGGGCCAGCGCGAGCAGCGCCAGCGTGAGAGCCGGGCGACGCCGGGACGCACCCGGATTCTCGGACGTCATGAGGGTCTTCCTTTCCGTACGCGAAATCCGTACATGAAATCCGTACACAAAATGGGCGGGGCCGGACATGCACGGCCCCGCCCATTCGGTGGGATATGTGGGTCGGTCGGTTTCAGGACTGGTAAATGAACTCCTGGACCAGCTTGGTGAATTCGGCGGGCTTCTCGTACACCACCACGTGACCGCTCTCCAGCTCGGCGTACTGGCTGTTGTCGATGGCGGAGTGCAGCTCGCGGGCGTTCCCCACGGGGACCGTGTTGTCCAGGGAGCAGCCGATGACCAGGGTCTCGGCCTCGATCTTCGGCAGCAGGTCGCGGATGTCGACGCGCAGGTTGAGGTCGATGTGGCGCAGGGCGCCCTCGCTCGGCTGGTTGCCCGAGATGATGCCCTCGAGCTGCTCGCGGCCGACCCCGTTGAGGAAGCCCGGGCTGAACGCGGTCATCGTGCCGAAGCGGCCGAACGCGTCGGCGTTGTCGGCGAGCGAGCGCCACACGGTCATGTGGTTGCGCAGGTACTCGTCGTCGGGCCCGGCCCAGCCGGCCGTGAGGACGAGGCGGCGCACGAGGTCGGGGCGGGTGGCCGCGACGGTGGCGGAGATGACGGCGCCGAGGGAGAAGCCGACGAGGTCGACCGGGCCGTTGCCGGCGTCCTCGATGACCCCGATCACCTGCGCCGCGAGCCGCTCCACGGTGAGCTCGCCGCCGTCGTCCTCGGTGGCTCCGCAGCCGGCCAGGTCCGGCAGCAGCACGGTCCTGCGGTCGGCGAAGGCGTCGGCCAGGTGTCCCCACGTCCCCTCGGCGCCGAAGCCGGTGCCGTGGACGAAGAGGACACCGGTGCCGGATCCGCGTACCTGGTAGTCCACGCGGGCCTCGCCCGCGGACACGATGGGCATGTGTCTCCCCTTACTTGCGCCTGTGCGCCAATGACGGTCACTCATTGCGCGGCACTACCGGGAACGGGCCGATGTGCGCGCCTTCGAAAACGGTAGGGGGAGCATCGCGCGGACGAGAACGCCGACCGGACAGTCTGTCAGGTCGCTTCCCTTGCCCGGAAATTCACGGGCGGAAACAGCTGACAGACTATCCGGCGGACCCTGACCGAAAACCGACGGGTGCAGTCTAATCGGGACCGGCGGCAATCCGCCGCGAATTCCCTCTTTGCGACAACTGCATATCCAAGGATGGTATTTCATGGCTCACGGCCAGATGATTGCGGGGGACCCGCCGGCCGCTGCCGTCGAGGACTTCCGTTCGCCACCGCCCGACCGGTCGCCCTCCGGCCTCTCCCGGCTCCCCTCCCTGACCGGACTGCGCTTTCCGGCCGCGCTGTTCGTCTTCCTGTACCACGCGGCGCTGCCGATCCCGGCGCTGCGGCTGCTGGAGGACGACGCGGCGGTCGGGGACTTCTACAAGTTCGCCGGGCAGGCGGGCGGTCTCGGCGTCACCTTCTTCTTCGTCCTCAGCGGCTTCGTCCTGACCTGGTCCGCCCGCGAGAAGGACACGGCGCGGGCCTTCTGGCGCCGCCGGTTCGTGAAGATCTACCCCAACTACGTGATCGCCTGGGCGCTGGCGCTGGTGCTCTTCGCCTCCGCCTACACCCCGGTCGGGACCTCGGTCGCCAACCTGCTGATGGTGCAGGTGTGGTCGCCGGAGTTCAACACGTACTTCAGCGTGAACCCGCCGAGTTGGTCGCTGGGCGCGGAGGCGTTCTTCTACGCCGCGTTCCCGCTGCTGCACGCCGGCTTCCGGCGCATCGACCCCGCCCACCTCAAGTACTGGATCGCCGGCGCCATGGCCGCCGTCATCGCCACGCCGACGCTCGCCTACGCCCTGCTGTCGGACACCCCCGGCATCCCGGGCGGCGAGGAGAGCTCGGTGGTGCAGTACTGGGTCACCTATGTGCTGCCGCCGGTCCGCATGATGGACTTCGCGCTCGGCATGCTGGTGGCGCACGCCGTCCGGGCCGGCCGCTGGCGGAACATCGGCATGATCTGGTCGTCGCTGCTGCTCGTGGGCGGCTATGTGCTGACCGCGTACGTGCCGTACCTGTACGGGCAGCGCGCCACCTGCATCATCCCCGTCGTGCTGCTGATCGCGGCCGCCGCCACCGCGGACGTGGAGAACCGCTTCACGCCGTTCCGCAACCGGGCGATGGTCTGGCTCGGCGAGATCTCGTTCGCCTTCTACCTGCTGCACTTCATCGTCCTCGCCTACGGACGCGAACTGCTCGGGGACCGGATGTTCTCGCCGGTCGCCACGACCCTGCTGCTGGTCGCCTCCACCGCCGTCACCGTCGTCCTGTCCTGGGCGCTGTACGCCCTGGTGGAGCGGCCGATCACCCGCCGCTTCTCGAAGCCGCGGCGCCGCACCCGTCCCGCCGACGTCAAGGAGTGACTGATGTCCCCCGCACAGATTCTGGTCACCGGCGCCACCGGCCAGGTGGGCCATGAGGTCATGGCCCAGCTGACCGAGCAGGGCATCGCGGTCCGCGCCGGTGCCCGCAGCCCCGAGCGGATCCGGGGCGGCGAGACCGTCGAGGCGGTGACGGTCGACGTCACCCGCCCCGAAACGCTGAGCGCGGCCCTCGCCGGCGTGGAGAAGGTCTTCCTGTACGCCTTCCCGCAGGGCATCACCGGCTTCCTCGACGCCGCACGCGAGGCCGGCGTGAAGCACATCGTCCTGCTGTCGTCGCAGACGGTGTCCGACGCCTTCCCCGGGCAGGAGCCGATCGTCGAGATGCACCGCGCGGCGGAGGCGGCGGTCGTCGACTCCGGCATCGCGTACACGTTCCTGCGCCCGCACAACTTCGCCACCAACATCCTGATGTGGGGCTGGCCGGAGAGCATCAGGGCCGAGGGCAAGGTGCGCTTCCCCTACCCCGAGTCGCACAGCGACGTCATCCACGAGAAGGACATCGCGGCGGTCGCCGTGAAGGCGCTCACCGAGCCCGGGCACGAGGGGAGCGGCTACTTCATCAGCGGGCCCGAGTCGGTGACGCAGCGCCGCCAGCTGGAGATCATCGCCGAGGTCACCGGCCGGCCGCTGGAGTTCGAGGAGCGCACGCCGGAGCAGGCCCGTGCGGACCTGGGCGAGATCGTGCCGCCGTGGGTGGCCGACGCGGTGTTCAGCTACTGGGCCCACTCCGACGGCGTCCCGACCCATCTGTCGGACACGGTGGAGAAGATCACCGGGCGGCCCGCGCGGACCTTCGCCGAGTGGGCGGCCGATCACGCGGCGGACTTCACCGCCTGACACAGCACTCACGGGTGAGGGGGACGGACCTGGCCAGGTCCGTCCCCCTCACCCGTTGCGTGCCGCCCGCCGTGCGGCTCAGCGCACGGCCGGTTCGACGTTGTACGTCACCCGGAACAGGTTCTCCGGGTCGTGGACCGCCTTCACCCGCGCAAGCCGCGCGTGGTCCCCGGCCGTGTACGCCGTACGCACCCGCTCGGCGCCGGTGTCGTCCATGCCGAAGAAGTTCACGAACGCCCCGCCGGTGCTCCACGGGCGCATCGCGCCGTACAGCCGGTCGTGCGCGGCACGCACCTCCGGCAGCCGCCCGGGTTCCAGGATCGAGGTGGAGAACAGCAGGAAGCCCGCGTCCCGGCCCGCCACCGCGTTGGCCACCCGGGGCGGCCGCGCGTAGGCCCCGCCGTGGTGCCGCAGCTCCAGGAAGTAGGGGGCGTCCGCGTCCGGTCCGGCAAGGCCCAGCAGGGTGTCGACGGCGGCGGGGTCCAGGTCGCGCAGCGCCGCGTTCCTGTCGTACGCCGCCACCGGGTCCGGCGGCTCGTGGTGGATGGAACCCACCTCCGGGTACGGCATCCGGCGCACGGTGTCCTGGAGGACCGGGCCGACCGCGCGCAGCGGACGGACCCACCGCTCACCCTCGGCGGGGTCGCCGCACCAGGCGATGCGGATGTGGGTGACGTGCCGGCCGCGCAGCGCCTCGGGCAGCACCGGCAGATCCGGGTAGCGGATCAGCTGGACGGAGGAGGACATCTCCTCGGGCACGGACGCGGTCCACTCGGCGTAGGCGTGCAGCGCGGCGGCCGACTCCCCGGCCCCGAAGTACAGGCCGCCGCCGTACAGTTCGGCCACCGGGAACAGGTCGATCTCCATCGACACGACGACGCCGAAGTTCCCCTTGCCGCCGCGCACCGCCCAGAACAGGTCGGGCTCCTGCTCGGCGGTGGCGGTGCGCAGCCGCCCGTCGGCGGTGACGACGTCCAGGCGGCGCACATGGTCGGCGGCGTAGCCGTGGCGGCGGCCGAGCAGGCCGATCCCGCCGCCGACGGTGTAACCGACCGCGCCGACACCGGGGTTGGAGCCGTTGAGGGGCGCCAGACCGTGCGGGGCCGCCGCCGCCACGACGTCCTGCCAGGGGGTGCCCGCGGCGACGGTCGCGGTCCTGCGGTCCGGGTCGACGCGTACCTCCCTCATCCGGCGGGTGCTGATCATCAACGCGCCGTCGGCGGACCGGGAGATGCCGTGGCCGGTGGCCTGGACGGCGACTCCCAGACCGGCCTGGCCCGCGTACCGGACGGCCGCGCGCACATCCTCCGGGCCGGTCGCGCCGACGACGACGGCGGGCCGGTGATCCAGGGCCAGGTTGTACCCGAGCCGCTCCTCGTCGTAGCCCTGCTCGCCGGGCCGCAGCACCGGTCCGGACACCTGGAGCGCCGGGAGCGCTGTTTCGCTGTGAAGAGGCACGGTCAGTCCAATTCGTAGGGGCGGGTCATGACTTCGAGGCTGTGGCCGTTGGGGTCGTCGAAGTAGACCCCGCGGCCCCCGTACCAGTCGTTGATCCGGCCGGGGTGCCGGTGGAAGGGATCCGCCCAGTACGGCAGGCCACGGGCCTGGACGCGGGCGAAGATCTCGTCGAACTCGGCGTCGTCGACGAGGAAGGCGTAGTGCTGCGAGGTGATCTCCCCGGGCACGGCGTGCACGTCGAGGGACACCTCGTTGGAGAGCTCGACGACCAGGAACGGCCCGTAGTGGCGGGGTGGCTTCAGACCGAGGATCTCCACCAGGAAGGCGGCGGTGGCGTCGCGGTCGCGGGCGGACAGGATCGTGTGGTTGAGACGGATGGCCATGGTGTGGCTGCCTTCGGTTCGGCGGTGGAAACACCCCTGACCCCGCGCCGTCGGCACGGGGTCAGGGCGGACAGGGGAAGCTGTCCGGTCAGTCACGGATGACGGTCTTGGTGCGCATCAGGAACTCGGCGAGGTACCCGTCGTGCGGGACGCCGGGCCTGATCCAGTAGGTGGGGTGGTCACCGAGGTAGACGTTGCTGATCGTCGGCTCTTCGAGCAGGGCGTCGACGAGCCTGTCGTCGCCGGTGAATGCGGTGAGCACCAGGCTGTTGCGCAGCGGGCCGGTGCCGTCCGCGGGCGACCACGGGGCCACCCACACGCACGGGAAGGGCAGTTCGACGCCCGCCTGGCGGGCGTCCGGCCGGTCCAGCTCGTGCACGGCGGGGCGCAGCACGGCACCGCCCCCGGGCAGTTCCTCGACGATGCCGTCACCGCCGAGGTGGGCGACGGTGCCCTTCGCCTGGGCGAGCAGATACTGCTCGACGGCGCGGGCGCTCTGCACCGGCTGCACCGCCAGGACCGCCTTCTCGTCCTCGGGCGGCAGGCTGGGAATGCCGGCGAGCCGCTCGGCGATGGCGGCCGCGAGCGGCGCCGGGTCGCCCTCGACCAGGACCGCCGTGGCGTTGATGCAGGCGACACCGCCCTGGTGGCTGATGGAGCCGACGATGGTGTCGAGATGGTCGCGCCAGTCGGTGTCCGCGGTGACCAGGATCTTCGAGCGGCCGGGCCCCTGCGGCAGGACATCGCTGCCCGCGTACTTGCGGACCACGTCGTCACCGCCGTACACCAGCCCCAGGTCGGCACCGCGCAGGATCTCGTCCGCGGCGTCGTGGTCGGTGGGCAGCAGGACGACCTGGTCGTCGCCGAAGCCCGCCAGGCGCAGCGCGCTGATCAGGCGGTGCGGGGTGAACGGCTCCCGCCGCGAGGGCCGTACGGCGACCCGGTAGCCGAGGGCCAGGGCCTCCAGCCACAGCGAGTGCGGGCCGGGGTGGTTGCCGGCCGCGTGCACGGCGAAGACGTTGCCGCGCCGCGTCCACACCGCGCTGCCCTGCCGGGTGAGCGGGTCGCGCCAGTCGCCGACGGCCCCGGCCGGGCGCGGCTGGCGCACGATGTACTCGGCCTGCTCGGCGGCCTCCGCGATCGCCGCGGTGGCGGCCCGCACCACGGACAGGGGTACGCCGGAGACGCGGGCCACGGTCCGCTCGTACTCGGCGAAGGACAGCCCGCCGATGACCTCCTCGGTGAAGATCCGGGCGGCCCGGGCGAGGGCGGCGAGCCGCTCGGCGGCGGGCAGCGACTCGGCCCGGTGCAGGGCGGTCATGGTGCGGGACACGAACAGCTTGGGCACCAGGCCGAGTTCGGCGACCGGGGTGCCGCGGACATCGGTGACGGTGGTGCGCTTGCGGGCGCGGAAGGTCCCCTGCGGGCCGAGCGCGTCCAGCTCGATGAGGCCGGCGGTCATCGCTAGTACACCCCCTCGATCACGGTCTCGTTGTCGAACTCCTGCACCGGCGCGATGTCCGCGACCGAGTCTCCGGTCTGCGCGGACCCGGGGGCCGGGCGGCAGCGGGTGGCGTAGTCGCGCTCCAGGTTGTTCGGCATGAGCAGGCTCTTGCTGACGTGGTGCATGACGACCTGGCCGCGCTCGCCGTACTCCACGACGCCGCCCGTCTCCGGGTCGATGACGGAGAACGTCATGTACGGGGAGTACGGGTCGTAGACACAGGGCTCGTCGTCGGTCAGGCCGGGGCGCTCGCTGGCGTTGCCGAGGATCATCGTGGAGCCGTAGCCGCTGTACAGCTTCGCCTCGGGGAAGACCTCGGTGCGGTACAGGTGGCGGGTGTCGGCGTCCATCTGGGTGCCCACCCAGTTGATCGCGCGGACCTTCTCCTCGATCAGCTTGGCGAGGTCGTCGCGCTGGGCGAGCCGCTCCAGGACCGGCGGAGTGCACATCAGCACGCCGATGTCCTGGGTGCGCAGCAGATACGCCACCTGGTCGACGATGTGCTCGGCGTACGCGCCCGCCTCGGCGCCCTTGCCGTCGGCGATGAGCTTCTTCACCCAGCGCGGGTCCAGGTCGACCGTGAACGCGAGGCCGCCGCGGAACGCCGTCTGCTGCTTGATGACGTCACCCACCATGTGCGGCCCGGTCGGCGCCACGACCAGCCAGTTCACGCCCTGCGGCACATCGTGCGCGTCCAGCTGCGCACTGCTCCAGGCGAGCAGCCTGTCCAGCCAGTCACGCAGCAGGACGATCCGCTTGGGCGCACCGGTGGTCCCGCCGCTCTCATAGACACCGACGACATCGGGGCGGTCGCCGTACCCGCGCGGTATGAGGTCCTCGGCACGCACGTCCCGCAACTGCGAGGCGAAGTTCGGAAAGCGGGTCAGGTCCGCGAACGTGCGGATGTCGGTCAACGGATCGAAGTCCAGCGACTCGGCCCGCTCCAGCCAGAACGGCGAGCCGGTCTCGGGCGAGAAGTGCCACCGCATGGCGGCACGCAGAAACTCCTCGGGGTCTGGCTGGGCATCGAAGGGGAGATCAAGGACGCGGTCGGCGGCGGTCGGCACGGGATTCCTTCCTCAGGGTCAGCGGGTTTAGGGGCGCGGGGAACTGCGCGATCAGCCACGACGGCGCGGCAGACGAACAACGACAGAGCGCTCAGGGATCAACGCCGGACGGGTTGTCAATCACGTACCGCCACCGCCCGTCCGGCCCACGCCGGGCCACATCGGTCGCGGACCCCTCCATATGCACCGGCGCCCCGTCGGGCCCGGTGCCCGAGATCACGTAGTCGCCGATGAGCAGAGCGACGTCGTCGTGGACGTACGTGTGCCGCAGGGTGAGAGCGATAGGCACCCCGAGCGCCAGAAACTCCGCGTTCGCGGCCCGCCGCTGGTCGTCGACGACAACCCGCCCCGGCGCGGCGACGAACACCGCCCCGGGCGCGAACAGCGCGTCCACCGCGTCGAGTTCCCCGGAGTTGAACGCCTTCTCGAACACCCCGGGCAGATCCGCGGGCTCGGTGGGCGGCTCGTACAGCACATCCGTCATGGCACGCTCAACCCGTCTGGATCTTGGCGTGGCCCGACTCGGGCTGCCGGGGCAGCCGGTCCAGGGTGATGCCGAAGTGCTCGCGGTAGGCGGCCAGCACGGCCTCGTCGTCGGCCAGTTCCACGGTCGTACGACCGTCCGCGCCGGCCACGGTCAGCTGGTTGCCCTTGAGCGTGATCCGGCCGCCGTCCTCGGTCGGCAGGGAGCAGAACAGGTCCTGCAAGAAGGGTGATTCGGGCGCCGTACGCCACCACCACAGGGTCGGCGCGAAGTCGGCGATGCGCACCGTGCGGTCGCCGAGCCGGTACAGCGGCCGCCCGTTCAGCAGCACCTCATGGCCGCCGAACTCATCGTCGGGACGCACCTCGTAGGTGCCGTGCGGGTCGCTCTGCGGCTCGGTGACGTCGAAGCGCAGGGGGTGGCGGCTGTTGCGGCCGAAGCCCGCGTCGACCAGCCAGTCGAAGCCCTCCAGCCGCACCCGCAGCGCCAGATGGCCGAGGAACGGGCCGGGCCCCTCGGGCCGGTAGACCTGGCCCGGCAGGATCTCCACCTCGTAGCCGAGGCTGCGCAGCAGCAGCCCGAGCGCCGGGTTGACCTCGTAGCAGCCGCCGCCGCGCCGCCGGTAGACGATCTTGTCGACGGCCCGCTCGTCCATGTGGATGTCGGTGTCGAGGTGGTAGTCGAGGTTCTCGAACGGCACGGTCAGACAGTGCCGTTCCTGGATCCGCCGCAGCGCCTCGAGGTCGGGCTTCTCGGGGCGGTCGGCGCCGATGCGGTCGAGGTAGGCGGCCACCTGGGCGTCGGTGAGCACGTCGGTCACGTCAGTTCTCCTGTGTCAGAGGGTGAGGAGTGCCAGCCCCATCGCCATGCCGCCGCCGAAGCCGGCCAGCAGCACCCGGTCACCGGGCCGGACCTCGCCCCGGCGGGCGGCGTCGTCGAGGGTGACCGGGATGGAGGCCGAGCCGGTGTTGCCGTAGTGCTCGACGGTGGTGCGCATGCGATCGGCGGGGATGCCGACGCGCTCGGCGAGGTCGTCGAGCATGCGGCCGTTGGCCTGGTGCGGGATGAAGTGGTCGAGGTCGCCCGGGGCGACCCCGTGGTCGTCGAGGAACTCCCGGATGGCCGGCGCCACCTTCTCCGCGACGAACTCGCGGACGGCGCGGCCGTTCATGGTGAAGTAGTGCAGCCCGTCGCGCAGGGTCTCGGCGGAGGCGGGCAGTCGGCTGCCCCCGGCGGGCACCTGGATCAGATCCCGGTCGGCGCTGAACCCGGCGAGGCGCGCGCTGAGCGGGCGGACCCCGGCGGACGGGCCGAGGACGACCGCGCCGGCCCCGTCGCCGAACAGGATCGTGGTGCGCCGGTCGCTCGGGTCGAGGATGCGGGAGTAGATGTCGGCGCCGACGACCAGGGCGTAGCCGCCGGTGTCGCGGAGCATGCGCTCCGCGGTGGTCAGGGCGAAGACGAACCCGCTGCACACCGCGTTCACGTCGAAGGCGGCGGTGCCCGAGCCGGCGCCGACACCGTCGGCGACCGCGGCGGCCGTGGGCGGCTGCGGGGAGTCCGGGCTGGAGGTGGCCACGACGACCAGGGACAGCTCGGCGCCGCGGACCCCGGCGTCCTCCAGCGCGGCCCGGCCCGCCGCGGCCGCCAGGTCGGAGGTGGCCTCGTCGGGCTTGGCCCAGCGGCGGGCGCGGATGCCGGTGCGGCCGCGGATCCAGGCGTCGTCGACGCCCGCCGGGCCGCCGACCTCGTCGTTGGTGACGATCTGGGAGGGCAGACAGGAGCCGGTGCCCAGGATGCCGACGGGGAGGGCGGTGCGGGCGTCGTGCTGAGTGGGGTGAGTTCCGGTGGTGATCACTGAAATCCCTTTCGGCAGCACCCTGGAAAAGGGGCGGAACGGGCCGCGCTGCCCATCGTGGAGCGCGGGGTGCGGGCGGGGCCATTTCGGGCCCCTGGCCCTGTCAGATGGCGGGCAATGTGTCAGGTCACGACGGCTGAGAACGGGTCAGGTCACGCATCGGTCGCGGCCGCCAGGCCACGTCCGACGATCCCGGCCGCCCGTACGATCCGCCGCGCCTGGAACTCGACGGCGGCGATGTTGTCCTCGTGGACGTTGCCGGGGCGGTTGCGGGTGACGCTGGAGGTGCCGTACGGGTTGCCGTTCTCCTCGCGGAAGAGCACCGGGTCGGTGGAGCCGTTGGCGACGACGAACGAACCCCAGTGGCAGACGGCGTTGTACAGCGACAGCAGGGCGGTCTCCTGGCCCCCGTGCGGGGCCGAGCCGGAGGTGAAGGCGGAGACCACCTTGTCGGCGAGCAGACCGGGGATGGACACGGGCGCGGTGGCGTCCAGGAAGACGGAGACGGGCGCGGCCGGCAGGCCGAAGCGGACCGGGGTGCCGATCAGGATGCCGTCGGCCCACACCAGGTCGTCGTTGGTCGCGACGGGCACGTCCCGCACGGCGTCACGCTGGGCGGCGACGGCGTCCTCGGTGCCGGGCACCACGGTGTCGGTGGGCAGCTCGGCGATCGGCCGCAACCGCACCTCGGCGCCCGCCTTCTCGGCGGCTTCGGCGGCGGCCTCGGCGAGCCGGTGCACATTGCCGGTGGACGAGTAGTAGACGACGGTGATCTTGGGGGTGGTCATGGGGAAGGGCTCCTCAGAACAGGGGTTCACTCGGTGACCGGCCGCAGCAGGCCGACCGCCTTCTCCGCCAGCGCTACGGCGGCGTCCGCGTCCGGGGCCGTGACGCGGACGTGGGCGAGGCGGGCGTAGGAGCTGTGCAGGCCGGTCAGTTCGGTGCCGTCGGGCTGCAACTGGCGGACGTCGCGCACCCCTTCGAGGGCCGCGGCCTCCTCCAGGCCGTCGATGCGCACGAGCCGTCCGCGCAGGTCGGGGGCGAGGTAGGCGATGGCGGCGGCGCCGTCGTAGACCGGCTCGGTACGGCGTACGGCGAGACCCGGGTCGGCGGCCACGGACAGCCCGGCGGCCTGCCGGGCCCACAGCTCGTAGATGTCGACGCCGGAGATGTCCCGCACCAGGTGCAGGATCTCGTCGCCGCCGATGCGCAGATGCGTCTCCACGGTGACGGGCCCCTCGGGGCCGACGATGACCTCGGTGTGGGTGGGGCCGGACTCGACGCCCAGCACATCGAGGACGGTGCGCACATGCGCGACGATCCGGCGCTCGGTGTCCGCGTCGAGCCGGGCCGGCATCACATGCCCGGTCTCGACCTTGGTCGCCTCGTCCTTGAACTTCTCCGTCACCGCGAGGACATGGTGGACGCCGTCCGCGGTGACCGCCTCGACGCTGTACTCCGGGCCCGCCACGAACGCCTCCGCGAGCGGCGGCGACGGGTCGAGCCGGGGCACCCGCGCCCCGGTGGCGGCCAGCGCGGCGGGCAGGTCGGCGGGCGTCGCGGCCACCGCGACCCCGACACTGGCCCGCCCGGACGTCGGCTTCAGCACCACCGGCCCGCCCACCCCCTCCTGGAACGCGGTCAGCTCGGCGAGGTCGGCGCTCTGCAGATGCGGTACGTCCTCCACGCCGGCCGCGCGCAGCCGGCGCCGCATGCGCAGCTTGTCCTGGGTGAGCCGGACCGTGCGCAGCCGGTGGCAGGGCACGCGCAGGCGTTCCGCGATCGCGGCGGCCCGGTCCTGGTCGATCTCGGAGAACGCGGCGACCCGGTCCACCGGCCACTCCTGGTGCAGCCGGCGCGCGGCGGCCAGCCAGCCCTCGGTGGGGGTGTCGTCGCCCAGCACGATCACCGCCCGGTTGTCGGGCAGCCCGCCGACCAGGGGCAGCGCGGAGGCCCGGCAGATCACCGAGGTGCGGATGTCCGGATCGAGGTCGCGCAGCATGACGTGCAGATTCGAACCACCGCTGACGATGAGGATGTTGGGCATGTCAGGCCGTCCTTCCGGCAGTTTCCGGCTCGGTCTCGGGCTCGGTGACGTCGGCCGCCGCAGCCGCCTCCCGCGCCTTGATCTCCGTACGCCCCACCGTCGCCGCCACCCCGACACCCGCCACCGCCGAGGCGACCGCGAACAGCGGCCAGCCCCAGCTGTTCGGCAGGATCAGCGCGGTGATCAGCCAGGGGCCGACGATGCCCTGCAGGGCGGTGCCCAGCTGGAAGGTGGACAGGTACTGGGTGAGCCGGTCGGGGCGGGCCAGTTCGTACGAGATGGCCCAGGCGCCGCCCGACTGCCACAGCTCGGCGGCGGTCAGCAGCACCACGGCGAGCACCGCGCACCCGATGCCCAGCCAGACCGCGTCGGTGGCGCCCATCGCCCAGCAGGCCAGCGCGAACCCGCCGAGTGAGAACCCGGCCCACGCCATCGAGGCGACCGCCCCGCGCAGGGTGTCGGACGGTCTGGCGAAGCGGGCCTGGAACAGCACCGCCATCACCGTGTTGAGCACGTACAGCGGCCCGTACAGCGACAGCGGCACCTCGGTGTGCTGGGAGATCCACAGCGGCAGCGCCAGCGGCAGCAGGGTCAGGTGCATGGCCAGCAGGCCGTTGAGACCGGCCGTGGCCAGGTAGCGCAGGTCGGCGACGAGGGTGGGCCGGCGGTCCTTGGCGGGCGCGGCGACGGTGGCGAGCCGGGTCACCCCGGCCCGCTTCAGCATCACCGCGGAGACGAAGAAGAACACCGCGTTGCCCGCGATCAGCACCTGGAAGCCGTAGTCGCTGCCCTGCTGGATGGCGGCGGTGGCGACCAGCGCGCCCAGGCCGAAGCCGACGTTGCGCACCGCCCGCACCTTGGCGAGCGTGTCGCCGCGCTCCTCGTCGCCGACCGCGCTGCCCACCACGGCCTGGCTGACCGGCGGCACCGCCGCGTCCGCGAGACCGATGCAGCAGGCGACCACGGCGAAGGTGGCGAAGTCACCGACGAAGCAGTACGCGACGTTGCCGAGGCCGCGCCACACCTGGATGGCGACATAGACGCGGCCCGCGCGGACCCGGTCGGCGAGCATGCCGACCGGGACGGTGCCGAGGAACCCGACCAGCCCGGCCAGCGACAGTCCGAGACCGACCTGCCCGTTGCTCAGGCCGACGACCTTGGTGAAGTACAGGGCGGAACCGGCGTAGAACATGCCGGTGCCGAGCGCGTTGACGAGGGCGATCAGGGCCAGTTTGCGGCCGATCGCGCTGCGCGGCACGAGGGTGCTGTCCAGCAGCCGGGACAGGGCGCCTCCCGAGGAAGACATGCTGCCGCTCCGTCTCAGTAGTGCAGAACGCCCGCGGTGCGGGTGTTCTTGTAGGCGGTGACGCCGATGACCGGGCTCTCGAAGGCCGGCACGGCTCGGGCGTAGGCGCCGGCGTAGCCGCCGGGCGTGTAGAACAGGCCCCAGGCGGCCTGCCAGTCCTCGGTGCGGCCCGTCTCCGGGTTCACCAGCGGCTCGGTACGGGGGATGACGCGGCGCTGCACGATCGCCCCGTCGGCGGCGCCCGCGGTGACCGCCTTCGCCCACTCGTCCTCGGGCGTGGTCCAGCCGGCGATGACACCGACGCCGCCGTAGAAGGCGTTCGGCTTGAGGATCAGCTCCTCGCGGTGCTCACGGCAGTACGCCATGAGGTCGGCGTCGGCGTCCTTCAGGGACCGCGTCCACGGCAGCACCCGGTCGATCAGCTCACGCTCCGCCGGGGTGAAGGCGTCCCGGTGGCGCGGGTCGGACAGCAGGGCGAGGCACGCCTTGTTGGCGAAGAGGTTGCTCTCCATCGGGGTGAACAGCACGACGCTGCCCTCCTCGTGGGCGCGGAACACCGGCTCGACGAGCTCGGCGCCCTGCGGGTCGCCCATGATCTCCTCGACGGTGAAGCAGCGCAGGATCACGTCGACGGGCCGCTCGCCCAGGTGCGGCTTGCCCCCGGGGAAGGTCAGGTCACCGATCTCGGCGACCTGGAAGTCGAGGCCGCAGCCGCGCATCACATCGCGGAAGGTGTTCCAGTGACTGGCGTAGTTGGCGAGCCCGCCCGGTCCCTCCAGCAGCGCGACCACGGGCTCACGCCCGTCCGCGACAGCCGTGCCGGCCTCGGCGAGCGCACGGGCCACGACCTGCCCGGTGTGGGTGAAGCCCAGCCCGTGCTGCTCGGCGAACCGGGCGAACGGCTCCGCCTCCAGCAGCGCGCGCGGGATCTCCCCGGCCCGGTCGGCGCCGCCGACCTCGCTGGCGATGCCGATCTCCAGCAGCTTGAAGGACGTGCCGTCGTGGTACATGTCGGCGCGGCCGTAGCGGGGCGGGGTCGTGCCGCCGAGGCGGGTGATCAGCTTCTTGCGGCCCTCGTCGATGGAGAGGGCGGCGCAGTACGCGTCGAGGTCTCCGTCGAAGAGCCGCTCGGGCAGTGAGGTGATCACGTCGAACAGGGCGAGGACGTCATCGGCGAACGCCTCGATCTCCCGCCGCTCCACGAACAGCGGCCGGGGCAGATAGGAGCCGGTCCAGTTGGCCAGCTTGGGGTCCTTCTCGACCTCCGCCATGATCGAGGGCAGCGGGCTGCCCTCGGTGAGGCTCTCCTTGTTGTAGAGCTCGGTGATGCGGTCGATGCTGCGGTCCACCACAGGGACCACCTTCCCTTCGGAGTCTTCTCGTTGATGGACCGTCAGCCGAGGACGTGCATCCGGGTGAGGTTGGGCACGAAGTACTGGGCGCTCAGGAACAGGCCGCCGACACCGGGGCCGTACAGCGTGAACTGCCGCTTGTAGTAGACGGGGACGACCGGCGCGTGCTCGGCCATCAGCCGGCGGTCCAGCTCGGCGTACCGCTCGGCGACGGCCGCGCGGTCGGGTTCCTGCGCCAGCCGGGCGATCTCGGCGGTGATCTCCGGGTCGTCGAAGTACGACAGGTTCATGTTGCCGCTGCGGGTGAGCCGGTCCCCGCGGAAGAGCACGTCGAAGACCCCCGACGCGTCCGGGAAGTCGGGCCCCCACACGCCGTAGATGAGATCGCAGTCGTTGTCCGCCTCGCCCATCAGGCTGTAGAAGGCGGCCTTGTCGACCGGCCGCAGCTCGATCTCGAAACCGGCCGCCTCCAGCGCCGCCTTGACCGCCGGCGCCACGGGCGCGTTGGGCACGGTGTCCGGGTAGGCGAAGACCAGCGGCCGCAGCTCCTTCCCCGCGATCAGCTCCTTCGCCTTCGCCGGATCCCCGTGCTCACCCGACGGATACACGTCCTCGGCGCGGTACCCGGGCACCATGGGAGCGAGGATCGTCCCGGCCCGCTCGGCCCCGGCGCTCCCGCCCGCGAGCCGCACACAAGTCCCCTTGTCGAAGGCGTAGTTCAGCGCCCGCCGCACATCGACATCGGTCACCCGCCGGGTGTTGACGTACACGTACTGGAGATAGGCGGACGGCCCGGCGACGACCCGCGCCATCAACTCCTCGTCGGCCTGCACCTCCTCGACCCGCTCCTCGGCGACGTCGAAGGTGGCGACGGCGTACCGGTCCGCCCCGATCGGCGCCAGCAGCCGCTCGGTCTGCCGGTCGCGCGGCACCCCGAACTCCCACAGCACCTCGTCCGGGTACTGGTGCCGGATCGGGTCGCTCGCCGGGTCCCAGTGCGGGTTGCGCTCCAGCAGGTAGTGGCTGCCGGGCGCGAACTCCTTCATCCGGTACGGCCCCGTCGACAGCCACGACGTCTCGTACCCGGCGCCGGTGTCCCGGTCGCGCGGCACGGGCGTGGTGGTCGTGGTGGTGGCGAAGAAGGGGAAGCCCGGGGTCGGCTCGGGCAGCTCGAAGACGATGGTCCGCGCGTCGGGCGTACTGACCCCCGGCGCGTACGGCCCCTCCGCCTCGGGCCCCTTGTACGTCCGCTGCGGGTCGAGGGCCTGCTGGATGAACTGCGGCCCGTACACCCCGTTCGGCCCGAAGGACCGGGCGATGGCATGCGCGATGTCGTACGACGTGATCGGCGTACCGTCCTCGAACTTCAGCCCCTCCCGCAGGGTGTAGGCCCAGGTACGCCCACCGTCGACGGACCGCCCGGTGTCGGTGGCGAGATCCCCGACGAGCCGCCGGGGCCCGCCGTCGTAGCTCTCGATGTACCCGGTGAGCGTCCGGTGGAACAGCCCGGTGGCAACGCCGAGGGTGGTCCCGATGTACATCTGGGTGGGATCGACGTGCTCGGGCGGGGCATCGGCGAGAAGGGTGACACGTCCGCCGGGCTGGGCGCCGGGAACAGAGGGTGCGGGGGTAGGGACAAGCCCCTGCTGATCGATCTCGAAGGACATGGGGGGACTCCAACGGTTCGGAATGAAACAAACGGCAACTGGTCCGGCCTACAGGGGCGCGGGGAACTGCGCGACCAGCCCAGACGGCGCAGCAGACGCACGACGGCGAAGAGTGGCCGCCACATCCGCTTCATGAATCACCGCGGACAGGTCCAGCCCCAACTGGGCCATGACTTCCGCGTGATCCCCACCCTCGGTGGGCCACCGATGCCCGGCGTTGACCCCCCGCACCTCGCAATGCGGCAGCAGAAGCGCAAGCGCCTCCGCGACACCCCCCTCGGCCCGATGCTCCTCGACCACGACGAAGCTGCCGTGCCGATCCGCGAGCTCCATCGCCGCCAACTGGAGCCGGTGATGGTCGAGATACGTGACGTGCGCATGGGCCAGCTCCGGCCGAGAGGCCACCGCCTCCAGGGCCAGCCGAGCCCCCTCCTCACCGACCGACACCAGACAGACCCCGTCGGAGTCGCCGGGCCGTGCCCAGTTCACCAACGGCAACTCGGCCCCGGCCCGCGGCAGACTCTCGTACACCGCGTTCCGCCCGGTACGTACGTAATGCGGCCGCCCGGAGACCGCAGCCGCCCGCACCACGTCCCGCATGTCCCGCTCCCCGAACGGCGCCGCAACGGTCACCCCAGGGATCGCCCGCAGCAGAGCCAGGTCCTCCAGGCAGTGATGCGTCGTCCCGAACCACGCCCCGGAGACTCCCGCGTACGGCGCGACGACAGTCACCCCGGCCGCCAGATACCCCAGCGTCAGCTTCAGACTCTCCGCCGCCCGCAGCGCGGCGAACGGCGCGAAGGTCGACACGAACGGCTTGTAGCCGGCGGCGGCCAGCCCGGCCGCCATGTCGAGCATGGCTCCCTCCGCGATGCCCAGGTTGAAGAAGCGGTCCGGGAACGCCTGCTGGAAGGGATGGTTCTTGCCGCCGAGGTCGGCCTCCAGGCACACGATCCGCTCGTCCTCGGCGGCGAGCGCGGTGAGTTCGGCGCGGTAGGCGTCGCGCCCCGACAGGGTCATGTGATCATTCGCTTCCACTTGGCGGCGCGCTGGGCGTCGATGGTCACGTAGTGGGAGGCGGCCTTGCCCTCGACGGGCGGCAGGCCCTTGCCCTTGACGGTGTCGGCGATCACGGCCAGCGGCCGGTCCGCGTCGGAGCGGTCCTCGTCGAACAGGGCGCGCAGCGCGGACAGGTTGTGGCCGTCGACGGTGGCGATGTTGAAGCCGAAGCCGACGAACCGTTCGGCGAGCAGCGGCATCGGGGAGATGTCGGCGACCATGCCGTCGTTCTGGCCGCCGTTGCGGTCCACGACGAGGACGAAGTTGCCGAGCTTCTGCGCGGCGGCGACCTGGCAGGTCTCCCAGACCAGGCCCTCCTGCAACTCCCCGTCACCGGCGACGGCGATGCCGAGGCCGGGCCGGCCGCCGAGCTTGCGGGCGAGCGCCCAGCCGGCCGCGTACGGTACGCCGTGGCCGAGGCTGCCGGTCGGGAAGAGCACACCGGGCACCTTGGCGCTGGGGTGGCCGGTGTAGGGGTGGCCGGGCATGCCGTAGTGCGGGGCGGGGTTCTCCGCGAGCACTCCGCTGACGTGCAGCGCCGCGTACAGACCGGCCGCCGCGTGGCCCTTGCTGAGGACGACCTCGGTGCCGTCGCCGCGACCCGCCCGGTGCAGGGCGGCGATCAGGATGTCCAGCACGGACAGCGAGCCGCCGAGGTGGCAGCCGCGCGGGCTCGCCGCCATGTCGACGACGAGCCGCCGCGCGGCGACCGCCCGCTCGGCGAGCAGGGCGTCCGTGTCGAGGACGACGTCGGGTGCGATCGTCATGTCCGGCCTCCTTCCGTCACCGGCAGCGCGAACCAGCGCGCCACCGCGTCCGCCAGCACCCCGCGCGCGGTACGCACGTCCGTGGCGTCGATCCGTTCGGCGTCGGTGTGGTCGAGCGCCGAGTCGCCCGGCCCGTACGCGACCATCGGGACGTCCCGCCAGGTGGTGGCGAGGGTGTTCATGTCGGAGGTGCCCTTCTTCACCACGTGCCGGGGCCGGATCCCGGCCTGAGCGAAGGCCCGGCCGAACACCTTGGCGAGCGGCCCGGTACGGCTGCCCGCGTGGCCCGGCGTGGCCCGCAGCACCTCGATGTGCACCCCGTCGCCGGCCTGGCCGAGGGCGAGCTTGCGCAGCAGGTCGAGGTCGGCGTGCGGCGGCACCCGGAAGTTGAGGATGCCGACGGCCTGGTGGTGCTCCCGGCCGGTGCGGCAGCTGATGTCGATGACGGCGCTGAGCGCGTCGGAGGCTTCCCGGCGGACCACGTCCCGGATGTCCTCCAGGGCCCGCACCAGCGCGTCCGGCGCGCTGACCGCGTCCATGCCGGCCGAGTGGCCGCTGGCCACGTGGACCGTGACGCGCAGCTTGAACAGCCCGAAGTAGCCGAGCGTCAGGGTGCCCGAGCCGCTGGGCTCGCCGATGACGACCGCGTCGGCCGGGTAGTGGTCGCGGGCGTGGAAGGCGCCCTTGGAGGAGGAGATCTCCTCCTCGACCGCGCCGACGACCCGCAGCTGCCCGTCCTCGGGGATGTCGGCGTCGGCCAGCACCTGGAGGAAGTTGACCAGGCAGCCCTTGGCGTCGACGCTGCCGCGGCCCCACAGCTCCTCGCCCTGCCACTCGACGGGCCAGCGGTGCGGCACGGTGTCGAGGTGGCCGAGGAGGAGCAGTCGGCGCCGGGTGCCGGTGCCCCGGGTCGCGACCAGGTTGCCGGCCTCGTCGATGGTCGCGTCGATGCCGTGCTCGGCGCACCAGTCCCGCAGCAGCGCGGCGAGTTCGTGCTCGTCGCCGGAGACGGAGGGCACGCCGACGGCCCGGCTGAGCAGGGTGAGATCGGTGTCGGGTGCCTGGGTGCGCCAGAAGCGGGTCCAGCCGGACGGGTCGGCCAGGGTGTGCGGCCCGGTGATCGCCACGTCGGCGGAGCCGTCCAGGGCGAGTTCGGCGGCGCGCACCTTCTGCCGCATCCGGCCGCCCGCGTATCCGCCGGCCTCGCCCGGGTGGGCGTGGCGCAGCGTGGACGTCGGGTCGGACGGGTCGGTGAGCAGGCCGGGAGTGCCGGTGACCAGGCGCAGATGGTCGGCGTCCAGGGCGTTGGCCAGGGCGGCGGCCAGCATGTCGGCGTCGACGTTGAGCGGGCTTGTCCCCTCCGGGTCGCGCACCGGCGGGCAGAGCGCCACGACGTCGTAGGCGTCGAGGAGGATGTGCAGCCGGGCGGTGTCGACATCGGTGACGACGCCCGCGCGGTGGTCACGGACCACCCTGGCCCGGCCTTCCGGGGTGACCGTCTTCAGGGGGCGGTTGGCGCGGCCGTCGACCAGTCCGCCGCGCGCGGCGACGGAGGTGAAGGCGCTCAGGCCGGCCTGGCGCAGGCCCGCCTCGACGTCCCGCAGGGTGACCCGCTCGTAGGCGTCGACGATGTGGGCCATCTCCTGCGGGGGGCAGTAGCGCACCGTGTCCCCGTTGGGCAGCCGCAGCTCGGGCATGGGCCGGCCGATCGCCTCGTAGTGGCGGGCGATGCCGGTGGCGCCGCCCGCGACCAGCAGGACGCGGGCGCCGCGGGCGACCAGGGCGGCGATCTCGTCGTAGAGGGTGCCGCGGTCGAGGGTGGCGCTGCCCGCCTTGACCACGTACAGCGGCCTCATGGCGCCACCGCCGTCCTGGGCAGACCGGTGCCCTCGTCAAGGCCGACCAGCATGTTCATCGCCTGGATGGCCTGCCCGGCGGCGCCCTTGACCAGGTTGTCGATGGCGGCGACGGACACGCACTCGCCGTCGCGCACGGACACCGCGACCTCGGCGATGTTGGAGCCGACGACGGCCTTCAGCATCGGGAAGTCGTGCGGGGCGCGCGGCGCCGGGCGGACCCGGACGAAGGGCTTGCCGACGTACGCCTTGGCGTAGGCGCGCTTGACGTCGAGGGGGTCCACGTCCGGCAGCAGCTGGGTGTAGGCGGTGACCAGGATGCCGCGCGGCACGTCCAGGCTGTGCGTGGAGAACTGCAGGTCCAGGGTGGCGCCGGTGAACTCGGCGAGGGCCTGGTTGAGTTCGGGTGCGTGCCGGTGGCCGTGCAGCTTGTGGACGCGGAAGTTGCCGGAGCGTTCGGCCGGGGGTTCGCCGCCGGTGCGGCCGCCGCCGGTGGAGCCGGTCTTGGCGTCGACGATGACGCGGGGGCCGACCAGGTTCCCGGCGAGCAGCGGGTAGAGGGCGTAGATCGTGGCGACGGCCATGCAGCCGGGCAGGCTGATGAACCGGCCCTGCGGGACGACGGACGTCAGCTCCGGCACGAAGTACGCGAAGTCCTCCAGCGGGGGGTGCGCGGCCGTCTTCGGATAGTGCGCGGCGATGTCCTGCGGGTCGCGCAGCCGGAAGTCCCCGGCGAGGTTCAGCACCCGCTTGGCGCGCTCGGCGAGCAGCGGCAGCCGCTCGGGCAGCGCCCCGGTGGGCAGGCAGCTGAACGCGACGTCCACCTCGGGCATCTCGTCCAGCGGCTGGAACTTCCGCTTCTGCATGCGCGGGCAGTTGCGCAGCCACGGGTGGACCGAGCCGATGGACTGGCCGGCGTTGCGCTCGGCGGACAGGAAGACGATCTCGACGTGGGGGTGGTCCTGGAGGAGCCGGATGACCTCGCCGCCGGTGTAGCCGCTGGCGCCGACGACGGCGACCCGGACCACGGGCTCGACGGCCCGGCGTATGGTGTCAGCCAAGGCGGGCCGCCTTCTCGTAGGGGCGGCGGTAGTCGCCGTCCGTGACCAGCTTGCGGATCGCGTCGGGGCGGGCGGCCACCTTGCGGAAGGCGTCGGCGTAGCGCAGCGCCCGCTCGTACTCGACGGGGGCGCGCAGCTCGCGGCAGAGCACCAGCGTGGACTCCAGCATGCCGACGGTGACGGGGAAGTCCTGCGGCCGGTGGTCGCGCACGGCGGCCGGGTTCAGCGTGAACGGGTAGCCGCCGCCGAAGCCGCCGCGGTGCTGGAACGGCAGGTGGCAGGGGATGGGCGTGTTCTGCCACTCCCGTGCCGGGACACCCTCGGCGACCAGCAGTTCGTGCACGGCCTCCTTGACCGCCCACACCGGCAGGTCCTCCAGGCCGACCCGCTCGGGGCGCAGCGTGATCCGGTACATGTTGTAGGCGTGGACGTGGCTCTCGGGCACGTACGGCGGCGCGAACAGGCCGCTCTCGTCCAGTGCCCTGCCGAGCAGCTCGGCGTTGCGGGCGCGGATCCTGTCGTAGTACGGCAGCCGCGCCAGCTGGCCGGCGCCGAACGCGGCGGCGATCCACGACATCTCGTAGTCGATGCCGTTGCCACGGACGTAGTCGGCGGCCCGGCGGTACGACTCCTCCTCGCGGAAGAAGGCGATGCCGCCCTCGCCGCCCAGCGGGAAGTTCTTGTCGGCCATCAGGCTCTGCCCGGCCGCGTCGCCGAAGGAGCCGGCCACCTGGCCGTCGATGCTCGCGGAGTGCGCGTGCGAGGCGTCCTCGACCAGGGCGATGCCGTGCCGGTCGGCGAGCGCGCGCAGCGCGGGCACGTCGGCGGGCAGGCCGTGCACGTGCACCGGCATGATCGCGCGGGTGCGTTCGGTGACCGCGGCGGCCGCGGCGGCCGGGTCCATGCAGTAGGTGCGCGGGTCGATGTCGACGAACACCGGGATCGCGTGCGCGGCGACGACGGCCTGCGCGGTGGCGATGAAGGTGAACGCGGGCACGATCACCTCGTCGCCCGGTCGCACCCCCGCGCCGACCAGAGCGAGATGCAGGCTGGAGGTGCCGCTCGCGGTGGGCAGCGCGAAGTTCGCGCCCACGTACTTGCGGTACGACTCGGCGAAGTCGGCGACGACCTTCTCGGGCGTCTGCCGCTGCGCCAGCATCAGCGTGAACACGTCCTCCTTGGTGATGACCGGGAAGACGGTCCTGCGCAGTTCCTTCGGGATGATCTGGCCACCGCCGAGGGCGGCGAGCTCGTCGGTCAGCTCCGCCGGATCGGGCAGCGGCAGCGGGCTCTTGGGGAAGTCGGTGATCACTGGGCAGCTCCGGTGGAAGCCAGGGGACGGACCGCCTGGGTGAGGGCCATACGGACACAGGCCGCGACGAGAGGGCTGAGCCGGTAGTTGAACTGGACGCCGGGCACCAGGTCGGCGGCGTCCTCCTGCTGGGTCCACATGGTCCGCAGGTCGTGCGCGCCGAAGATCTTCAGCCGCTCGGCGCGGGAGCGGATCGCCGGGTCGTCGCTGAGGACCGCGGCGGCCGGGCCGAAGCCCAGCGGGGTGAGGTCGACGACCAGCGCGGGCGCGGTCGAGGCGGCGGCCAGCTCCGTCAGCCGGTGCGCGTTCTCGGCGTCCAGGGCGATGTCGTCGAACGCGGGCACGGTGCCCTCGGGCGCGTCGTCACTCACCCGGACGCCGAGCCAGGCGAGGAACGCGGTGTCCTTGGCGTCCAGACCCGGCCGGTGCACGGTGTCGCCGTGCCCGATGCCCTGGCCGGCCAGCGCGGAGTGCACGGCCGCGCTGCGGCTGTTGACCAGCACGGCCTCGGCACGACCGGTCCGCTTGGTCAGCAGCCGCTCCAGGCCCGGCAGTTCGCGGTCGTTCTTCTCGATGCTCATGACCACACCCGAGGTCATGACCCGGGTGAGCACGGTCGCCGTGTCGAAGAGTTCCATGGGGTCTTCCGGTTCTCCTTGTGTGGGGATTCAGCCGACGGCCGCGGTGCGGACGGCCGTCTGTGCCGCGTACTGGGCGAGCAGTCCGGCCACGTCGACCCCGTGCCGCGCGGACGACTTGGCGAACTCCGGGTTCGCGTTGACCTCCAGCACCAGCAGCTCGCCGGTGGCGCGGTTCTCGACCAGGTCGACTCCGTAGAAGCCCTCACCGAGGGCGTCCACGACCTGCGCGCACCGCTTCTCGATCTCGGCGGTGATCTCCACGCGCCGTACCTCGGCGCCCAGATGGGTGTTGGTGCGCCAGTCGGCCGAGACCCGCTCGATCGCCACCACCGGGGTGCGTCCCACGACGACGACCCGCAGGTCGTGGCCGGGCTTGTCGACGTACTCCTGCACCAGCACCGGGAACAGCCGCCCGGCCGCGTCGGCGGACTCACGCCCGCCGATCCACGCCTCGGTGCCCGCCGGGTCCGTGAGCAGGGACACCCCGCGCCCCCACGAGCCGCTGACCGGCTTGACCACGACCGGGTGGCCGAGCCCGGCCACCGTCTCGCGGACCTGGTCGTAGCCGTGGGCGTGCACGGTGACCGGGTGCGGGATGCCGTACCGGGCGAAGAGCAGGGCCTGCAGGCCCTTGTCGTTGCAGATCTCGATCGCGGACGCCCGGTTGAGGGTGGTGACGCCCATGACCGTCAGACGCTGGGCGGTGCCGTGCGCCTCCCGGTGGGACAGGTTGCGGATCAGGCCGAGGGCCGGCGGGGCGCCCTGCCCCGCCAGCACCTGCGACAGGTCCTTCGGCAGCACGGTCCGCACCCGCACGTCCTGCGCGCGCAACGCGTTCAGCAGCAGCTTCTCGTCCGGCCGCAGCATGGTGACCGACAGCAGGACCTCGGGCTCGGACGTCACTCGCCCCAGTCCTCCTCGACCTCGGGCGCGAGCTCGACGCGGACGGCGTCGCCGGCCTTCTCGACGATCTCGTGCTCCTGCCCGCAGGCACCGCACTCGGTGATCTCGCCCTTCTCCCAGTCCGCGTCGATCTCGAACTCGGTGTCGCAGACCAGGCAGAGGGGGGTCTCGACGGCAGTGGCCATGGTGTACCTCTCTTGTTCGTTTCCCTGACGGTTTCTCTGGGTGGTGGCTCAGACGGGGTCGACGTGCAGCGACACCCGCTCCACGGCGTGCTTCGCCGCGAGGTCCAGGTCGGCGTCCAGCGGCGCGTCGACGACCACCGAGACCGAGCGGTGGCCGGAGTGCATCTGCGGCCCGAGCACATCGCCGGGCAGCCGGCCCACGAGGACGCCGCGCGTGCCGGGCTCGGCGTCCGCGGCGACCGGGGTCATCAGCGGCCAGCGGTCGTCACGCGACGGCCAGGACACCTCCGCGCCGTCCGCGGAGACGCCCCGCAGCACGCCGTAGGGGTGGTCGACGAACTGCTGGCGGGCGCGGCGCCGGGGCGCCGGGTAGCGGGCCGGGACGCCGAGGGCGAGGTCGAGCATCACGGGCTCGACCGGCTCGCCGGTGGCCAGCTCCCACAGGAACGTGATGGCGTCGCCCGGCAGCCGGGCGGCGATCTCCATCAGGACCACTCCGTCGGGCGTGAGCCGGTACTCGCCGTGGGTGATGCCGTCGCGCACCCCGACCCGGCGCAGGATCTCGGCGTTGGCCTCGATCAGCGCCGCCTCGTCCTCGGGGCTGACGAGCGCCGGGCTGGTGTGGGACAGCTCGGTGAAGAAGGGGCCCTCGTCCTCGTTGGTCTCCTTGCCGGTGACCCCCGACCACAGCACCTCGCCGTTCTGCACGAGCGCCTCGACGGAGAACTCGGCGCCGCGCACCCGGCTCTCCACCAGCGAGATCTCGTCGTCACCGAACTCGGCGAGCGCGGCGGTCAGTTGGTCCTGGTCGGCGACCTCGGTGACACCGGAGCTGTAGAACCGCCCGGCCGGCTTGACCACCGCCGGGAAGTCCCCGTCGGGCAGCGTGAAGGAGGCCCGCTCCGCGACCGGCACGACCTGCCAGCGCGGCGAGAACTCGGGTACGGCGGTGCGCTGGAGCAGCTTGTTGCGGCAGATCACCGCGGCCGCCGACCCGGAGCCGGGCAGCCCCAGGCAGTCGGCGAGCACACCGACCGGTTCGACGAAGACCTCGCCGACGGAGATGACCCCGCGCACGTCGTAGCGCCGCAGCAGCGGCTGTACGGCGGGCAGCACGGACGCGATCCTCGCGTCGGCGACCTGTACGACCTCGCCGAGCCCGTGCAGGGAGTGCGCCGGGTCGGACCGTACGGCGTCCAGCCGGGCCAGGTCGGTGTCCTTCGACACCACGGCGAGCGGGACGAGATCGCGGGCGAGCGTCTCCTGGACGAGTCGGCCCTGCCGGGCCAGGACGACCAGATCGCCCATGAACAGGACGGCCTGGGGCCGGTCCGGGGCGCTGGGGGAGCTGTCGCGGGACACGGGTGGGGACCCCTTCCGGATGATTTCGGGCATGACGGGACTCAGCGGTGGCGCGGAATGGTTCGGGTGGTTCAGCAGAAGGGCGCGAAGAGTTCACGCTCCAGCGCCTTCGAGACAGCCGGCGAGATCGCGGCCAGCTCCTCGGTACGGGCCGCGTTGTACGCGCGGACCTGCTCCCCGTGCCCGGCCAGGACGCTGTCCTCGCTCAGGTCGAGCAGCCACAGCGGCCGCAGCCGCGCCCCGCGCAGCGCCTTGGCGTCGGGCGACTCGATGCCGGGGTGGATCCAGCGCAGCCCGGCGTCGGCCGCGAGGCGCACCGAGGCGTAGTAGACGAGGTTGAAGTACTCGGCGGCGCCGCGCACCAGCCGCTCGTAGTCGAAGCCGACCGCGCGCACGTACAGGGTGTCGCCGTGGACGTAGAACAGGCTGAAGCCGACCGGGGGTTCGCCGGGGCGGGCGCAGAACAGCACCTCGGCCTTCGGCCCCATCGCGGCGGCCTGGCGGCGGAACGACTCGGTGAGGACACCGAGGTCGTACGGGTGGCCGTAGCGCTTCTGGGTGGCGGCCAGCAGCCCGGCCGCCTCCTCGTAGCTGTCGGCGAGCGGCACCCGGGTGATCTCGTAGCCGGCCGCGGCGAACGCCTTGACCTCCTGCTTCACCGAGTCCCGGCGGCCCTTCGACGGCAGGGTGCGCAGCCACGCCTCCCAGCCGCCCTCCGGCACGCTCACCCAGGCGTCCGTGGTGAGCAGCACCGGCACCGCACCGGCCCCGGCCGCGCACAACGCGAGCGCGTCCTCGGTGGCCAGGAAGGCCGCGACGCTCGGCGCCGGCCGCCCGGGCGCCGCCTCCGGCAGCAGCTCGCTGCCGGGCAGCCGCGCCGCCAGCGCCCGTACGGCGTCCAGCAGGCCCGGCGCCGCCTTGTCGGCGTCGATGCCGTCCCGGGTGAGCAGGCTGGTGCGGTAGCCGCGCCGCTGTCCGACCAGCAGCCCCGACGGGTCGGGGGAGGGCAGGCCGCGGGCGGTGAGCTGGGTGTGCCACTGGTAGAAGGAGTTGGGCTCCTCGGTCACCGCGGTGACCGGCACCGCTCCGTCCTCGGTGCGGACCGTGCCGGTGGCCGTCCGGCCGCCGATGTCGGTGGCGCAGAAGCGGAGCCAGTCGGCGGACGAGTAGAGCCGGCCGGCGGCCAGGGACTCCCAGGCGTCCGGGGAGATTCCGCCGAGGTGGTCGCGGAATTCAGGAAAGCCGGTCATTCTCGCTTCTTCTCGTCGGAGTTCACGTCGGGGTTCGCGTCGGGGTTCACGTCGGAGGGAAGGCAGAAGAGGGGTGTTTCCCCTCCACATGTCGTCGTGCGATTCGGCGTGAGGTGCGGCGAATTCAAGAGGATTCACGGCTGTTTCCTTCCTGCCTCTCTCACTCTGCCGAATTCGGGCCGCCCGCACCACGTTCGGCCGCACAAGGTGTCAAGTCGGTGAGAGGGCCACCGCCGTGCAGCCAGGCCAGCCTGTCGTGCAGGTCCGTCTCGGTCAGCGAGGACAGCAGGGCGTTGCGCTCCACGCGCGCGTGACCGGCCGCGTGGTACACCTGCCGGCCCATCTCGCGGGCCACCAGCTGGACGCGGGCGGTGCGTTCGCGGCGCAGGGCGCCGTACTTCTCCAGGCGCTGCTCGTAGTCGGCGGGGCAGCCGTCGAGCAGCCCGCTGAGCAGCACCGCGTCCTCCACGGCCTGGCAGGCGCCCTGGGCGGCGTACTGGAGCATGGGGTGTGCGGCGTCGCCGAGGAGGGTGACGCGGCCGTCGGTCCAGCGGTCCACGGGGTCGCGGTCGCACAGCACCCATGCCTTCCAGTCCCGGCCCAGCTCCAGCAGCCGGCGCGCGGCGCCGGAGAGGTGCGGGAAGGAGGCGAGGACGTCGGCATGGTCGGCCGGGACCCCGGCGACGGCCTGGGTCGCGCCGTCGTCACGGGTGGCCGCGAGGTTCAGGTGACCACCCCCGGCGATCGGGTAGTGCACGAAGTGCCACTTGGGGCCGGCCCACAGGGTGACGGCGTTCCAGCGCAGTTCCTCGGGCACCTCCTCCATGGGAATCACGGCCCGGTAGATGGTGTGCCCGGACACGCGGGGCGCGCCGTCGCCGACGAGCTGGGCGCGGATCGCGGAGTGCAGCCCGTCGGCACCGATCAGGGCGTCGCCGGTGACGCGCGCGCCGTCCGCCAGCACGGCCGAGACCCGGCCCGCCCGCTGCTCGTAGCCGACGACGTGCTGCCGGCCGCGCAGTTCGATCGCCGGGTGGCGGCGGCACGCCTCCAGCAGCGGTACGTACAGGTCGACGCGGTGGACGACGGCGTACGGGTTGCCGAAGCGCTCGCGGTAGGCGCCGGTGAGCGGCAGGGCGGCGACGCGTTCGCCGGTGGTGCCGTCCATGAAGCGCAGTTCGTCGACGAGCACGGCGCGGTCGCGGACCTCCTGGCCGACGCCGAGCCGGTCGAGTGCGGCGAAGGCGTTCGGGCCGAGCTGGATGCCGGCGCCGACCTCGGTGAAGATCTCGCGGCGTTCCAGCACCGTGATCCGGTGTCCGCGCCGGGCGAGACCGAGCGCCGCGGCCAGTCCGCCGATGCCGCCGCCGGCGATGAGTATGTCGGCCATCGTGTCTCACGTCCCTCTCGTGTTCGTGGTCGGTCACCCGGATGTCTTGCGGTCGAGCACCAGGTCGTGGCCGACGATGTAGGCGGCCGCGGCGGACGAGAGCCATACGACGGTGTCGGCGATCTCCTCCGCGCTGGCGCCCCGGCCCAGCGGGCAGGGACTGACCGCGTTGATGCGGATGCCCTTCGCGGCGTACTCGCGGGCCGCGGTGCGGGTCAGCGCGCTGACGGCGGCGGTGGACGCGGCGTAGGCGCCGAGGCCGGGCAGCATGCCCTGGACACCGATGTTGCTGGCGGTGTTGACGATGACGCCGCCGCCCGCCTTCTCCATGTGCGCGATCTCGTGCTTCATGGCCCGCCAGACACCGGTCAGGTTGGCCGCCAGGGTCTGCCCCCAGACGTCCTCGCGGATGTCGGCGACCGGCTGCCGTGCGCCGCGCTCGGTGATGTTGTTGAAGGCGACGTCGAGAGCCCCGTGCCGCCCCACCGTCTCGGCGACCGCGTGGCCGGCACCATCGGCGTCCGACAGATCCGCCACCAGGGCATCCGCCGTTCCACCCGCCGCACGGACCAGCTCCACCGTCTCGCCGAGCGGCCCACCGTCCCGCCCGACGACCACGACCCGGGCACCGCCCCGCGCATACGCGACGGACGCGGCGCGGCCGATGCCCTCACCTCCCCCGGTGACGAGGACGACCTGGCCGTCAAACCGAACAGACATCGGCTCTCCTGAATCTCGACTCGTGACTCTCGACCGTCTCGGCTGGTTGTTCCTTTTCGGGCGGATGAAAAAGGCCCGCGGTCACCTTGAGGGAATTCGAGCGGGCGGCGGCAGCGCGGGGGCGGAATTCCGTCAGGTCCCGCACGGCGTCCGTCGATCTCCGTCAGGTTTCCCGCACACGTGACGAATGACGACGCATTCCCTCGCCGGCCTCGAAAGCCGGTCCCACACTGCGGTGATGCTCACGCTCTCGTGGACCCGTGTCGTCGCCCGGGCCGGCACCGACCCCGCCCGGGTGCGCGCACGCCTGTGGCAGGCCCTCCTGCACAAGGCGGAACAGCCGCTGGACTACGTCCCCGCGATCACCCGGGTCCGCGTCATGGAGCGTTACGAGGACGGCTTCCTACGCGAGATCCACCGCGGCGACCGCCTGTTCCTCCAGCGGGTCACCCCCGACGAGCCCACCGGGACGATCACCTTCCGCCACCTCAACACCCCGGACATCGCCGCGATCCGAAACGAACTCCGCGAGACCCCGACGGGCCACTTCACCCTGACCCTCACCCTGACCCTCACAGACGCCCACCCCACCGAAGTCAGCTACTGGAAGCGGGAGTTCAGCGAAACCCTCGACGCGGTGGCGGCGACCCTGCGAGCGGATCTGAGCACCCCGGGACGCCCACCCGCCACCAGCGATGACTTTCCTCCGGAGCAGGAGTCTCCTTCGCGAAGACTGGTGAGAGACGAGGAGACCTTCCCCAATGACTGATCCGGAGCTGACAGCACACCGCGGCCGCGGGAGTGACATCTGGCCCTTGATCCGCGCTGAGCGAGCGGCGCTGGCGGCCGACCTCGAAGACCTGACCGACGAGCAGTGGACAACCCCGTCGCTGTGCACCGGTTTGACGGTGCGCGAGGTGCTGGCACACCTCACCGCGGCGGCGAGCCTCAACGCCGTGCGCTGGCTGGCGGGGGTGATCCGCTGCCGGTTCGACTTCGACAAGCAGGTGGCCGTGCGGCTGGCCGAGCAGCTGGGCGCGACTCCGGCCGAGACTCTTCAGCGATTCCGGCGCATCGTCCCGAGCACGACCAAGCCTCCCTTGCCTGCCATCGCCATGCTGGGCGAGACGCTCGTGCACGGAGAAGACATCCGCCGCCCACTGGGCATCCGTCACGACCACCCGATCGACGTCGTCACCCAGGTGGCCGAGTACTACCAGGGCTCAGACCTCGTGGTCGTCGCCAAGGGACGTATCGGCGGCCTGAGACTCACCGCGGACGACGGCCCTTTCACGACCGGTTCCGGGCCTGTGGTGTCCGGCCCCACCATGGCCCTGGTAATGGCCATGACCGGACGCGCGACGTACTGCGACGACCTCGAAGGCGACGGTGTGGAACTCCTCCGCAGCCGCTGCGGGACAGCGTGACACACAGCCGTCGGCGAGGGAATGCAGGGGCAGACTGTCCGGCGGCCCCTCACTCCGACGCCGGGCCGAACACACGGATCAGGTGGTGGCCTTGGGAAGGACGGCCTTGATCGCGGCCGACTGCCGACCAGGCACCCGCTGGCGGCGCCTGAGCACCGGCATGAGGTCCGTGGCCGGGGCCGACGGGGAAGCGACAACCGCCCTGATCTTGCCGCATGGTGCCGCGCAGTGGTGGTGCCGTGCACCTCAGGCCGGGGGGTTCGTCCAGGTCCAGCCCCGCAGGCTCGGGTCGGTGAGGGTCCGGGCGAAGACGGCGTGCGCGGCCTCGTCGGTGGTCCCGGGCGGCGGGGTCAGCCGCAGGGACACCGTCCCGTCGGGGAACTCGGGCGCGTAGGTCCACCCCGGTGGCAGTAACGAGATCAGCCGCACCGCCGCCAGCTCCGGAGCCGATCCCTCGGGTCCACGGCCGTCGGGGGCGATGACGAAGTGGTACGTCGTGGTGGTGGTCATCGGGGACTCCTTGCAGGTCATCGGGGGCTCGGCGCGAGGAACGGCAGGCCGGGGCCGGTGTCGCCCAGCGCGGCCTCCACCGCGAGGAGGACGCCGGCCGTACCGGTCGCCAGGTCCGCGGACAGGCGCAAGGTGTGGTCGCCGAAGAAGGCCAGGTGGCCGTCGCAGCGCACCGCGTGCCAGCCGAGGGCGTCCAGGTGGCGCCGGACGGCCCGGTCGGTGGCGGCGGAGCCGTCGTGCAGGTGGCGCAGGGCCAGCAGGGTTCCGGCCCGGCCGTGGAAGAGTCCGGCGTTCAGCATGAAGGACGGGTCGGCCTGCTCGCGCAGCGCGTCCCTGGCCCGGGTGAACTCCGGGTCGGGCAGCCGGCGCGCCACCTCGTGGAGTGCCATGCCCAGGCCGGCGCCGCCGAAGGCCAGGAACGGCACCTTCCAGGGGGCGTCCTCGGAGCCGGCGGTCTCACGGCCCTCGGACCAGCCCGCCTCCGCGAGGTCGTGCCGCACCAACTCACCGGCCAGGTGGAGGTACTTGGCGTCGTCGGTGGCTTCGTACAGCCGGAGCATCAGCAGCGCCCCGCCCGAATGGCCGCGCAGCAGGCCGGGCCGTGGGCGGCCCGCGACCCCGCCCGGTGCCTGGTCGGCGAGGAGGGCGGCGATCCGGGTGGCCTCGTCGGTGTCGCCGAAGTGGAGGTGGGTCAGGCCGATGCCGGCCAGCCCCCCGAAGAGGCTGTGGTCGACGCCCTCCAGCGGGGCCCGGCGGACCCGCTCCAGTACGGCGGCGGCTTCCCCGGTCCGGCCCAGCCGGTCCAGGGCGTAGGCGACGCCGCTCAGCCCGTCGTAGAAGCCGGGGCCCATGTCGGTGACGCGGGCGGTGGCGTCCGTCAGCCAGGTCAGGTGCTCGTCGGCCGGGGCGAGGCCCAGCTCGGCGAGCGTCCACAGCACGCCGGCCGCGCCGAAGGCGAAGGTGGCGCCGCCGCCGGGCACGGAGAACTGCTCGATGTCGCCGGGGAAGAGACGGTCCTCGCGGTGCGGGGTGGCGCTGTCGAGCAGGTCCTCGGCGAGGGTGGTCCGCAGCGCGGGCCAGGTGCCGGCCGTGGGCGCGGTCCACAGGGGCCTCGGGTCGGTGTCGGGGAGCTGCCCGGGGTGCGGGTCGGTGCCGAGGTCGTCGAGAATCCGTTCGGCGAAGCCGGCGGGCACCGGGAAGTGCTCGGTGACCAGGCCGATGAGCTGGTCCAGCTTGGCCCGGGACCAGGTGGCCATGACCGTCAGCGGCAGGAACACGCCGAGCCGGACGCAGCCGAGGGCGTACCGGTCGACGGCGGTCCCCTGGTAGCCGGCGGGGGCGCGGAAGCCGGGGGCCCCGATGGCCTGCGCGGACCGCGCGTCGGCCGGGGTCGCGGTCTCCAGGTCGATGAAGGAGATGGTGTCGTCGGGGCGGACCAGGATGTTGTTGGGGTGCAGGTCGCCGAAGACGACGCCCTTGGCGTGCATGGCCTCGACGCCCCGCTCGACCTGGTCGATGATCTTCAGGGCCCACTCCGTGTACGCGGCGTACGCGCCGTCGGTGCGGTCGTCGTTGACGAGCGGGTTGCGGCTGAGGAGGACCCGGGCGAGCGGCTTGCCGTCCACGTACTCGCGGGCCAGGAACCAGTGCTCGTTGCCCTTGCGGTAGTCCACGACCGACGGGATGCAGTCCAGGCCGGCGAGCTTGTCCAGCGCCCAGTGCTCGCGCTCCAGCCGGGCCACGGCGTCGGCGCCCTCCTCGTCGAGCCCGGCCAGCGGGCGGGCCTCCTTCAGCAGGACCCGGCCGCCGGTGCGGGTGTCGGTGGCCTCGTAGACGCCGCCGCCGTTGGAGAAGTGCAGGGCTTTGGTGGCGCGGAACGGGAAACCCTGAAGAGTCCCGGCGTTGCGGGCGGCGAGGGCCTCGCCGAGGAAGGCGGGCAGCGACACCCAGGACGGCGGCCGGAAGGACGGGCCGCGCACGTCGGGCACCAGTCGGCCTTCGGGATCCTCGATGCAGTGCACCAGCTCGCCGGTCTCCGAGCGGCCCAGCCGGGAGACGAAGCCGCCGTAGCGGACGTACAGCGGGCCGGAGCGCCAGCGCAGGTCACTGAGGATGGTGGGCCCGCGCTCGCCGTCGAGGACGTCGCCGAGGCCGCGCAGGATCCGCTCCAGCTGCGCCTCGTCAGTGGGGTAGACGGTGACGAACTTGCCGCTGCTGCCGCGGTCGCCGTACTTGCTGTTGCGCATCTTGAGGATGCCGGCGCTGCGGATGAACTTGAAGGTGACCCGCTCGGCGACGCAGTGGTCCCAGACCAGGCCGAGGACGCGTTCGGCGTTGTCGAGGGTGGCCGACACGTGGATCTTCCAGCCCTGCCCCGGCAGCCGTGTGTCGGGCGGGGTCATCAGCAGCCAGTGCGTGTTGTCGGTGCGGGTCCAGCCCTCGGGGAGGGGGCCGGTCACCGCCGGGAAGACGCCGGCGTCGGCGGCGGCAGCGGTGGCCGGTACGTCGTAGAACGGATTGCCCGGCTGGCAGTAGTTCAGGTAGCGAAGATCCATGGTGCTCTCCGTTCGTGACGGGGCGGGAAGACGGGAGGCGGCGGCCTACCGGCGCCAGAGCGGGGCGACGTACTTCGTGTACAGCCACTCGCCCAGCGGGAGTTCGCCGAGGTCCACCTGCGCCGCTCCGACGCGGTCGGCCGGGGCCTGGTCCACCGTCAGCGGCAGGCTGACGACGGGCAGTTCCAGCGGGGTGGAGGACACCGGCAGGAAGGCCGACAGGGGTGCGGTCGTCTCGGTGCGGGTCAGCGCGGCGACGCTCGCGGTGCCGGTCTGCTCGCGGGTCATCAGCCCGGTCCGGTAGAGGCGGACCGCGGAGTCCGGGCGGATGTCGGAGAGGTCGGCGGAGCTCGGCAGGACGAGCTCCACGCGGCCCCGGTCCTGGGCGACGTACCCGGCGGCGATGGTGTGCGGCAGCTTGACGAAGACCAGCGCGGCTGCGGCCGCCGCGGTGAGCAGCGCGGTCGCGGTGACCGTACGCCACAGCGGCGCTCCGGCGGCGCGGCCCTGGGCGACGAGGCGGCTGTAGCCGAGGCCGAGGCGGTACAGCAGGTAGCAGACGGCCATCAGCACGGTGCCGGTGCCGACGGCGCCGAGCCGCTGGAACAGGTCGGACCACAGGGTCAGGGCACCGGCGACGATGTAGAGGGGGAAGGCCATGCAGGCCAGCCCGAAGGCCACCGCCCAGGCGTGGCCGTCGAGTTCGCGGGTGCGGTCGCGGCCGCCGAAGAGGAGTCCGGCGAGGAAGCGGCGGGCGTCGGTCATGGCCCGGTCGCGCAGGTGCGGGACGTCGAGGTGGCTCATGAGGGCGATGTAGCCGTCGAGCTTCACGAACGGCAGCAGGTTGACGACGCCGCTGGTGTAGGTGGCGACGGCGAAGACGAGGACGGCGTCACGGAGGTCCGAGGGACCGAGGAACAGGGCGGTCAGGGCGGCCGCCCCGGCGATCACGGTCTGGGTGGCGATGCCGGCGAGGGCGACCCGGACGCGCTGTTCCTTGCGGGAGAGCCGCCAGCCGTCGGAGACGTCGCAGAAGAAGGCGGGCGACATGTAGAAGAGCATGAAGCCCATGCGGCTGGGCCGTCCGCCGTAGTACGTGAGAACCGCGCCGTGGCCGACCTCGTGGACGGCGGTGGTGGCGAGCACCCCGAACAGGACGCCGAAGTAGGCGAGGAAGGGGAGCGGTCGGCCGAGGGCCGCGTCCAACTCGGGGGCCATCGCGGCCAGGGCGAGGACGCCGCCGAGGACGAACAGGGCGGCGACGGCGGCCGAGGCGCGTCCGGCGAGCAGCCGGATGAGGGGCGCGAGGCGGGTCAGGAGCCGCTCGGGGCGCAGAAGCGTGAACTGGAGGGTCATCGGGGGGACGAAGCGGAACCAGGTGCTTCGGCGTTCGGCGGGCTTGCCGTCGTCGAGGACCCTGGTCTCGGCGAGCTTGCGCACGGCGGTGGCGACGTGCTGCGCGGTCCACGGCGGGCCGAGGACCTCGGCGAGGCCGCTGTGGTCGAGCCGGCCGTCCATCGCCCGGACCAGGCGCGCCATGTCGGGCTGGAGGCGGAAGTGCTGGTGGTTGCCGCGCTGGAGGACCCACGGGGCGCCGGCCTCGATGGGCTCGTGGATCTCCACGTTCGCGGCGATGCGCGGGCGCTCCAGGAGCGCGGGGTCCCAGTCGGCGACGGTGGTGGCCGGCTGCGTGGCCGGCTTGGCGAGCCGTTCGCCGACCGGTCCGGTGGCCGGCCGGGTGGCCGACTTCGCGACCGCCTTCCGGATGAGCGTCTTGGTGGACATGTCTCGATCACGCCTTAGATGACGTCGCGGGAGAGCAGCAGCTTGCGGGCGGCGGTCCCGGCGGCGGCGAGCCAGCCGGCGAGGACCAGGAGCGCCAGCGGTACGGAGAGCAGCTCGGGCTTGCCGTCGAGGTAGACGGAGCTCATCGCGATGGTGGGCAGGTAGGCGGCCGGCTTCGGGGCGATCTGCTGGAGGCCGGGCTCCACGAGGAGGGTGAGCGCGATGACGGTGACGACGGTGGCGAGCTGGCTGCGGATGATCCAGCCCAGGAGCGCGCCCCAGGGCGCGGCGAGCACGTTGACGGTGACCACACCGAGGACGATCCGGGTGGTGTGGCCGGTCCAGTCGGTGCTGTAGCCGAAGTGGCCGGGGATCGTGAAGGCACAGAGCACGGCGAGGCCGGCGGCGAGGAGGCCGTTGAGGAGGCCGACCGCGGCGGCGACGAGGGCCTTGGCGGACAGCAGCCGCAGCCGGCCGCCGCTGAGCAGGACCGAGCGGGCGATGGCGCCGGAGTGGTACTCGCGGGTGACGAGAATGCCACCGAACACGGCGGACATCAGGAAGGTCATCATCCACGCCTGGGCCATGTCGTCGGTGACGGCGGCGGTGGTGGTCCTGCCGAGGGTGACGGCCTCGTCGCCCTGCGAGGCGTAGCCGAAGCTGGTCAGCAGGGACATGAAGATCCCGGTGGCGGCGAGGATCAGCCAGGTGCGGCCGGTCCACGCCTTCATCCACTCGCCGGCGAGGACGTTACGCATAGGACGGCCTTTCGGTGCGCGCGGTGGTCTCGGTGTCCCCGTCCACCAGCGAGAAGAAGCGGTCTTCGAGGCGTACGGCGCCGTCGGAGGTGAGTTCCGCGAGGGAGCCGGAGAAGCGCAGGGTGCGCTGGATGACGACGACGTCGTCCACGGTCTGCTCGACCTCGGCGAGGAGGTGGCTGGAGACCAGGACGGTGCGGCCTTCGGCGGCCAGGGCGCGCAGGGTGTCGCGCAGCCACCGGATGCCGTCCGGGTCGAGGCCGTTGGCCGGCTCGTCCAGGATGAGCAGTTCGGGGTCGGCGAGCAGGGCGGTGGCGAGGGCCAGGCGCTGGCGCATGCCGGTGGAGTAGCCCTTGGCGGCGCGGTCGGCGCTGTCGGTGAGGCCGACGCGCTCCAGTACGTCGTCGACGCGGGAGGTGGAGACGCCGAGGGTGCGGGCCCAGATCCGCAGGTCGCGGCGGCCGGAGGCGCCGGGGGTGGGGCCGATGCCGTCCATGCAGACGCCGACGCGGCGGGCCGCGTCGGGGAGTTCGGTGTAGGGGTGGCCGAAGATCGTGGCGGTGCCGGAGGTGGGACGGACCAGGCCGAGCATCATGCGCAGGGTGGTGGACTTGCCGGCGCCGTTGCGGCCGAGCAGTCCGGTCACCCGGCCGGGGCGGACCTCGAAGGTCACGTCCTGCACAGCGGTGAGCGGGCCGAACTCCTTGGTGAGGCCCGAGGCGCGGACGACGCCGGCGGCGCTCATCGCTTGCTCGCGGCGATGTTGGCGCCGAGCTTGGCGGCGCAGCCGACCAGGCCGAGGCCGATGACCGTCATGACGACGATGAGCGCTACCCCGGAGAGCAGCGTGTTGGCGACGGCGAGTGCCAGCGCGAGCAGCGCGGCCGTCGTCCCCAGCTGACCGTTCGTGCCCTTGCGGGGGTTCCCCTTCGGCATGTTCGCTCCCTCTTCCTTCAGCTCTGTGCGTGTGGTGCGTGATCGGGTGCGGGGGCCCGTGGCGGTGGCCTGCGCTACCGCCACGGGACCAAGTCACCCTGCTGGACCGGGAGTCCGGCCCACTGTGATCGGGGCAGCCCGAGGCTACCGGTGCGATCAGGTGGCGAGCGTGGCGCTCGCGACGGCGATGCCACTGATGACGAGGCCCTGCTTGAAGCCGGACCAGAAGCCCGGGGCCTCCATGGCTTCCAGCTCCTGCATGCCCAGCTCCAGGTTCTCGGGGGTGATGTCCCGCTTCAGAACGTCCTGCATTGCTTTCTCCTGTTTCCGTGTGAGTCGATCAGAAGGCGCGGGGTGTACCGCCGGGTGCGGTACGGCCTTCTCAGGTGGCGATGACGGCCGCGGAGGCGACGTAGCTGCCGTAGCCGACCGCCGAGGCGACCACGACACCGGCGCTGACGCCGACGGCGGTCCACCAGCCCGGGGCCTCCATGGCTTCCAGCTCCTGCATGCCCAGCTCCAGGGCCGGGAAGGTGTCCATCGCGACGCTGTCCTGCATGAGACGTACTCCTGTTCCGTGTGGGTCGATCAGGGGTTGTGCGGGGCTTCACCGCCGGGTGCGGTACGGCCTTCTCAGGTGGCGATGAGGGCCGCGGAGGCGACGTAGCTGCCGTAGGCGGCCGCCGAGGCGACCACGACACCGGCGCTGACGCCGGCGGCGGTCCACCAGCCCGGGGCCTCCATGGCTTCCAGCTCCTGCATGCCCAGCTCCAGGGCCGGGAAGGTGTCCATCGCGACGCTGTCCTGCATGAGACGTAC